>JALERL010000030.1 GCA_022764465.1 Lachnospiraceae bacterium | reverse complement strand
GAGCAGGCAGCGGCATCTACCGAGGAAGTAACCGCAACGGTGAACAACCAGTTAGAGGATGCAAGAGGTCTTGCAAATGAGGCGGAGAAGTTAAGCAAAGAAGTACAGCGCCTGAATGCGTCTATGCAGAGATTTCAGGTGTAGCTGAATAAACGTAAATGATAAAAGAGAAAGATGCCCCTTTCCGGGGTAGCTTTCTCTTTTTCATTAAGTAGAAAAAATGATATTTTTGATGAATGATCATATTGTATAAAAGATTCCGATTTACTCCATATTACGAATCTAAGATTCTTCATAAGTCACAAATTGAAATCTTTTATACAATATGATCAAGTATTCAAACTTAGGATTTTTACTACTTAATTTAATAGGAAAAGTGGATTCATGAAAAGCAGAAAAATACGATTTTGGAATAGATTTATGCTAGAACATGTACACTACGAAAAAGTATAATGTGCATAAGCTGAGCAGTGCCATCAAGGTTACAGAGAAAATTTTCTGCTTGCAGAAAAAATTTCCTCTGTAACCTTGATGATAGTGTGAAGCACGTACAGCGAGAAAATCTGTGATTTTCGAGCTGTATAGCACTGCGAAGAGAGCAGGCGATAGCACTGCGAAGAATGTAGTTATATAAAAGCAAAGAAAAAGTTTACATATAAATAGGAGGATAATTATGTTTCGAGATGATTTTGTATGGGGTGTTGCAAGCAGTGCCTACCAGGTGGAAGGAAGAGATGCAGATGATGGAGCAGGAAAGTGCATCTGGGATACTTTTCAGGAAGAGGGACATGTATATGAGAACCACAGTGCCAAGGTAAGCTGTGATCATATGCATCGCTATAAGGAAGATTTTGCATTGATGAAGATGCTTGGGGTTAAGGCATACCGTTTTTCCATCAGCTGGTCAAGACTGATTCCGGATGGAACCGGTGCAGTCAATCCGAAGGCAGTTGCGTTATACCGTGATATGCTTCTTGAGATGAAGAAAAACGGAATCGAACCATATCTGACCATGTATCATTGGGAGTTCCCACAGGCATTACAGGATCGTGGCGGATGGCTGAACGAAGAATCGATCGAATGGTTTGGTTATTATGCGAAAGTTGTTGCAGAGAACTTTACCGATCTGTGTGATAAGATCTTTACGATCAATGAGCCGCAGTGCTTTGTCGGACTGGGACATTTATCCGGTGTCCATGCACCGGGCTTAAAGCTTCCTGCCAAGGATGTATTCCAGATTGCACACAACGTATTACGTGCACATGGACAGGCAGTCATCAATCTGCGTAAATATGCAAAGGGTGAGATCAAGGTTGGTTATGCACCGACTTGTGGCGTTGCTTATCCTGCAAGTAATAAGCCGGAGGATATCGAGGCTGCAAGAAAGGCATATTTTGGTTTCTATAATCCGATCACAAACTGGACATGGAATGTAGCATGGTTCTCCGATCCGGTACTGCTTGGAAAGTATCCGGAAGAGGGACTGAAAAAATATGCAGAATATCTGCCTGAGATCACCGAAGAAGATATGGAACTGATCCATCAGCCGATCGACTTCTTAGGACAGAATATTTACAACGGTTATCTGGTACGTGCAGGTAAGGACGGAGAGCCGGAGTTCGTAGATCGTCTGTCGGGTCATGCAAAGACAGCAACCGACTGGCCGGTTACACCGGAGTGTCTCTACTGGGCAGCAAAGTTCTTAGATGAGCGTTATCATATGCCGTTATTTATCACAGAAAACGGAATGTCCTGCCATGACAATGTTTCAGAGGATGGCATGGTACATGATCCAAACCGTATCGAGTTCTTAGATGAGTATATCGGACAGTTACAGAAGGCAGCCGACGAGGGCGCAGATGTCCGTGGCTATTTCCTGTGGACATTTTTAGATAATTATGAGTGGTCCGAGGGCTATAGCGAGCGTTTCGGACTGGTTTATGTGGATTTCCGGACACAGAAGCGTATTGTAAAGGATTCCGCATACTGGTACAAAGAGATCATGGAAAGCAATGGCGCAAAGTTAAGTATCAACCAGCCGTCGAAGCAGATCCTTTTCCTGGATCCTGTATTTACCCATAATATCTGGGGTGGAACCAGACTGCGTGAGGACTTTGGCTATGCCATCGAAGGCGATGACATCGGCGAATGCTGGGGCGTTGCAGCCCATGAAAACGGCGATTGCACGATCAAGGATGGCAGATTTGCCGGGGAGAAGTTATCCGAAGTGTGGGAAAACCATCGCGAAGTATTCGGTAACGTGGATATTGACCGTTTCCCATTACTGATCAAGATCATTGACGCAAAGGCAGACTTAAGTATTCAGGTACATCCGGATGATACTTATGCCGCAGAGCATGAGAACGGATCCTTTGGAAAAATGGAATGCTGGTATATTTTAGACTGTCCGGAAAATGCATCCCTTGTCATCGGACATAATGCAAAGAACAAACAGGAACTCGAAGAAATGATCCATGATGGAAAATGGATCGAGTTCATTCGTGAGATTCCGGTAAAAAAGGGTGACTTTATCCAGATCGATCCGGGAACGGTCCATGCGATCAAGGGTGGACTGGTGATCTTAGAGACACAGCAGAACAGTGATATTACTTACCGTGTCTATGATTATGACCGTTTAAGCAATGGCAAGCCGCGTCAGCTTCATGTAAAACAGAGTATTGACGTGATCACAGTTCCGGCAAAGTCTGTGGATGACAGTGTAGTAGATGCATCCGCTACTCCGGTAAATGAGCTTTATGAGCTGATCTCCTGTAAGTATTACAAGGTGTTCAAGCTTAAGGTAGAAGGACAGGCATCATTTACCCAGAGCTATCCATTCTTAATTATGAGTGTCTTAGAAGGAACCGGAATCATCAACCATCAGGTCGTAAAGAAGGGGGATCACTTTATCCTTCCGGCAAACTACGGTGAGGTTTCAATCGAAGGTGACCTTGAGATCATTGCATCTACAATTTCATAGATGTAAAGTATACTTGACATAGCGATAGAAAAGGTGTATATATAGCGTAAAGTAATTTTGCGTAAAGGAGGATGTGTATGCGTAACAGGGTGGAAGAGATCCGCACAGCCCGGGGAATCCGTCAGGATGAACTGGCACATGCACTTGAGGTCTCAAGACAGACCATCAGCTCCTTGGAAAATGGACGTTATAACCCGTCGATCCAGCTTGCGTTTAAGATCGCACGCTATTTTGGCATGACGATTGAGGAAATCTTCCTCTACGAGGAGGAAGAGTAACACAGGCTGGAGATACGGGCAGGCTTTATGCCGGCATACATAGGACATAAGGCTATGATATACAAAGGCTGTATGCAGAATGGAGATTGCTATGAATTGTAAGTATAACAAGCAGATTGGTATTTTATGGCTGGTCATCGGAGTTGGTACGATCGTACTCGGAGTCGTGATCGGACAGATGATACCGGAGGATAGTTCGTATGCCAGCGGATGTTCGATGTTAAGCGGATTTGGAACCGGTATCTTAGTGGTCGCGCTCGCCCGCTATTTCAGGGACCACTTCAGCTCACCTGAGAAGCGTAAGGAGCGTGAGATTGAAAAGAAGGATGAACGGAATGTGCTGATCACCCGGACCGCCTACACGATTGCGGGAATCGTGGCATATGCCCTGTTGGCGGTGATGTCGATCGTATTCACATTCCTCGGAGAATACAAGGCATGTTGGATCACTATCGGTGCGTTATACCTCGATCTCATTGTATTCACCATAGCTTATCATGTATTGCAGAAGAAGATGTAACATTGCATCTGTCACGGTACATTGCTATCACAGATTTATTGGTTCATATGATTGTCTTCTAAGAGAGATGGTTCGATTTCTTTGAGCAGCTCTTTTGGAAGACATTTTTTTATAAAATGTGTATTTGGGGATTTATATGTGAGCTGTGTATAAAGAGGAGATGTAAGAGATTTTTTGAAGATAGCAAAAATTTTGCCGGGTGGTTTGGGAATAGTAGACCGGATATCTTCATTTATGAGAAACATTGTTTCCATCGCGATAGACAAAGACGACCTGTGTTTCCTCCAAATATTTCTTATATTTCCGGGCACAGTTTACAATGATATGTATGGCTTGTTTTTTAGTCATAATCAGAGAAGTTCCTTATTCTATTTTCTATGGGTATATTGTTGAATAAAAAGGAAGGTTCTTCTGCCATGGCAGATGACACCCTCCTTTTACGACTGATTTTTCTGTTGTCCGCCAACTGATCGGCATCTAAAGTCCGATAAGAAATGCTGGTTTTTCCGTTGCCAGTCAACTGTCCGGCACCCGAAGTCCGGAAAGAATTTCGGATTTTATGTGTCAGTCCACATGATAGGTATATAACCTATCTACTACTTATAGTATACATTGGGAAGTGGACTTATGCAATGAGTTTATGAAGTTTTCATATTTTATAGAATGACATATTACATATAATTGTAAGATTTGAGACTTATGGAGAATCTTAGATTTTCTTAATGTTTTGTAAGAAAATCAGCAATGCAGCAACAGGACGTTGCTACAAGCAAAAGCCGTGACATGGATGTTACGTCTTTTGCGGTTGCGGGTATAGAGTAGGACTTGGCAGAACATTTAGAAAATGTTAGATTCGTAATTCGGAGCAAATCTTACAATTATATGTAATATGTCATAATAAAATAGAAAAAGCAGGTTACGCATTTAACCTTTGACATTTCCAGGATTCCTGTGCTACCTTGAACATATAGGTAACGCGCATAACTTTTGAACAGAAAGAGGGAATAAAAATGGAAAAAACATGGTGGAAAGAATCAGTCGTATATCAGATTTATCCGAGAAGCTTTATGGATTCAAACGGAGATGGAATCGGAGATATCAAGGGAATTACAGAGAAACTTGATTATTTAAAAGAGTTAGGCATCGATGTGATCTGGCTTTCTCCGGTCTATCAGTCACCGAATGACGATAATGGCTATGACATCAGTGATTATCAAGCAATCATGGAAGAGTTTGGAACAATGGAAGACTTTGATGCCATGCTTGCCCGTGCACATGAGCTGGGTATCCGCATTATGATGGATCTGGTCGTGAATCATACGTCGGATGAACATGCATGGTTCGTAGAGAGCCGCAAGAGTGTGGATAATCCGTATCGTGACTTCTATATCTGGCGTAAGGGCAAAGAAGACGGAAGTGAGCCGAATAACTGGGGCTCCTGTTTCAGCGGATCGGCGTGGAAGTATGATCCACAGACGGATATGTACTTTTTACATCTGTTTTCTCCGAAGCAGCCGGACTTAAACTGGGATAATCCGACGGTAAGAGAGCATGTATTTGATATGATGAACTGGTGGTGTGAAAAGGGAATCGACGGATTCCGTATGGATGTGATCAGCCTGATCTCGAAGCGTCCGGGACTGCCGGATGGCGAAGTCGGTGAGAACGGCTATGGTGACAGCGGCTGCGCAAACGGACCGCATGTACATGAGTATTTACAGGAGATGAATAAGAAAGTTCTTTCCAAGTACGACCTGATCACCGTTGGTGAGGCAGCAGGTGTCACGCTGGAAGAAGCAAAAAAATATGCGAATGCAGACGGCAGCGAATTGAACATGGTATTCCAGTTCGAGCATACCGGTGAGGGCAAGGAACAGAAGACACGTTTTGGAAAATGGGATGCTCATAAGATGGGACTTGTGGAATGGAAGTCCATTCTATCGAAGTGGCAGACCGGCTTAGAGGGTAAGGCATGGAACAGTCTGTATCTGTCGAACCATGATCAGCCGCGTTCCGTATCCCGATATGGCAATGACAGTGAAAAATATCGTGCGGTCTCTGCGAAGCTGCTTGCAACCTGTATCCATATGATGCAGGGGACGCCTTATGTATATCAGGGGGAAGAACTTGGCATGAGCAATGCATACTTCGAGAACTTAGAGGACTACCGGGACATCGAAAGTATCAATGCATACCATGAGCTTACAGAAAAATGCGGTGTGTCCCATGACGAGATGATGGGTTACTTAAAGCGTATTAGCCGTGACAATGCACGTACCCCGATGCAGTGGGATAACAGCAAAAATGCCGGATTTACAACCGGAACTCCGTGGATCAAAGTGAATCCGAACTATGTAACCGTCAATGCCGCAGATCAGGTTAAGGATCCGGACTCTGTTTTTTCTTATTACAAGAAGCTGATCCGGTTACGGCATGAGAATCCGGTCATTGTTTATGGAGATTATGAGCTGTTAGAGCCGGACAGCGAAGAAGTATTCATTTATACGCGAACACTTGATGGAGAACATCTGATGGTGATCTGTAACTTCACAGATCATGAAGTTACCGTATCGGAAGCAGTGATGGATCAGATTCCGGATCAGTCAGAGGTTCTGATTGCAAACTATGCAGATGATGAGGGAAAAGTGCTCCGCCCATATGAAGCAAAGGTTTATCGCTACTAAGGGCATTGTGAAATAAAGTATGTGTCGGTGCAGACGTGACACAACCAGTATGTACAGGAGGCAGGAAAATGAAGCGTAAATGGTGGATGGGAAAGGTTGCTTACCAGATCTGGCCAAAGAGCTTTGCAGATGCAAACGGAGATGGCATTGGTGACCTCGAAGGAATTATTGGAAAGTTAGATTACTTAAAGGGACTCGGAATCGATATTATCTGGATCTCACCGGTCTACCGGTCTCCGCTTGTCGATCAGGGGTATGACATCTCGGATTATTACGACATCAATCCGGTATTTGGAGATCTTACGGTGATGGATCGTCTGATCGCAGAGGCAAAGAAACGTGATATGTATATCATCATGGATCTCGTTGTCAATCACTGTTCCGATGAACACGAGTGGTTTCAAAAGGCGATGCAGGACCCGGATGGAGAATACGGAAAGTATTTTTACATTGCAGAGAAAAAGGATGGCAGGCTGCCATGTAACTGGCGTTCCTACTTTGGCGGCAGTGTCTGGGAGCCGATTCCCGGAACTGACAAATATTACCTGCATTCGTTTCACAAAAAGCAGCCGGATCTCAACTGGGAGAACCCAAAGCTCCGTAAGGAAATCTACCGGATGATGAACTGGTGGTTAGACCGCGGCATTGCAGGATTTCGGATCGATGCGATCATCAATATCAAAAAAAAGCTGCCGTTTCGGGACTATGAGCCGGATCGTGAGGATGGTTTATCCTATATCGGGAATATGTTGGAGGAAGCCGAGGGCATCGGAGAATTCTTAGAAGAAATGAAGCATGAGACTTTTGAAAAATACGATGCCTTTACGGTTGGTGAGGTCTTTAACGATAAGCCGGAAGAAGTAGTTGAATTTATCGGAGAGGACGGACATTTTTCCTCGAAGTTCGATTTTGCACCGGAGATGTGCGGCAAGCATGGTACGTGGTATGAGCATGAGGTCGTTACACCGGAGATGTATAAGAATGCAATTTTTGACAGTCAGCTTATGGTCGGAGAGACCGGCTTTTTGTCGAATATTATAGAAAATCACGATGAGCCAAGGGGCGTCAGCCGTTTCATCCCGGAGGGGGATTTATCTGAAACCAGTAAAAAAGCACTTGCATGTGCGTACTTTTTCCTGCGGGGAATCCCGTTTATCTATCAGGGACAGGAGATCGGTATGGAAAACTGTGACTTCCCGGACATTGCGTCGTATGATGACATCAGTACGCTTGATGAGTATCAGGTCTGCATAGATGCAGGTTACAGTAAGGAAGATGCACTCGCGCTTGCGCACCGGTTCAGCCGTGACAATGCACGTACACCGGTGCAGTGGAGTGATGAGGCATATGCCGGATTTTCCAGCCATAAGCCATGGATCATGGTGAACCCGGATTATCGGAAGATCAATGTTAAAAGCCAGATGGAAGATCCGGATTCTGTGTATCACTTTTATCGGCAGATGATCGCATTATATAAGAATCCCAAATACCATGAGGTATTTGCGTTTGGATCATTTTTGCCATATTTAAGGGAAGAGGGGAATCTGATTGCATATCAGAGAAGCTTTGAGGGACAGACGATTTTCGTACTCGTGAACTTTTCGAAGGAAGCAAAGAGTGTGACACTTCCATCGGATCAGACAGAGGTGTTGTTAAGTAACAGTAAGACTGTGGATAAGAACGGGGATAACGTGAAGCTTTGTGGATATCAGGCGGTTGTCCTTGCGGTCTGTGAGTAACAGACCGCATATCTGCTCATGCCAAGACATGTGGCAGACCGGGTAACTCTTAGACGAAGAGTACAACAACACCAAGAATGATCAGTATGATACCGGTAATCCGGTTTAAGGTCTTTGCAGATGCTTTGTTGGCGATCAGCGCAGCGATACGTGCAAAAAGCAATGTGCTTAAGACGCAGAAAAGCAGTACCCACAAGTCCGGCATCCCGCCTAAGGCAAAGTGGCTGGCCGATCCGGTGAATGCGGTAAAGGTCATAATAAAGACGCTTGTACCAACGGCAGCCTTTAATTCGTAGCCTAATACCGAGGTCAGAACCAGCAGCATCATCATGCCTCCACCGGCACCGACGAAGCCGCAGATGAATCCGACGAGGATGCCGCAGAAAAGGGAACGGAGCACCTTCTGTTTTGCGGTTGCATTGGTAAAAGAAGCCTTTGGTTCAGTGACCGGATTTACAAGGAACTTGATTCCGAGTAACATGGTCATAAATACGGAAAAGCTTCCCATGGTCGTACCCGGAACGAGACTGGATACATAGCTTCCGACCATCGTAAAGCAAAGTACGGCAGCTAACATAACCAGTCCGTTTTTAATATCGAGGTTCTTGTTTTTTCCGTAGGTGTAGGCAGATACGGCACTTGCCAATACATCACTCGCAAGTGCGATCCCGACTGCCATATAAGGATCCATATCTAAAAATGTGATCAGTACAGGACTGATCACGGCAGCAGCACTCATGCCGGCAAATCCGGTACCGAGCCCTGCACCAAGTCCTGCGAGTAAGCATACTATAAATTTTATCAGTAGTTCCATTGGATTGTCCTTTCTTATGTGTATTATAGATCTTTTCGTAATTCGAAAAACAAAGGAATTGTAATCCTCATATCAATATGTAGTTAACAATGTTTTTTTTTAGAAATCAAGTATAAGAAAATGCTTCATTTTGACATTGAAAACTCATAAAAGAAAGTATAACACACGGATATCAAAAATGGAATTATGAGGAGGATTGTTTTCATGTTTCAGTTATTATTGGTGATTATTTATTTATCCTTTATCAGCTTAGGTCTGCCGGATTCCCTGCTTGGAGCGGCATGGCCATCGATGTATCAGGAACTGAATGTCCCGATCTCCTATGCAGGGGCGATCTCCATGATCATTGCGTTTGGAACGATCGTATCGAGTCTGCAGAGTGACCGTCTGACCAGACGCCTTGGTACCGGAAAGGTAACTGCGATCAGTGTCGGTATGACAGCACTGGCACTGTTCGGCTTCTCGATCAGCAGTTCTTTCTGGGTGCTGTGTCTGTGGGCAATTCCATATGGACTTGGAGCAGGAAGTGTTGATGCAGCATTAAATAACTATGTCGCACTTCACTATGAGAGCAGACATATGAGCTGGCTGCATTGCATGTGGGGCGTGGGAGCATCGGTTGGTCCTTATATTATGGGATATGTCATGACAGGCGGTGGAAGCTGGAGTGGAGGATACCGTGTGATCTCGATCCTTCAGATCGTACTTACCATGATTCTGTTATTTAGTCTGCCACTCTGGAAAAACCGGCCGGTCTTAGCGGATGCGGATGGACAGGAGGTGCAGACGAAGGCACTTTCGATCCGGGAGGTATTCCGGATCCGTGGTGCGAAGGAAGTGATGATCTGCTTTTTCTGTTACTGTGCCTTAGAGCAGACCACAGGACTCTGGGCAAGCAGTTATCTTACACTGTATAAGGGAGTGGCTGCGGATGTGGCGGCGACCTTTGCAAGTCTGTTTTATGTAGGAATTACGATCGGACGCGCGCTTAGCGGCTTTCTTACGATGAAGTTTGATGATGTGCGTATGATCCGTATGGGAGAGTGCCTGATCGGGCTTGGCGTGGTAATTATGGTTCTGCCGTTTGGACGTGAGCTTGCACTGGCAGGCTTTCTGATCATTGGACTGGGCTGTGCACCGATCTATCCGTGTGTGATCCATTCCACACCGGCACACTTTGGAGCAGAACGTTCACAGGCGATCATTGGCATCCAGATGGCGAGTGCCTATGTCGGAACTTGTCTGATGCCGCCGGTATTCGGACTGATTGCAAATTCGATTTCGGTTGCACTTCTGCCGGTATATCTGTGTATTATCTTGGTGCTTATGATTGTGATGCATGAGCTGTTGGTGAAAAAAACGGAGGCCTAAGCCTCCATTTTTTCTGTGAGCAGTTTCTTATAATAAGCAACCTTATCATCCATGGTTGCAGCAGTTGCCTTTGCCTCATCGACCCGCCGGTATGCCTGCATACGCTGGCGTAAGATGATGTCATATCTTGCCTGCAAGTTCTCAGCGGTAGCTTCTTCCCGGCAGAGCTGGCAGTAATCCTTGATATCCTCGATCGCGGCACCACAGCCCTTTAAGGTCGTGATCTCCTGCATCTGTTTGATGGAATCTTCATCGAAGATACGGTGCTGTTTCTCATCACGCTTGCAAAGAAGCAGACCAATATCGGTATAGTATCGGATCGTATGTTCCGTAACCTGGAACATCTGTGCAAATTCTTTGATTGTATAAAACATAGTATCTCCATTCTTGCGCTGTTTTTTGCGCATATCCAGTTTGTGCTTGCGCTGCATTTTGCGCATACCCAGTTTGTGCGTAAGCACAAATCTTGTGTGTCCGTTCACATTTTCAAACTTTATCAAGTGTAGCACGAAAAAGCAAAATATGCAATTTTTTACTGCACCTGCCTGAAGCGTGAAAGGGGATTTCTACATCAGATCAGCACTCGTCGGCTTCTTTTATCCGGACATGCTTTTGATATAATTCCGGTGGCAGCATGGTCTGATAGTGCATGCGGTAAAGTGCACGGATCTCATCCGGGGTGTGACCGGTGTTTGGCCCGGTTTCAATAATTAAAAATGGAACACCGAATAGAACGACCTTTACGCCTGTAAGCCGGAAGCCATTCCTGAGATAGAAGTTCATTCGTCTGGTCTGTAAGGCGCGATCGGCTTCATTCGCCGCAAAGTCTGGATCCTCGACTTCTCCGATCACACTGTCTGCATGGGTGTAGTATTCTGACAGAAGATGAAGAATGTCAGAGCCGATACCATTGTTACGCAGTTCTTTTACGGTAGCAAAGTAGTCTAACAGATAATCTTTCCCCCTGCGCTTGAAAAATGCATAACCAAGCAGCTTTTGTCCTTCACTGATTGCAAGACAGTCATAAATGTCAGCTTCCATTGCCTGAAGGATAATGGAAAGCGGCTTGAGTTCAGAGGCAGGAAAATCGTTTATCATATATTCTTGGTAGATCTGTGACACCTGATCAGGTGTTAAGTTGTGTATCTTCATAAGAATCCTCATTTCTGTATAGGTGTATTGTCCTGATATTCAACGTGATTATACGTGATTTAAGGCAAAACCGCAACCGTACCGGGCGGGTATTATGACTCAGATAAGAGAAAGTAAGAAATAAGTCAAGAAAATGAAGAGAGCAAGCCGGAACGCTATGACTTAAAAAGAGAGAAAGCGAGAAATAAGTCAGGAAAATAAAGAGAGCAGGCCGGAACGCTATGACTAAAAAAGAAAAAAGTGGAAAACAGGTCATAAAAATTATAAAATAGAATGAGCTGGCAGCCGGCAGGAATTTTCTCCAGAGGGCATGACCCTGATGAGTAGCTAAGCTGGTACCCTGGTTATGGACAGGCAGAACGAAGGAAGTGAGGACCCACCGCAAGGAGGATGATCCTGTTGGACATGAGAGGTGAGCTGCCATATAGGGATGGGTACACATCAAGGCCATTTAGAACGTATAGTGATGACGTTTTATTTGGTGTACCCATTATTACTATATATCTGCCCTGTATGAGGTAAAGATCACTCCATAACCGTAGTTCTATTCAATGATAGGTATCAAAAAGTATTGAATTTATTGAAAAAAACACTTGATTATATGGAGAGAGGAAAACACATATGATCCGAAGAAGAAAAAGTCAAAAACAGATCATATCATACAAAGAAAGCGAGAAATTTATGAGAAAAATTGTGATGGCAGACCGCAGGGATAAGGATGAGATCCTTGCATTGTACCGGATGCAGCTTGGAAGGGAGTTCTGCCCATGGGATGAAAACTATCCGGGAGAAAAGGAGATCGACTTTGATCTATCCCGTGATGCATTGTTTGTTATGAAGGACGAAGAAGACAAGATACTTGCAGCAGTATCCATCGATGAGGATGAGGCGGTGAATGCTTTACCATGCTGGAATCCTGCGTTACAGCCGGGTGGCGAGTTAGCAAGGCTGGCAGTCCTGCCGCAATTACAGGGACAGGGAATTGCAAGAGAAATGATGCGTCATGGAATGAAGGTATTAAAAGAACGTGGTTATCAGAGCATTCATTTTCTGGTCAACCGGAAGAATGTAAAGGCAATCCGCTCCTATGCGGTGTTTGCGTTTGATGTAGTGGGAACATGTGACTTATATGAGCAGCCTTTTCTCTGCTATGAGCAGAAGTTGTAAGAAACGGAGTGTCAATCAGGCAGCAAAGATGCAGCACGATCCGGTTGGGGTTATCATAACGGTAAGATGGAGGAAACAATGGAGATACGGATTTTGAATTATTTCCTGACGGTGGCAAGGGAACAGAATATTACAAGAGCTGCAAAGCAGTTACATATCACGCAGCCGACTTTATCAAGACAGCTGGCTGCCTTAGAGGAAGAACTTGGTACGAAGCTGTTTGTGCGGGGGAGCAAGAAGATCTGTCTGACAGAGGAGGGCGTTTTATTAAAACGCCGTGCACTTGAGATCTTAGATCTGGAGGAAAAAACGATTGAAGAGATCAAAGAACGCGGAGAACTGATCGAGGGCTCGGTTACGATCGGCTGTGGAGAATTTGGCGCAGTCGAAGAACTGGCAAAGATCTGTGAATCATTTCATAGGAAGTATCCGCATGTCCAGATCAGAATTCATACGGCAACTGCGGATATTGTTGCGGATATGATGAATCAGGGACTTGTGGATATCGGCCTGTTTTTAGAACCGGTGAATACCGAGGGGCTTGATTATATGCGGATCGCAGAGCGTGAACCATGGGTGATCTGTATGCGTCCGGAGGATGAACTTGCAAAAAAAGAGCTGGTAACAAGAGAGGATCTGAAAAAATTAGCACTGATTCTGCCGGAACGGACGAATGTACAGAGTGAATTTGCAAACTGGTTTGGACGTGATTTTGAAAAACTAAATATTGCTTTTGTCAGCAATCTTGCCACAAATGCAGTGATCATGGCACAGCATGGACTGGGCTACCCGGTTATGATCGAGGGCGCAATGCGCTTCTGGAATGAAGAGAGCATCATCCGGAAGCACTTAGATCCACCAATCTATTCCCAGACGATTATTGCATGGCGCAGAAACATTCCGTACTCGCTGGCAGTCAGAAAGTTTATTGATGAGATCTATGCCTGTGAGGCATAGCACATAAGACAATATAGGTATTAGACATGTAACCGGTGGAATCCTATAATAAGAACATATCAGAATGTACGGCACAAGTGATGTGCATGGAAAGGCAGGGATATTTTTATGAGTAAGAAATTAGTCGCATTTTTCAGTGCAGAAGGAACAACAAAAAAGGCGGCAGAGGAAGTCGCAAAGGCAGCAGGCGCAGATTTGTATGAAATCAAGCCAAAGGTAGCATATACCAAGGATGATCTGGACTGGATGAACAAGAAGTCAAGAAGCAGTGTGGAGATGGCAGACAAGAGCTTCCGGCCAAAGCTGGCAGATTTGGATGCAAAGATCGCTGACTACGATAAGATCATCATCGGATTTCCAATCTGGTGGTATGTAGCTCCGACCATTATCTGCACATTCTTAGAGAGTTATGATTTCGCCGGAAAAGAGATCGTGCTGTTTGCAACCTCCGGTGGAAGCGGATTCGGTAATACCGTAAAAGAGCTTCAGCCATCCGCACCGGATGCAACGATCCGGGAAGGCAAGCTTTTGAACCACATGTCAAAACAGGAAATCGCAGACTGGGCAAAGACATTGTAGGAGACGTAAGATTGTGTCAGCGCGCACCTGATTTAGGAAAATATATGTAAAAAGTGCGCAGAAATGAGGTCTATTTATGGAAAAAATCACACAGACAGCAGGAAGAAATGCACTCGGAACATTTGCTCCGGAGTTTGCACACTTTAATGATGATGTTTTGTTTGGAGAAAACTGGAACAATCAGGATATTGATGTCAAGACAAGAAGTATTATTACCGTGGTGGCATTGATGGCATCAGGAATCACAGATTCTTCCCTGAAGTTCCACTTAGAGAATGCCAAGGCACATGGCGTAACACAGAAGGAGATCGCAGCAGTAATCACACATGTTGCATTTTATGCAGGATGGCCAAAGGGCTGGGCAGTATTTAATCTTGCAAAAGAAGTATGGAGTGATGGCGAAGGAGATCTGCCATACGAAGATGAGGCAATGCGTGCACATGCCAAGTCGATGATCTTCCCGATCGGTCAGCCGAACGATGGCTTTGCACAGTATTTTTCCAGCAAGAGCTTTCTTGCACCAATCTCAAACACACAGGTTGGAGTACATAATGTAACCTTTGAGCCGGGCTGCCGGAACAACTGGCATATCCATCATGCAAAAAGCGGTGGCGGACAGATCTTAATCTGCGTGGCAGGACGTGGCTATTATCAGGAAGAAGGCAAGGATGCCATCTTAATGAAGCCGGGTGACTGCATCAATATTCCACCGGAAGTAAAGCACTGGCATGGTGCGACAAAGGATGACTGGTTCTCACATCTTGCAGTGGAAGTGCCGGGCGAGGAAACATCCAACGAATGGTGTGAGCCGGTATCCGATGAAGAGTACGGTAAGCTGAAATAGAAAAGACTATTGCAGCGGCTCTTCCTTCATTTCATCGAGGAGATCGTTGGTCTTTTGAACAGAATATTTTTTCTGGATCGCAAACAGAAGGATCGCGTCACGACGGATCTTCGGATAAAGCGGCGCGGTCTGGGCAATTTTTAAGGCTCTCTGTGTCTGTGCAACATCAAGGTGAAGCGCAAGACACAGGGAGATTATTTTTTCTTTGGACGGATTTTTTGTTCCGTTTAAGATCTGGTAGCCGTAATTGCGCTGGATTCCTGCCTGTGCGATCAGATCTGCAGGTGAGATATTCTGAAGAAAGATCTGTTCGTTGATATAATCAGAAAAAGAGATCTGCCGGATGTCCTGGCTTAATTTTTCATCAAAGACCTTCAGCTCAGAAGTAGTCGTTGTATGTGCTAAGAGCTGCATCAGCTCGTTGGTATCGTTGGTGTTCATGATAATCCTCATTTCTCGTGTGTGAAAATTGATTTTTACACGTATTTTTCAACAGCAAATTGTCGGCAAATTACCGGCAAGTTAAATTAAGCCCAGAATGGTATATATTTCATATAACGTGGAGCGGTATTTGGATCTAATGGCTTGATTAATTATAATGCTACCGATTCCTTGATTAATCTTGAAATACTTCCTGCTGATGAATCTTTCACGCCGAAACGTTCTCTTAAAGAACTGTTTGTCAACTGTTCTCCCTGTACTTGTTTAATACATGCATGTAAATAGCAGGCTCGTAATCTGTCTTCAGGAGCGATGCTTGCAAATGGCAGTTCCGAGTACAATGTAACGCGTGTACTTGATTCAAATAATTCTATTTTAGGGGCAGGTAACTGTAATAATTCACACGCAATCACGATTTTATCCCAGCCAGTACCCAATTCTTCGCACATGCCTAATCTTCTCATAAAGGAAGCAAGTTTTTCATTTCTTGATTTTGGAGGATTATCAATAATTCTATTGATGTCAACCAATGGAATGCCGGGATTAGTTACTTCTATCCTATTATCAAATACTTCAACTACCGGACCGGTTCCTGATATGGTAAAATCCTGGTGAATGAGTGAATTAGCGATAGTCTCACGAATAGCTAATATTGGATAAGCAGTTCTTTTATCCCTTCTTGCATCTATAATTACTTCTTCTGTAGGAATCAATGCCTCTATATATTTCATCGAATTTTCGAAGCCGGATGCATATCCCTTTTGCTCCATAATTTCCTTATTCATTAACAAACGATTATTTCCATTGTATTGTACGACTCTAATGGCTTTACGCGAAATCTTAGGAAATGATTTCATGTTTTTCGCAAATAGAATAGCTCCTAAATTGGTTATGGCATATAGTCCATTATCCTGTCTGGTAATTATTCCATCTTCTATAAAAAAATGTGCAATGCCTTCCATATCTGAAGGAACAGGTATTTTACATAAGTCAAAATAAACCACATAGTCTAATAACTGCAAAGCATCATTCAGAGCTAAATCGGTTTTTGCATATTGTTCCTCAAATTTTATGTTTTTTAATTTATCCCATAATTGAGATTCTACCATTGGAAACTCTTTCAATTTCTTTGTATAACTTCCGATTCTGATATAATCTACACCATCAAATTTAACAGGAAAAGATGTTGCATTATAGATTATGAGGATACCAATCTTTTTATTCGTAATTTCAATATCATAGAACTGAAAGTCGGCATTATCGGATAATTGGTATCTTAACCAGTTTTCTAATTCCTGACTGCCTTTGCGCATATTCTGAAGGCTCTCCTCTGTTCCAATGATTTCATGGGTCTTATCATCAATTCCCCATATCATATATGCATAGGTCTTCTCACGCAGAGTAGCTGCATTAGCTAATGCACTGATATCCTTTCCGATCATATAAGGATCATAATTATTATGTTTAAATTCTATCCATTCCGTTTCGTTAGGGAGCTTAATAAGCTCTTGCACAAGCTTATCCAAATTATCCATTGTAATCCTTCTTTCGCAATCGTGTTAGAAAAAGCATAACAAGTTTTCCTGCCGCCTGCAAGAATAATTATCAAATTGACAGCAATGCGGCTTCCTATGCTACAATAGAGGCATACACAAGTTATATGCGCAAAAGGCAGTGCAGGAATGGAGACAGGTATGACACCAGCAGAGGAATACATTTTATCGGAGTATCAGGATCTCGGAAGCCTGAATGAGAATCCGGATGTCCATATTGTGAGGAATAAAATTGATGGGCGGATCTGTGTGAAAAAATCCGTGCGGAGTGAGCAGCGGGGTATCTATGAATTTTTCCGGAATACGCATAATACCTATATTCCAAGGATCTATGAGATGGTTCCGGTCGAGGATCATATCATTGTGATTGAAGAATATCTGACCGGGAAAAACTTAGAAGAGTGCCTGCGGGAAAAGAAGTTTACCGAGTGTGAGGCAGCAGGGATCATTGTCCGGCTGTGCCGCGCACTTGCACCGCTTCATCATGCATCACCTGCGATCATCTGCCGGGACTTAAAGCCTGCAAATGTGATCCTGACACTGGATGGCAGGGTAATGTTGGTGGATTTTGACATTGCAAGAACCTATCAGGCAGGAAAGAATAAAGATACAGCGCTTATGGGAACACAGGGCTTTGCAGCCCCGGAACAGTTCGGATTCGGACAGACCGATCCACGTACCGATATATATGGTCTGGGCGTGATGCTCAATTATCTGATCACCGGATGCTTCTTAAACGAGCAGATGGTTACGGGAAGATTCCGTGATATTGTACAAAAATGTACGGCGATGAACAGTATGGACCGGTATCAGAACGTTTTCGAGTTAGAACAGGCATTATTTGCTGCATGCCCGGAATTAAAAGAAATGATAACAGAGGAGTCGGGAACACAAAGCGATGGACAAAATAACTTGCAGACAGAAGCTGCCGGAGGGACTCTGCGGCAGAAAAATACATGGGAAAAAAGTGCAGACAGCTACCGGATTCCGGGATTTCGGACGAAAACCCCATGGAAAATGATCACTGCCTGTGTGGGATATTTTCTGGTAAGCTGGTTCTGCTTTACACTGGAATTCAAGGATAAGCTGGATCATCCTCTGGTATGGCAGGATCAGATTATAAACCGTGTTTTGGTGTGGCTGTCACAGATTGTAACGATCCTGTTTGTATGGGATTACAGGAATTGCCGGAGCAGACTTTCCCCAAAGATTCCGCTTGTCAATAGCAGGCATGCCATAGTCAGAGGTATCGGTTACATCTTAAGTGACTTCCTGTTTCTGGTCGCAGCGGCATTGATATGTGTGATCATAGAAGCGATCGTCTGATCTTTACCGAAGAAAATGAAATGTATGCTGTCAGCATACCAAATAGATCCGTAAAAAACATAAAATGAAGAAGCATAGACAACACAGTCTTATGCTTCTTCATTTTTTTGATTCAGATATTCCTTTAAGATCAGGTTCACATACTGGGAAAAAGAACGGTCATCTTTTTCTGCAAGCTCTTTGAGCTGTTCTACGATATTTGAATCAAGTGTAATACTTACTTTATTTTTTAATGGCTTCATCTCTGGCCTCCATGCGGAATAGTTTGTATGGATGTGCTTTTACTATACACATAAAATATTGACATGTTTTACAAAGTAAGATAAAGTAGGATAAAGTAAGATAAAATAAGCAGGAGGATAAGTATATGGAAAATGAGACAAAGAAAAAGAAGGGCGGAAAAGCAAAATGGATCGTTCTTGCAGTAGTTCTGGTTATAATTATCGGAGCAGTTGCCGGTGGCGGATCGGACAAGCCAAAGAAGGTAGCAGATACAGGTTCTGATACGACAAAGAGCGAGACAAAGGAAGCTGCCTCTGAAAAAGATGACACATCCGATCAGGCAGACAGTGAGGAAACTGAGACACAGACAGAAGAAAAAGATACATTTGGAATCGGTGAAGTCGCAGAGATGAACGATATTCAGGTTACGATGGTCAACTATACGGAAAGCGAAGGATCGGAATATAATAAACCATCAGATGGCAATGAATTTGTGCTGGTTGAATTTGAAATCGCAAATAATTCGGATTCAGAAATGACAGTAAGCAGTATGGCAAGCTTTGAAGCATATGCAGATGATTATGCATTGAATTATTCCCTGAATGCGGCCGTAGACAATCCGGATGCAAATCAGCTGGACGGAACGATCGCGGCAGGTAAGAAGATGAATGGTGTGATCGGCTATGAAGTCCCAAAGGACTGGAAGAATCTTGAGATCCATTTTACCGATAATGTATGGAGCAGCAATAAGTTCAAGTTTGAAATCACACGATAAAGAGAAAAATGCATGGAAAGAGTCTGGAATTTACCAGGCTCTTTTTGGTGTGTAGGATTTGGGTGTCAAAAGGTATTTACAAATTTTGCCTTTTGAATTTAAAAAAGAATCTTTTGACACCCGAATCCTATGCACCAATCAAGCATGCCTGATCGAAAAGATGCGCACACTTTTATCCGTTGCAGTTTTGGGTGAGTGTGCTATACTAGGTGCAGATTTCAGAAAGGACAGGAAGGAACATGGGCAACGGAAAGAAAACAAAGGAAATGGATATGCTTCACGGAGGACTGGCAGGAAAGCTGATCCTGTTTGCCATTCCCTTAGCGTTCAGCAGTATTTTACAGCAGCTTTTTAATTCCGCGGATGTTGCGGTGGTCGGCAGATTTGCCGGGGATCAGGCATTGGCGGCAGTGGGAAGCTGCGTGGCACTGGTTGGTATCTTTGTGAACCTGATCGTGGGACTTTCTGTCGGACCAAACGCAGCACTTGCGAATCTGATCGGACAAAAGAAGCGGGAAAAAATAAACAGTATGCTGCATACGATCCTAACCTTTGGCGTGCTGCTTGGACTTATCCTGATGCTTACCGGCATGCTTTCGGCAAGGGCAGTCTTAGAGGCATCGGGTACACCGGAAAGCGTCATGGAGGAAGCACTGCTCTATATCCGGATCTATTTTATCAGCATTCCGTTTATGCTGATTTATAACTTCGGCTCTGCGATCCTTCGAAGCTATGGTGATTCGAAACGGCCGATGTATTATCTGCTGTTATCCGGTGTCGTGAACCTGATCCTGAATCTGATACTGGTGATCTACGTGCATCTTGGCGTGGCTGGTGTTGCGATCGCAACGGTGATCTCGAATGTCTTAAGTGCATCCCTAACGGTGATCTATCTGTATCGCAGAACCGATGAGTTCAGCTTCCGGTTCTCGAAGATGAAGATTATCTGGGCAGATCTGAAGAAAATCCTTGTAATTGGTATCCCTGCCGGCATCCAGGGAGTAATCTTTTCGGTTTCGAATGTATTTATCCAAAGCGGGATTAACTCATTCGGCGAGGATGCGATTGCAGGTTCATCCCTTGCACTGAATTTTGAATACTTTACTTATGATATTGCGGCTGCATTTGCACAGGCAGCAGTGACCTTTACGAGCCAGAACTTTGGCGCAGGCAATCTGAAACGTTGTAAGAAAACATTCTGCCTGTGTATGCTGTTTGGAATCGGCTTTACGGAGATCTTAAGTGTGATCTTTATGATATGGGACGACTTCTTTGTAAGCATCTACACGACAAGCAGTGCGGTGGCACTCTATGGAGTGATCCGTATGCATCATGTATGCTCGCTTGAGGGATTGACGGCAACCTACGAAGTCGGAAGCTCCGCACTGCGTGGAATGGGCAGATCCATTGAGCCTTCCATCATTACGATCCTTGGAACGGTCGTATTTCGTCTGATCTGGATGGTTACGGTATTCCGCCTTGTTCCGACCTATGAGATGCTGATGAATGTCTATATCGCCTCTTGGATCTTTACCGGTGGAGCGATTTTTATCGTCTATATTTTGCATATGCGGAAACTGGAAAAAAAGAACCGGTGAAAGAAGGTCGAAAAAATACGAAAATAGGTATCAGACTATATTTTTTGCCGCATTTGTTGTAAAATATATATAATAGTTCCGTCAAGCAGAGCAAAGCACGGAGAAATCGTAAGTATTATAATGTTATAATTTTGAGGAGGAAGCATGCGCTTTTTGATGTCATTGGTGCTTTTCGCACTCATGGTTCTTGCTATTTATAATATTCGAAAAGTATATCGCTGGCACAGGGATGAGAACTGGAAAAGTATTTTAAATATTATGATCACGGTAGTGATTGCCTGTGTACAGCAGATTCTGGTCTTATATAGTTCCTGTGAGATATTCAGCAGGCTTGTAATTGGAATTTATACATGCTGTCTGTACTGGATGCTGTATTCGATGGTTGTTTTCATTCAGAAATATACCGGTGTATTTGAAGAAGTGTCTGTGGTGCGGCGGTCATTTTTTGTCTTTGGAATAGTGGAAAGTATCCTGCTTGTATATAATGCCTATGAACCGCTGTATTTCGAAACAGAGCCGGTGCAGTTATGGGGAACAACGATATACAAGCTGGCTGATCATAAGGCACTGTATGACCTGCATCTGGTGGCATGCATGGCACTTGCGTTTTTTATCATCTATCCACTTGCAATGAAGGCGTTATGCTCTCCGGGCAAGTTTGCCAGGAAAAAGTTTATGTTCCTGTTTGTGCTTACGTGCTTGTCGATTCTGGCCGCCGGAGTTAGCGGATTGCTGAAGTTTCCGATTGATATTGGGGTCTATTTTTATATCATGGCTGCAAATGCGGTCTATTATCTGTCTTATATATATGTGCCGCATCTGGTCAGGGAGCATGCAAGAAGTATAATTGTAACGGAATCGAAGGCAGCCTTTTTTATCTACGACCATGAGAAGGTACGGATCTATACGAACCGTTCCGGAGAGGAACTCGAGAAACAGGAATCAATCGTACCGGAACTGGAAAAGTATCTGAATCGTGTAGTAGAGGCAGATAAAGTAGAACTGCGCTACCGTGAGGTAGAACTTCCGGTTGCGGGGGAGATGCGTATCTATAACGTGATCGCACGGACACTGATGGCAGACCGGGAGATTGTCGGATATTCGGTGGAGTTTGATGATGTGACCGACGAGATCCGGAAAATGAGGCTGTCACTTTATCAGATGACACATGATGAACTGACCGGAATCTATAATAGTGTATATTTCTGTAATAACGTTGAGAAGGAATTAAAGGCACATCCTGATACGGAGTATGTGCTGGTTACGAGCGACATCTATGGCTTTAAGTTCTACAATGAACTGTTTGGCAGGCAGATGGGCGATAAGGTCTTAAGGTATGAGGCATCCTTGCTGAAAAAGTTAGGCGGCTCACATGCGATCTATGGAAGACTTTCCGATGATGAGTTCGCTATCCTGATCAGCAAAGAGAACTATGATGAAGAACTTTTTAAAAAGTGCATCCAGCAGATGCGGGAGGAATTCGGTAATTCCCAGTATAAGATCTATATGAATGCAGGTGTATATGAGATCACCGACCGTACAGAGCCGGTATCGACGATGTGCGATAAGGCAAAGCTTGCGATCGAACAGATCAAGAATGATTATTCCGTCATGCTTGCTTATTATACACAGGAGATGCTTGAGAG
>JALERL010000008.1 GCA_022764465.1 Lachnospiraceae bacterium | reverse complement strand
AAATGCAAAAGACAGCGCGATCTTTATGCACTGCTTACCGGCATTCCATGACCTTGAGACCGGAATCGGACGTGAGATCCATGAGAAATTCGGTTTGACAGAGATGGAAGTAACCGATGAGGTATTCGAAGGCAGCCAGTCCGTTGTATTCGATGAGGCAGAGAACCGTATGCATACGATCAAGGCGGTTATGCTTGCAACCTTAGAGGATGCATAGTGTGAAAAGTAGAAATTTTCAGACTGAGAGAAAGGCATGGTTATTCATATGAAGGCAGAAATATTAGCTGCTCTGCGGGAAACAGACGGATATGTATCCGGGCAGGAGCTGTGTGAGCGGTTTGGCGTTTCGCGGACGGCAGTCTGGAAAGCGATCAACCAGTTAAAAAAGGATGGCTATGAGATCGAAGCGGTCAACAACCGCGGGTATCACATTGTTTCTTCTCCGGATGTGTTAAGCGCAAATGAGATAACGAGTCTGAGAAAGACAAAATGGGTCGGATCACAGGTCTATTACTATGATGTAATCGATTCCACGAATACACAGGCGAACCACCTTGCCGAGGAAGGTGCAGTGCATGGTGCGCTTGTTGTGGCAGACCGTCAGGAGGCAGGAAAGGGACGACGCGGAAGAGCCTGGGAGTCCCCCGCCAACACCGGTATTTTTATGACATTGTTATTAAAGCCTGAGATCGAGATCGCCAATGCTTCCATGCTGACTTTGGTAGCAGCACTTGCGGTTACGAAGGGAATTGAGCGTCTGACCGGAGAAAAGCCGGCGATCAAATGGCCGAATGATATTGTGCTGAATGGGAAAAAAATCTGTGGTATTTTAACCGAACTTAGCATGCAGATCGATTATATCAACCATATCATCATCGGAATCGGTATCAATGTCCATAACAAGAATTTCCCGGATGAGATCGCTGCGATGGCATCATCGATTCTGTTAGAAACAGGGAAGAAGATCAAGCGTGCGGAACTGATCGAGGCGATATGGGAAGAATTTGAAACATACTACGATCTTTTTATACAGACACAGGATCTGTCCCTGTTATCGGAAGAATACAACCGGTATCTTGCAAACAAGAACAAGCCGGTGCGTGTCCTTGATCCGAAGCAGCCGTTTGAGGGAACTGCAAGAGGAATCACAGATCGTGGAGAACTGCTGGTAGAAACAGAGCACGGAGTGGAAAAAGTATCTTCCGGTGAGGTTTCTGTCCGCGGAATTTATGGCTATGTATAGCAGACGAAAATAGAAAAGGAACAGGTAACAGGATGCAGGAAACAAATCAGGACGAGATCATTTTATGTGGTTCGAGTGCTTATACGAAAAAGTTCTATCTGAATGAGGAATTCGCAGGTCTTCCGGAAGGGATCAAGGAAGATCTGAAGATATTGTGTGTCTTATATACAGAGGATATCGGTGGAACTTTCCAGATGGTATACGACAAGGAAGGACATCTGCTTTTGCGTACAGACTGTAACGAAGGCGATTTCTGTTATGACGAGATCGGCAGTGTCTTAAAGATTAAGCAGATCCAGCGGGAAAAAGCAGAATTGTTAGAGTCTTTAGAGATGTATTACAAGGTCTTTTTTTTAGGAGAGGTCTTTTCAGAAGAGGAATAAAAGCAGGAGGAAGAGGAAATGATACTTGCAATAGATGTAGGAAATACCAATATTACGGTAGGTGTATTTGATAAAAGTGAACTGGTAACAACCTTCCGTATGACAACGAAGATGCAGCGTACCTCAGATGAGTACGGAATGGTCGTAAGAGACCTCTTAGAGCATAACCATGTAGCAGCAGATGAGATTAAGGATGCGATCGTATCATCGGTTGTACCGAATGTCATGCATTCACTGTGCAGCGCGCTGATCAAGTATTTTGATATTAAGCCGCTTGTCGTAGAACCGGGCGTAAAGACCGGTATCCGTATCACTTCTGAGAATCCACGCCAGATCGGTGCAGACCGTATTGTGGATGCAGTAGGTGCATACGAGCTTTATGGCGGCCCTGTACTTGTACTTGACTTTGGAACAGCGACCACCTACGACTTTGTGAACAAGGACGGAGACTTTTTTGCAGGCGTTACGGCACCGGGTATCCGCATTTCTGCCAAGGCACTCTGGGAGGATGCAGCAAAGCTTCCTGAGATCGAGATCCGCAAGCCATCAACGATCCTTGCAAGAGAGACGATCAGCAGTATGCAGGCAGGTCTGGTCTATGGTCAGATCGGTCAGACGGAATACATTGTAAAAAATATGATCCGTGAGTCCGGACTTTCAGATGTAAAGGTTGTTGCAACCGGTGGACTTGGACGTATCATTGCAGAGGAAACAGACTGCATTACGATCTATGATAAGGATCTTACCTTACACGGCATGCGCCTGATCTATGAGAAACAGAACCGGTAGAACAGACAGGGCAGATTTTAGTATGAAAATTGGAAACGTAACAATTGAAAATAACTTAATACTAGCACCAATGGCAGGGGTAACAGACCTGCCATTTCGTGTGCTTTGCAAGGAACAGGGTGCAGGCCTGCTCTGTATGGAGATGGTCAGTGCCAAGGGTATCTTATACAACAATAAGAACACCGAGAGCCTGCTTGCGATCGATCCGAGAGAAAATCCGGTGTCCTTACAGCTGTTTGGGTCAGATCCTGAGATCATGAGTGAGATGGCAAAAAAAATCGAGGAACGCCCCTTTGATATTTTAGATATCAATATGGGCTGTCCGGTACCTAAGGTTGTAAATAACGGCGACGGTTCGGCACTTATGAAGAATCCCGTTCTTGCAGGGAAGATCATTGAGGCAACTGCAAAGGCGATCAAAAAGCCGGTCACGGTCAAGATCCGCAAGGGCTTTGATGATGCCCATATCAATGCGGTCGAGATGGCGAAGGTCGCTGAAGCATCCGGCGCAGCAGCGATCGCGGTGCACGGACGTACCAGAGAACAGTATTACTCCGGTAAGGCAGACTGGGACATCATAAGACAGGTCAAAGAGGCAGTGCATATTCCGGTCATCGGAAATGGCGACATTTTAACCGCACAGGATGCGATCGCAATGAAAAAGCAGACGAACTGCGATGGATTTATGATCGGCAGAGGCGCACAGGGCAACCCATGGATCTTTGCACAGATCAATCATTATTTTCAGACCGGTGAACCGCTTGCGCCGCCACCTGTCGAAGAAATGGTCGAGATGGTACTCCGCCACACGAGAATGCAGATCGAATTCAAGGAACCTGTGATGGGAATCCGTGAGATGCGTAAGCATGCGGCATGGTATACCAGCGGCTACAAACATGCGGCAAAGCTGCGTGGAAAGATCAATGAAGTAGAATCCTACGACGACTTGAAGGCACTTTTGGATGCATTTGTGGAGAAAAATCAGGGATTGCTGCGGGAAGCATAAGAATCCACAGAAGATAAAAAAGCATCCGGTATGATTGCATTGCAGGATCAATCGAAAAGAGAAAACGTATAAAATAAGAACGACAGGCATAAGGATAGGAAAAAGGCATATTTTATATGGGAAAGATCAGTCGCTGGCTTGCGAAATCCCGCATGCTAAGGTGCTTTTTTTCAGAATCCGGGGTTCTGCCAAAGGCAGATAGGATGTCTGAGATAGAAAACGAACCGGAGGCAGACGAAAAAAAGGTAGAAAATGAAGCAGTCTGTTACCTGCGGGCGGTTATCGAGTGCCTGTTACAGAACCGTGGGTTGTCCTACCGGGATATGCATATGGTTTTGATCGACCGGGAACTGCGTGAGATACCAGAGCCGGGGAAGGACGAACCGGATACCGATTCCGATGCAATATTTGAAAATGACAATGATCTGACCGGTTTTGCATGGAACCGGGAAGAAGAAACTATCAGGGAATACGTCGACGGACAGATACTAGAAGCACTCTGTCAGATCACAGACGGACTGAATCATCTTGTGATCTATACGAAGCGGCCGGAGTATTTTTCTGATTTTGCAAAGCGGATGTTACAGGAATATGGCCTGATCGTGGTACTTGCACCGAAGGAAAATGACAGAATCATGCCAGATGGTCTGGTGCTTGATTTTGAATATGGCAGGCAGATGAAAACAGATTTTTTACAGGAGGATATCATCTATCTTCCAATCTACAAGAAACCTTGGCAAATTGCCGAAAATCTTGACATTAGCGTGCCTATCGGGTATAATACTGTGATTGTCAAAGGGGCGATAAAACAGGACGTATCATCGTATCCGGACAGATTCGAACGTGAATTTTACGAAAATTAATCAAGGGAAGGAACAGTCAGTATGGATAAGAAAAACATTTTGACCTACGAAGGATTACAGAAGCTGGAAAACGAATTACAGGATTTAAAGATTGTAAAACGTAAAGAAGTCGCTCAGAAGATCAAAGAAGCAAGAGAGCAGGGCGATTTGTCCGAGAACGCAGAGTACGATGCAGCAAAGGACGAACAGCGTGATATAGAAGCAAGAATCGAGCAGATCGAGAAGATCCTTAAGAATGCAGAAGTCGTTGTTGAGGATGAGGTAGATCTCGACAAGATCAACATCGGATGTAAGATCAAGATCCTTGATATGGAATTTGGCGATGAGTATGAATATAAATTAGTTGGTTCTACCGAGGCAAACAGCTTAAAGGGCAAGATCTCTAATGAGTCACCGGTTGGAAAGGCTTTAATCGGTCATGTAAAGGGAGACATCGTTGAGGTAGAGACACAGGTTGGTGTGATCCAGTATAAGGTATTAGAGATCCAGAGATCAAATTAGAGGAGAATGAAGATGGCAGAACAAAAGAATGTTCAGGAACAGGATGTAAACCAGCTTCTTAAGGTTCGTCGTGAAAAGCTTGAGAACCTTCAGGCAGAGGGAAAGGATCCTTTTCAGATTACAAAATATGATGTGACATGTCACAGTATGGACATCAAGGATAACTTTGATTCCATGGAAGGACAGGAAGTAAGCATTGCAGGACGTATGATGTTCAAGCGTGTCATGGGTAAGGCATCTTTCTGCAATGTGCAGGACTTAAAGGGCAGTATCCAGGCATATGTTGCCCGTGATGAGATCGGTGAAGATTCCTACAAGGACTTCAAGAAATATGACGTTGGTGATATTCTTGGAATCAAGGGTAAGGTATTTAAGACAAAAACAGGTGAGATCTCTGTCCATGCAGAATCTGTTACACTTTTAGCAAAGAGCTTACAGATCCTTCCGGAAAAATATCACGGACTGACAGATACAGATACCAGATATCGTCAGAGATATGTGGATCTGATCATGAACGAGGACGTAAAGGCAACCTTCGTAAAGCGTTCTAAGATCATCAAAGAAATCCGTAACTTCTTAGACGACAGAGGATTCATGGAAGTTGAGACACCGATGTTGGTTTCTAACGCAGGTGGAGCAGCAGCCAGACCTTTTGATACCCATTACAACGCATTAAACGAGGACGTAAAGCTTCGTATTTCCTTAGAGTTATACTTAAAGAGACTGATCGTCGGCGGCTTAGAGCGTGTCTATGAGATCGGCCGTGTTTTCCGTAACGAGGGTGTTGATACCCGTCATAACCCGGAATTCACCCTGATGGAGTTATATCAGGCATACACCGATTACGAGGGCATGATGGAACTGACCGAGAGCATGTTCCGTTACCTTGCTGAGACTGTATGTGGTACAAGCAAGATCACATACAACGGCATGGAGATCGACTTTGGAAAGCCATTCGAGCGTATCACCATGAATGACTGTATTAAGAAATATACCGGTATCGATTTTGATACCGTTGCAGATGATGCAGCAGCCAAGGCACTTGCGGATGAGCATCATGTAGAATACGAAGACCGTCACACCAAGGGTGACATCATCAATCTCTTCTTCGAAGAGTTCTGCGAGGAGAAGCTGATCCAGCCTACCTTCGTTATGGATCATCCGCTTGCAATCTCACCATTAACCAAGAAGAAGCCATCCGATCCGGAGAAGGTAGAGCGTTTTGAGCTCTTTATCAATACCTGGGAGATGTGTAACGCATATTCCGAGTTAAATGATCCGATCGATCAGAGAGAGCGTTTTGCCGCACAGGATGCAGCCTTTGCAGCAGGCGATGAGGAAGCAAACCACACCGACGAGGACTTCTTAAATGCCCTTGCAGTCGGAATGCCGCCAACCGGTGGAATCGGTTACGGAATCGACCGTCTGGTAATGTTACTGACAGATTCACCGGCGATCCGTGATGTATTACTGTTCCCGACGATGAAAAGTTTGGATAAATAAACCCAGTGTTTATGCGGGTTTGCGTGGTGTGGATACGTCAAAGGACGTATTTTAGGACGCATTTTGACATAGTCATATACATCAGTATGAAAGAGTATACAATCTGAAATGAAATAAATTCAATCAAATATGAACTACTGAGAGGACATTTTCTAAAGAAATTTAG
>JALERL010000020.1 GCA_022764465.1 Lachnospiraceae bacterium | reverse complement strand
AAGAGTTGTCAGAAACGGAAGTCAAGGAGTCAGCGGAAGAGGCTACAGAAGTGGCAGCCGGGGAGTCAGCGGAAGCTACGACAGAAACAGCAGCCGGAGAGTCCGTGGAAGAAGCGGCAGAGCTGGCAACTGAGAAACCGGTCGAAGGAGTTACAGAAGCAACAACAGAAGAACCGGTGGAAGAAGCTACAGAAACAGCAACGGAGCAGTCCACAGAAAAATCATCAGAGATTGTAACGGAGCAGCCAGCGGAAGCAGAGACAGAGACGGAAACCATCCGGGAGCCGGAAGAAGATACGGAGTTGGCACCAACCGGCGATCTGCCGGAGGAAGGGAACACTGAAGAAAGTACAGAAGATGACACAGAACAGGAGAGCATCAAGTGTTCTAAAATCGTACTTACGTATACCGAGCTTACGCTTGCACCCGGAAAGAGCAGTCAGCTTGCTTTTGTGGCATATGATGAGGACGGGTACATATTAGGAAATCTGTCCGCGACGGATTATTCCTATGAATCCTCTGATCCGAAGCTGGTAAGCGTGGATGACAAGGGAATGATACAGGCAATTTCTGCGGATAAAAAGACCGGAAAAAGCGTTGTTACGATCCGTGTTACCTGCGGTGGCATGATGGCAGAATGTAAGGTAGAAGTAGCAAATGAGATCACATTAAACAAGACAAAGTGTACCCTGTATACCACGCAGAAGAATGGCGTCATACTTCGTGCAAAAGTGAATCCATCCGGCACTGTGATGTGGAAAACTTCCAATAAAAAAGCTGCCATCGTGGATAAGAACGGAAAAGTGATACCAAAGGGAGCCGGAAAGGCAACGATCACGGCTACAGCAAATGGCGTAAGCACTACCTGCAGTGTCACAGTGAAAAAGCCAGCACTTACATTAAAGGGCAGAAAGACCGTGTATGTGAAAAATCCGGTTACATTTACTGCAAAGGCAACGCCGGCTGCGAAGATCACATGGAAATCTTCGAATAAGAAGATCGCAACGGTCAACTCTAAGGGTGTGGTAACACCGAAGAAGACAGGAACCGTGACTATTTCGGCAAGTGCAAATGGTGTAACCAAAAGCTGTAAGGTCACAGTGAAGAAGCCTTCGGTCAAGATCACGTATGCGCAGAAAGCTGTTTTTGAGAAAAACAGTTTTCAGATATGGGTACAGTCAAATCTGTCGGATAAAGTGAAGTATAAGTCATCCAACAAGAAGATCGCGACGGTAGATAAGAACGGACAGGTTACCGGAGTAAAAAGCGGTACGGTAAAAATTACTGCATATGTGCCGGGCGCAAAGGCTTCCTGCAAGGTTAAGGTTGTGAAGAACCGATACAGTCTGAACCGCCATAAGGCAACGATTATGACTGGCAAGACAGCACGTTTTTCGGTTAAAAATATGTCCTCTTATCAGGGTGTGTCCTATTATCTCGATGAGAACAACGGGGCTTCAACGGTAAGCAGCAAGGATAATGTCGCTACGGTAAAAGCATCCGGAAAGAGTACCGTGGTATTAGTTGCAAGCACTTATATCTATGTGGATGGTGATTACCTGTACTGGCGCGATACCTGTCAGATCAAGGTATGTGATTCCGGAATCACGGATCAGGATCTGTCCATCGCGAAAAAGACAAGCCATCAGATGAAGTTAAAAAATGCCGGCAGAGGCTCTGCGGTAAAGTCTGTGAAATGGATCTCAGAAAATACCAAGATCGCAGCCATCAATGCGAAGAGCGGACTTGTCAAAGGAAAAAAGGCAGGATCTACCAATATCAAGGCACTTGTTACCTGTAAAAATGGTAAGCGTTATACTTACCGCAGCAGTCTGCGGGTATCAGATCCGAAGCTGAAAGCGGGATACCGGATCCTTTTGCTTGGGCAGGAGAAGAAGCTTGCATTGACGGGAACAAACAGCTACAGCAATATCCGTTATAAGTCAGCGAAAAAGTCCGTTGTATCCGTTACTGCAAATGGAACACTTTATGCGAAAAAGACCGGAAATGCCAAGGTGACGATAACAGTAGACGGAAAAAAATTAAGCTGTACAATCTATGTTACGAATCCATCCCTGCAAAGCAGTTATGCATGTCTTGCACCGGGAGATACCGCACAGATTACGATAAATGGAACATGCAGTAAGAGCGCAGTGTCCTATCGTTCTGAGAATGGTGGTGTTGCCGGAGTAACAGAAGGTGGCACAGTCATTGCAGCTGCAGGTGGAAGTACCAACATCATCGCAACCGTAGATGGAAAAGAGATGAAGTTCTGGGTAGAAGTGGCATCCCGTGATGCAATCAATGCATGCAGGGGCGGATATCAGATTATTTCTTCTTCTACTTACAGCCAGCCTTATCGTATGACACCGGGGTATTATGACTGCAGTTCACTGGTCTTCCGCGCCTATGGCTGTAATGCTGCACTTCTTGGAGGCAGTGCCTCATGGGCACCGACAGCAGCAGGAATGGCATCACACTTAGAGGCTGCCGGAAAAGTGATCGCATATCAGGCAGTGGATGTATCACAGCTTCGTCCGGGAGATCTGATCTTCTATGGTGGAAGAGATAACGGCAGGTATCGTGGTATCTACCATGTTTCAATGTATTATGGACAGGGCAGCCGGTTGGAGAAGCCGCTGTATGGTTACTGGCCGCTAAGCAATATTGTTATGATCGCACGACCGGTTCCGTAAAGAGGAGTGTTAAGTAAAAATGTACGAAATTTAGAACCACAAATTAGAAGAAAGTTCCATTGACAGATCTATAACCTCAAGCTATAATCGGTATTACTTTGGTTAAAAGCTGTTACTTTAACATATTACAGTGATAACCTTATAAAACATCAGGAGGATTAGATAAAATGAACAACGAGAACGAGTTTAAGCCATACGTTCCGGCTGACAAAGTGATGCCGGAGCTTACGGTAACTTCGATCGTACTGGGTATCATTATCGCAGTTGTCTTTGGTGCTGCAAATGCATATCTGGGCTTAAGAGTCGGAATGACTGTATCGGCATCTATACCGGCAGCAGTTATTTCCATGGGAATCATCCGTGTGATTCTGCGGAGAGATTCTATTTTAGAGAACAACATGGTACAGACCATCGGATCTGCGGGTGAATCCCTTGCAGCAGGTGCGATCTTCACATTGCCGGCATTATTTATGTGGGCAGCAGAAAGCGGCGATGCAGCACCTTCGCTGGTAGAGATTTCCCTGATCGCATTGATCGGTGGTGTGATCGGTGTCCTGTTTATGATCCCACTTCGTACCGCACTGATCGTGCAGGAGCATGGAACACTCCCTTATCCGGAAGGAAAGGCATGTGCTGAGGTTCTTATGGCAGGAGAAGAAGGTGGTGCAAAGGCAGGTACCGTATTCAAAGGACTTGGTATTGCAGCTCTTTATAAGTTTGTTGCAGATGGCTTTAAAGTATTCCCAAGTGAGGTTGATTTCCAGATCAACAGCTATAAGGGGTCCGGAATCGGTATGGATGTACTTCCGGCACTGTTAGGTGTTGGTTATATCTGTGGACCGCAGGTTTCTTCATACTTATTAGCCGGTGGTACGGTAGCATGGTTTGTGATCATGCCGCTGATTGTATTATTCGGTGGGGATGCAACTTTATTCCCGGCAGATGTATCCATCACACAGTTATTTACAGAGGCTGGTACATGGGGAATCTGGAAGAATTACATCCGTTACATTGGTGCAGGTGCAGTAGCAGCAGGCGGTATCATCAGTCTGATCAAGTCCCTGCCGCTGATTGTTAAGACATTTGCCCAGGCGATCAAGGGATACGGTAAGAATGCCGGAGCAGCCAACAACCGTTTAAACCGTGATCTTCCAATGAACTTTGTAATTCTTGGAATTGGTATTATGGCAATCATTATGTGGCTGATCCCGGCTGTTCCGGTAAGCCTGATCGGTGCCATTATCATTATTGTGTTTGGTTTCTTCTTCGCGACGGTTTCTTCTAGAATGGTTGGACTGGTAGGAAGCTCCAACAACCCGGTATCCGGTATGGCGATCGCAACACTTCTGATCGCAACCATCATTTTAAAGGCAACCGGCAATATCGGAATGCCTGGAATGGTAGCATCCATTGCAGTAGGTTCTGTTATCTGTATCATTGCAGCAATCGCCGGAGATACTTCACAGGATCTTAAGACCGGTTATCTGGTAGGTGCAACACCTATGAAGCAGCAGATCGGTGAGCTGATCGGTGTCGTAGCCGCTTCACTTGCAATCGGTGGTGTTTTATATCTGTTAAGCGCAGCATGGAGCTATGGTTCTACCGAGCTTCCGGCACCACAGGCAACCTTAATGAAGATGGTAGTAGAAGGTGTTATGGGTGGCAATCTTCCTTGGACACTGATCTTCGTCGGTGTAGCCATTGCGATTGTTGTAGAGATCTTAAGAATTCCGGTACTTCCGTTTGCAGTAGGTCTTTACCTTCCGATCCACTTAAGTACTCCGATGATGGTCGGTGGAGCAATCAAGTGGTTCTTCGACCGTAAGAAGGAAGGCGAGACAGAAGGTCAGCATAAGGAAAAGATCGAGCGTGGAATCCTGTATTCCTCCGGTCTGATCGCAGGAGAAGGAATCGTAGGAATCTTGCTTGCGGTATTTGCAATCATCAACGTTGGTGGCAAGTCACTTGGTGAGTGGATCGATTTCTCCGGTAAGTTCAGTCTTGGAAACTGGGGCGGACTTGTGATCTTTGCACTTCTTGCATACACACTGATCCGTGTCGTAAAAGGAAAGAAAAATAAAAATGCATAAATGACAGGAAGTCTGCCATCTTATATAGATGGCAGGCTTTTGCTGTATAGGAAAATCCTTTGGAATTCCCTATACAGCTTATGAATACAGGAGGAAGCATGGCAAAAAGGAAAGAGAATTTTCTTGATTATGTACCAAAACATAATTCATTATATGAGTTTTCCACGAATGAGAAGAAACACATTGAGATCACAGTGCATAACAAGGGGATTTTTAATAAGATCGCACAGATCTTTTTTAAAAGACCAAAGACCAGCCAGATCGAATTAGATGAATTTGGCAGCTTTGTATGGAACTGTATCGATGGTACAGCGAGTATCTATGAGATCGGTATGCGTGTGCATGAGCAGTTCGGAGAGAAAGCAGAACCATTGTATCAGCGGCTTTCCCAGTATATCCAGACCCTGCACAACAATGGATTTGTGGTCTATGTCAATAAGCTGAGTGAGAAGCAGCGTGAAAAAATATCCAGGTAACAGAGTGAGGCGTAAAAATGGAAGTATTAAGTAATTTAGAACCAAAAGAAGTATTTCATTATTTTGAAAAGATCTGCAGTATCCCGCATCCGTCCTACAAAGAGGATAAGTTAAGCGATTACTGCGTTGCATTTGCAAAGGAACACAACTTAGAAGTATATCAGGATGAGCTGAAAAATATCGTTATGATCAAAGAGGCAACTCCGGGCTATGAGGACAAGGAGCCGGTCATTCTTCAGGGACATATCGATATGGTATGTGAAAAAGAGCCGGGTTGTAAGATTGATTTTGAAAACGATGGTCTTACGCTGAAGGTAGAGGGTGATTATGTGACCGCAGAAGGAACAACACTCGGTGGAGATGACGGAATCGCAGTTGCCTATGCACTTGCAATCCTTGCATCCGATACGATCAGTCATCCGAGATTAGAAGTCGTATTCACGGTTTCCGAAGAAGTTGGTATGGAAGGTGCTGCCGGTATCGATGTATCCATGTTAAAGGGAAGAAAGTTAATCAACCTTGATTCTGAGGATGAGGGAATTATGCTTGCAAGCTGTGCAGGCGGATGCAGCATGGAGTGTATGATTCCGTCTTCCTGGGAAGAGATGGAAGCGATCGCGATTGATCTGCGTGTAGCAGGGCTGATCGGGGGACATTCCGGTACAGAGATCGACAAGGGACGCGCCAATTCCAATACACTGATGGGAAGAATTCTTTTAGAGACAGCAAAAGTGTCTGATTATGGTCTTGCATCCATGCAGGGTGGAACAAAGGATAATGCAATCCCAAGAGAGACAACCGCACGTATTCTGGTGCCGGAGTCAGAAGTAGATACCGTATTACATGCGATCGAAGAATTACAGGCAGTGATTTCGAAGGAGTATTCCACCAGTGATCCGGATATCTGTATCAGTGCAAAACAGGCAGGGAAGGTGACGACCTGGGTACTTACAAAGGAGGCGGCAGAGAAAACAGTTCTGCTCTTGAACCAGCTTCCAAACGGAATCCAGAAGATGAGCGCAGACATTCCGGGACTGGTACAGACATCCTTAAATCTTGGAATTCTTATATTAGATGAAGAAAAGGTATCCCTCCGTTATGCCGTCAGAAGCTCCGTTGGAACGGAAAAGGAATACCTGCTTACGAAGCTAGAGCAGCTTACGTCCTATGTAGGAGGAAGCACAAAGCGTACCGGAGATTATCCGGCATGGGAATATAAAAAGGACTCCACACTGCGTGAGGATATGGTGCGCATCTATGAGCAGATGTATGGTAAAAAGCCGGTGATCCAGGCAATCCATGCAGGTGTAGAGTGTGGTATCTTATCCGGAAAGTTAGAAGGCTTAGACTGTATTTCACTTGGACCGGATATGATCGGAATCCATACGACAGAAGAAAAGCTGAGTATTTCCTCGACAAAGCGTGTCTGGGAATATCTGCTTGAGGTGATAAAGGCGTAGATTTTTATTTGCATCGGACTGCGGATGTGGTAATATTTTAGAGAGGAGAATTCTCCTAGTTCCATACACAGAATCAGATAAGGAAGGGATACATTATGAAGAGAATCGGAATGTTAACCAGTGGTGGAGACTGCCAGGCATTAAACGCAGCAATGCGCGGTGTAGTAAAGGGATTAAGTCATGGCGTCGATGAACTTGAAGTATATGGATTTAATAATGGATATAAAGGTCTGATCTATGGTGATTATCGTCTGCTCACCTCTTCAGATTTTTCCGGTATTTTAACAAAGGGTGGAACAATCTTAGGATCGTCCAGACAGCCGTTTAAGCTGATGCGTGTACCGGATGAGAATGGACTCGATAAGGTAGAGGCCATGAAGCAGACCTATTATAAGCTGAATCTTGACTGCCTGGTAATCTTAGGTGGTAATGGAACGCAGAAAACAGCGAATCTTTTACGTGAGGAAGGATTAAATATCATCCATCTTCCGAAGACGATCGATAACGATATCTATGGTACGGATGTTACCTTTGGTTTCCAGAGTGCGATCAATGTTGCATCCCAGGCAATCGACTGTATCCATACAACAGCAGCATCGCATAACCGTGTATTCATTGTAGAGGTTATGGGACACAAGGTTGGATGGCTTACACTGTATTCCGGTGTGGCAAGTGGTGCAGACATCATTCTTCTGCCGGAGATCCCATACGACATCAACCGCGTCGTAGAAGCTATCAATAACCGTACAAAGGCAGGAAAAGGATTTACCATCTTAGCAGTTGCCGAGGGTGCGATCTCGAAAGAAGATGCAGCCTTAACGAAGAAGGAATACAAGGAAAAGAAGAAAAAGAGCAAATATCCATCTGTTTCTTATGAGATTGCAGACCAGATCACACAAATGACGGGAACCGAAGTACGTGTGACTGTTCCGGGACATACACAGCGTGGCGGCAGCCCATGTCCATATGACCGTGTGCTTTGTACCAGACTTGGTGCAGCAGCGGCACAGGCGATCTTAGACGAAGATTATGGATATATGATCGCAATGATCAACGGAGAAACAAAGCGTGTACCGCTTGGCGAAGTTTCCGGCAAGCTGAAAGTAGTTGATCCGGACTGTAAGATGATAAAGGAAGCAAAGACGATTGGAATCAGCTTTGGTGATTAGATCAACAGAAAGAGGTTAGGATATGTCTTATACGGCATTATATCGTAAGTTCCGCCCGCAGGAATTTGAAGACGTCAAAGGGCAGGATCATATCGTAACAACATTGAAGAACCAGATAAAAGCAGAACGTATCGGACATGCATACCTGTTTTGTGGAACAAGAGGAACGGGAAAGACAACCATCGCCAAGATTTTTGCAAAGGCAGTTAACTGTGAACATCCGGTGGATGGAAGCCCATGCGGGGAATGCCCGACCTGTAAGGCGATTGCAGAAGGCAGTTCCTTAAATGTAATAGAGATTGATGCGGCATCGAACAATGGTGTCGAGAACATACGTCAGATCCGGGAAGAGGTCACATATTCACCGACAACCGGAAAGTACAAGGTTTATATTATTGATGAGGTTCATATGTTATCCATAGGAGCCTTTAATGCACTGCTTAAGACATTAGAAGAACCGCCTTCGTATGTGATATTTATTCTGGCGACGACCGAGGCGCATAAGATCCCGATCACGATCTTATCGAGATGCCAGCGATATGATTTCAGACGGATCTCGATCGATACGATCGCGGCACGTTTGAAGGATCTGATGGAACAGGAAAAAGTGGAAGTGGAAGATAAAGCGATCCGTTATATTGCCAAGGCGGCAGACGGATCGATGCGTGATGCACTTAGCCTGTTAGATCAGTGTATCGCATTTTATCTGGGACAGAAGCTGACCTATGATAAGGTGTTAGAGGTACTTGGTGCGGTTGATACAGAGATTTTTTCAAGGCTGCTCCGTGCAGTGATCGGTGAAAATGTTGCAGAGGCGATCCGTATTATGGAAGAACTGATCATAGAAGGCAGGGAACTGGGACAGTTTGTGAATGACTTCACCTGGTATCTGCGGAATCTTCTGCTGATCAAGGGCTGCGATGACATGGAAGAGGTATTGGATATCTCCAGTGAGAATCTTGCACTCCTTAAGGAAGAATCAGAGATGATCGATGCAGAAGTCCTGATGCGTTACATCCGGATTTTCTCGGAACTGTCAGGGCAGATCAAATATTCCTCACAGAAGCGGATACTGATCGAAGTGGCGTTGATCAAGCTGTGTAAGCCACAGATGGAGTCGCAGACGGATAGTCTGGCTGACCGGATCGCGCACTTGGAAAAGCGGATGGAGGAGGGAATCCCGGTGGCGGCAGTGGCACAGGCACAGCCGAATGTTTCTGTGGCAGTACAGACAGCAGAGGTGGCACCGCCTAAGATGCCGAAGGCAATTCCGGAAGAAGTACAGCAGGTTGTCCGTAACTGGGGACCGATTGTACAGGATATGCCGGGTGTGACAAGGGTGTATCTGAAACAGGCACATTTAAGTCTTGGCGGAGACAACCGGCTGATGATCGTTTTAGATGATCCGGTTGGTGCTGAGATGGTCGCAAGAGAAGATCACCGGAAGGAAATTGAAAGAATTATTTCAGAACGTATTGACCGGGAGATAGAAGTTTCGGTACAATTAAATGAATCAAACCGGCCATTCGACGAATCATATGTTGATCTGTCGAAGATCATCAATATGGATATTACGATTGAAGACGAATAAGTGAAAGGTGAATAGGAGGATAAAAATGGCAAAAAGAGGTGGATTTCCGGGAGGTATGCCGGGTAATATGGGTAATCTGATGAAGCAGGCACAGAAGATGCAGCGTCAGATGGAAGAGGCAACCAAGGAATTAGAGACGAAGGAAGTAACTGCGGCAGCAGGCGGCGGCGTAGTAGAAGTTACCGTATCCGGTAAAAAGGAGATCACGAAGATCAAGATCGATCCGGAAGCAGTAGATCCGGATGATGTAGAGATGTTAGAGGATCTGATCATGGCAGCCTGCAACGAAGCACTTCGTAAGATGGACGAAGAGTCACAGGCATCCATGTCAAAGATCACAGGTGGATTAGGTGGTCTTGGCGCAGGACTTCCATTTTAAAAGTAGTGTGAAAAAGCTGTAACACAAAGCTGAGTGCTTTCGTATACAGCTTTTTTCCTTGCTTATGGAAAACAGGGAATAACCAGACTACGTCGGCAGACGTATGGATGAAGGAGTAGAGATGGATTATTACAGCAGTCAGATCAGCCGTCTGATCGAACAGTTATCCGGACTGCCGGGAATTGGACCAAAGTCAGCACAGCGTCTTGCTTTTCATATTCTGAATATGCCGGAAGAGAATGTCGAGAAGCTGAGTGATTCCATTATTCAGGCAAAGCGGAACGTACATTACTGCAAGGAATGTTTTACCCTTACGGATGATGAACTTTGTCCAATCTGTAAGAACAAAGACAGAGACCACAGTGTCATAATGGTGGTCGAGGATACCAGAGACCTGGCAGCTTATGAGAAAACTGGCAAATACGAAGGTGTATATCATGTCCTGCATGGTGCAATATCACCAATGCTTGGAATCGGACCAAATGATATTAAATTAAAAGAATTGATGCAACGCTTGCAAGGTGATGTAAAAGAAGTTATAATAGCAACGAATTCAAGCTTAGAAGGGGAAACGACAGCAATGTACATCAGTAAGCTGATCAAGCCGACCGGAATCAAGGTGACAAGGATCGCCAGTGGAGTACCGGTTGGAGGAGATTTAGAGTACATTGATGAAGTGACACTGCTTCGGGCATTAGAAGGAAGAATAGAACTCTGATACCGGTATCCATGGTATCAAGAGATAAGAAAGGATAAGAACAATGACGATTTTAGAGTTAGAAAAGCAGGCAAACGAAGTCAGAAAAGGCATTGTTACAGCCGTACACAGTGCGAAATCCGGACATCCGGGCGGATCACTTTCTGCAGCAGATCTTATGACCTATCTGTATTTTGAGGAGATGAATATCGATCCGAAGAATCCGAAGATGGAAGATCGTGACCGTTTTGTATTATCAAAGGGACACATCGCACCGGCATATTATTCCGCACTGGCACACAGAGGATTTTTCCCGGTAGAAGATCTGACAACCTTACGTCATACAGGTTCTTATTTACAGGGACATCCGGATATGAAGCATATTCCGGGTGTTGATATGTCCAGCGGTTCACTTGGACAAGGCTTATCCGTTGCAGTCGGCATGGCACAGGCAGCCGTTATGGATAAGAAGGATTATCATGTATACGCAATGTGCGGAGACGGTGAGATCCAGGAAGGACAGATCTGGGAAGCTGCTATGTGGGCAGGAGCACACAAGTTAGAGAACCTGACTGTGATCGTAGATAATAACAACCTTCAGATCGATGGAACGATCGAAGAAGTATGTTCACCGTATCCGATCGATAAGAAGTTTGAAGCATTCAACTTCCATGTGATCAATATCGATGGCAACAATATGGAAGAGATCAAAAAAGCATTCGAAGAAGCAAAGACCGTAAAAGGAATGCCGACCGCGATTATTGCAAAGACCGTGAAGGGCAAGGGCGTATCCTTTATGGAGAACCAGGCAGGATGGCACGGAAAAGCTCCGAATGATGAGCAGTTTGAAGTGGCAATGGCAGATTTAGAGAAGGCAGGTGAAGCATTATGTCAGAAGTAAAGAAGATTGCAACAAGAGAAAGCTATGGTAATGCTTTAGTTGAGATAGGAAAAGAACATGAGGATCTGGTTGTATTAGATGCAGATCTTGCTGGAGCAACCAAGACAGAGATTTTCAAAAAGGCATTCCCGGATCGTTTCTTAGACTGTGGAATCGCAGAGGCAAATATGGCAGGAATCGCAGCAGGACTGGCTGCTTCCGGTAAGGTACCGTTTATGAGCTCCTTTGCAATGTTTGCGGCAGGACGTGCTTACGAGCAGGTACGTAATGCGATCGGATACCCGCATCTGAATGTGAAGATCGGTGCAACACATGCGGGAATTTCTGTCGGTGAAGATGGCGCAACCCATCAGTGCTTAGAAGATCTTGCACTCATGCGTGAGATCCCTGGTATGGTCGTAATCAATCCATGTGATGATGTAGAAGCAAGAGCAGCAGTAAAGGCTGCTTATGAATATGTAGGTCCGGTATACTTAAGATTTGGACGTCTGGCAATCCCGGTACTCAACGATGCAGATTATAAGTTTGAGATCGGAAAAGGTGTTGTCTTAAAGGAAGGAACCGATGTAACAATCTTCGCTACCGGATTAGAGGTAAGCGAATCCATAGAGGCAGCAAAGCTTTTAGAGGCAGACGGAATCAGCGCAGAAGTGATCAACATCCATACGATCAAGCCGTTAGATGAAGAATTAGTTGCAGCATCCGCAGCAAAAACAGGAAAGGTTGTAACTGTGGAAGAGCACTCTATCATCGGTGGACTCGGAAGTGCTGTCTGCGAATGTCTGGCAGAGAAAGCACCGACAAAGGTATGCAGAATCGGTGTCAATGACCGCTTTGGAGAGTCAGGTCCGGCTGTAGAACTGATCAAGAAGTATGGTCTGGACGCAGAAAGTATCTACAAAAAAGTCAAAGCATTTGTAAAAGAAAACTAAAAAAGACAAAAGCCATAAGCTGTCGCGGAAAAGCGGCAGCTTTTTTTGGGTATTCTGTCATACGAAACCAAAAAACGAGTGCAGGATGCGTCAAAAAACGCAAAGCATTTATGATATGCTTGTCCAAAAGTAAGCAAGGGAGCAGAAAGGCAGGCGTACATAGATGATAGAGATTCGACAGGGTGGAAAAGAGCAGCCGGGAGAGAAAAAGCCGGAGGAAACATGTGATAACACATGTGAAAACAAGCCACATGCGTGTCAGCCGAAGAATTTCAGACAGATCGGGACACCGCAGGGAAAACAGAAAATATATATCGAAGATTATGTTTATACTTATCTGCATCCGGTTATGGAGCGGCCGGAAGAGATGCGGCTTTGTGTGCTGGTCGGGCATGTGGAAAAAGAAGAAGATTATCACTACATATTCGTACATGGTGCGGTAGAGTTGCAGAATCTGTATTATGCAGGGGTAACACCGGTTTTCTCGGAACGCACCAGAGAGACCATCTGTGAAAAGGTACAGCAGAATTTCCCGGGAAGTTATCTGGTCGGCTGGTATCTCGATGTAAAGGGAAATACACCAAGACTGACACCGGAGTTAGAGCATATCCACCGCAGTTTTTTTGGCGGACGGGACAAGATCTTGCTTTTATCCGACTCCCTGAACCGGGAGGAAAAGCTGTTTGCATGTGACAGCAGTGCGGTCTGGCAGAAAGAGGGATATTATATCTATTATGAGAAGAATCCGCAGATGCAGGATTATATGATAAGAGAGCGCACAAAGGGCGAGACAAAGATTGAACCGGAAAAGGTCGTAGATGAAGCATTGAATAACTACCGGGAGATCCTTTTGAAAAAGGAAGAAGCACCAAAGGCGCGTCTGGGTCGTATCCGGTATGCTACAGGATTTGCCGGAATGCTGGTACTCTGCGTGCTGGGCATTAATATGTTGAATAACTATGAGAAAATGAAGAATCTTGAGAATGCGGTATCAGTCATGACTAACCAGTCCGATCCTAAGCATGCATCGGCAACAGAATCGTTGCTGCCATATACGACACAGTCAGAAACAGAGAGCATGACAGAGCAGACAACGGAAACAGAACAGCCATCGGTTCTGGTAGAGACGATCAAAGGAAATGTAAGAAAGCTGGATGAAAAGAAGCAAGAAGAAAAGAAGGAAGACAAAAAAGAAGAGAAAACAAAGCAGGAACCGGAAACCGAAACATCACCGGTGGCAGATGGGGTGACAGAGGAACCGGTACAAGAGGAAACACCGGTAGAACAGGCAGTGGATCCGGCGGCACAGCCGGTATTTTCTGAGGCAGAACAGATCCAGCAGCAGGGATATTATATTGTACAAAAGGGGGAAAATCTCGCTGCAATCAGCCGCAAAATCTATGGAAATGCAGATATGGTACAGGCAATCTGCGACAAGAATGGAATCGAAAATGTAGATGAGGTTTTCGCGGAACAACAATTAGTTCTTCCTTAAAATGAGCAGAGCTGTTGTCCACAGGATAAAATATGATATAATGAATTCTAACGAAATCATCAAGAAGTTTCTTACGAAACTTCGTATGTGCAAAAACATGCACAAAATACATGATATATTGTTTTATATAACATCCATACCGGAAAAATAGAAGAGGTAATGCTGATCAAAAATGCATCAGATCTTGATGTGTTCCGAAAAATATATGGCATAGAGGAAGAAATTGCAAAGGAATATTAAGAAAATATCTTAAAATATGGAGGCGGTTTTATGACACATGAACAGTTTGAAAAGGCGGCAAATTACTGGAAGAATAAGGAACAGACGGCTATGCCGGAAGAGGAGCTGAAGCAGGCAGTAGAGGCGTATATCAGGACGAACAATACCTGTGCGCTTGCAACGGGAACAGGTGATTATGTCAGATGCACACCGATTGAATACAGCTATCACGACGACAGGTTCTGGATATTTTCAGAAGGTGGTGAAAAGTTTATAGGACTTGAGAAAAATGAGAATGTATGCCTTGCCATTTATGATAAATATGATGGATTTGGCAGTTTGAAGAGCCTGCAGGTAATGGGAAAGGTAAAGCTTATAGAGCCATTTTCGGATACATACAATGCACATGCAAAGGTAAAAGGAATACCAATAGAGGCATTGAAAAAACTGGAATCCCCGATGAATCTTATTTGTGTCACTCCTGTTAGAATAGAGGCACTGTTTTCGGAATTTAAGGAAAGCGGTTATAGCAGCAGGCAGACATTAGAATATTTCCAGAATAGAGACTAAGAAAAGAGGTTAGAAAATGAAAGTATTAATGATCAATGGAAGTCCGCGTAAGGATGGTAACACATCAATCGCACTAGAGGAAATGAGGAAGGTATTTGAAGCAGCCGGTGTAGAGACGGACATTGTCCGTGTCGGTAATCAGGATGTCAGAGGATGTATCGCCTGTGGGCGATGTGGTGAACTGGGGAAATGTGTATTTGACGATGTTGTCAATGAACTTGCTCCGAAATTTGAGGCTGCGGATGGACTTGTGATTGCCAGTCCGGTCTATTATGCTTCTGCAAATGCCACTCTGATTGCAGTGTTAGACCGGTTGTTTTACAGCTCTCATTTTGATAAAACGATGAAAGCAGGGGCAAGTGTTGTATGTGCAAGGCGTGGTGGATGCTCCGCAACATTTGATGAACTGAACAAATATTTTACCATATCGAATATGCCAATCGCATCCAGCCAGTATTGGAACTCGATCCACGGTCGTGTGCAGGGAGAAGCAGATATGGATGAGGAAGGAAAACAGACCATGCGTGTGTTAGCAAGAAACATGACATTTTTGATGAAGAGTATTGCCTTAGGAAAAGAAGCGTTCGGACTGCCGGAAACAGAAGAACATGTGGCAACGCATTTTATACGATAAAATCCAATCCCACGGTCTGTACGGTATAATGGCAGCAACAGTAAGTTGCTTTTCATAAAACGAATTCACCTGTATGATAGGACAAAAGGAGGCAGAGGCTATGGAAACAAAGAATATAATTTTAGAACTTCGCACCCAAAGAGGAATGTCACAGGATGAATTGGCTGAGCGGATCATGGTAACAAGGCAGGCGGTGTCCCGCTGGGAAAATGGTGAGACAGTGCCAAATACAGAGACATTGAAGCTTTTATCAAAGGAATTTGATGTTTCGATCAATACACTTCTAGGAGAGCCACGGAAACTGATCTGCCAGTGCTGTGGGATGCCTATTGATGATTCAATCATAGGCCGTGAGAAAGATGGAACCTTGAATGAGGACTATTGTAAGTGGTGTTACGCGGATGGAACCTACACCTATAGCGATATGGATGAACTGATCGATGTGTGTGTAAAAAATATGGTCAGTGACAATTTTACAGAAGAACAGGCACGTTCCTATCTGAAGGAGATGCTTCCGAAACTGGATTACTGGAAGAGATATGAAAAGCTCAGTGACAATGGACAGTTTGAAGCATTTAAGCAGCAGTTGATCAGGGAAATCAATGAACTTCATGTAGAGGGACTGCCGAGAGTGGAAAAATTGCATGCACTTGTCGGAAAATATGTGAATCTGAAGTACACACTTCCGAATGGAACAAAGGTGAAGTTTTTGGATGATGAGAAGACTTATTTGGGAAATCAGTTAGAAGCTGAATTCGGCGGTGAGAGGTGCTTTGGTATTTTAGCAGATATGGATTTTATCATGGTTTGTACCTATGAGGCAAAAGGCGAAAATCCGGAATTGCTTATTTATAAAAAGAGATGACTGTTTGCTGAGATATGGGAAACCGCTGCTAAAAGCAGGATTTCAGCAAGCCGGGCTTCCTGCATGGTATCTGCAAAAAGAAAGTCCCCCTGCAATCCGATGATCTTTTCATAATAATTTTGTTCTTCTATCTGTCCTGCCTGATTCATCACAAGAATATAGGGGATATTTTTTAAGTCGTCCGCTTCTAGCGTACTTAATCTGCTCAGTGTATTTTTGGAAGAAATTTCAATACATGTATCGGGACGGAGAACTGATTGGACAGAACATGTTCATGCGGGCGGTGGTTGCAGCGGATGATGGAAGAAGTATTCCAATCATGACCATGGGACCGATCTGTATCAAAAATGAGTGGAAGCGGAAGAATTCGATAAGCAGTTTCCATATAAAGAAAAAAAGAAACTGCCGGGACAGATTTTTTAATCTATTAGATAAAGAAAAAGAGTTATCGATCAATACGGAGGATATGTTTATGAATATTACAGTGTATCTTGGTGCATTAGAGGGAAACGATCCCGCTTTGAAAAAGGCAGTGGAAGAACTTGGCACATGGATCGGAACAAGTGGTAATGCACTTGTCTATGGCGGCTCCAAAACCGGTCTGATGGGAGCAGTTGCAGACAGCGTTTTAAGGGCAGGCGGTAAAGTAACCGGTGTCGAACCGCAATTTTTTATCGACAGTGAGTTTCAGCACGATGGACTGACAGAACTGATCGTGACAAAGGATATGGCAGAACGGAAAACAAAGATGATCGAATTAGGCGATGCCTTTATCGCCTTTCCGGGAGGTACCGGAACGTTAGAGGAGATTGCAGAGATCATGTCAAAGGTATCGTTAAAGCAGTTAGATGCGCCCTGCATTCTTTATAATCTGAATGGGTATTATGACAGTCTCAAAGAGCTGTTACAGCATATGATCCGGATGGGCTTGTCGACGAAAGAGCGGCAGGAAGGAATCTATTTTGCAGGGGATCTTTCACAAATCCAGGAGATTTTAGGATACATATAATTTTACGAAGGGAGCAACCCATCTGTTCCTATCGGATGCAGAGATAAAACAGATCAGGGAATATGTTCCACAGGCAATAAATGGGGTAAAGCATCTCATCGTTGCGGAAAATGAGTCCGGAACTCCGGCAGCTTTTCTTGGAACGGAACATAACCGCTTAGAGATGCTGTTTCTATTGCCGGAGGAGCGTGGAAAGGGACTGGCAGACAACTGCTGCAATATGGGATCGAGCATTATCACATACAGGAAGTGACGGTAAATGAACAGAATCCGCAGGCGGTCGGGTTTTATGAGCATATGGGATTTGTAACCTACAAAAGGACTGACCATGACGAAGAAGGGAATCCGTATCCGTTGCTATATATGAGCCTTAACCGGAGCTGATCCATGACAGGGATCACACGGTTGAAGTACCGGTCTGTCCACAGATTTATGAAAAATAATAAAGATGTGATCTATACAAAAGAGAAAGTATATTTGGTATAATGGATACAAAAAGCGGAAGGAATTCCATGAGGTTGTGGAGTTCCGGTCTGAAGCTTAAATCAATGAATGAAGAGGAGAAAAAACAATGTGGTGTCCAAAATGTAAGAATGAATATATCGAAGGAATTACGGAATGCGCGGACTGTCATGTTCCGCTTGTGGAAACCTTAACCGATGCAGAGGAATTTTATGAAAAAAAGGAGCAGGAAGCGGATACCGTAACACCTGCTGCCGGTGGACATGTCTATGTAAAAAAAGAAACCGCATATGAGGATATGAAGTCTACTGCAACTACCTTTTTGTGCATCGGTACACTGGGAATCGTATTTCTGCTTTTATGGGGATTTGGTGTCATCCGGTTACAGATGGAAGATTACATGAAGATCTTAATGTTTCTTGTGATGGGAACACTGTTTGTGGTATTTCTGATCATCGGAATCCGGTATCAGATGCGCTTAAAAAGTGTAAAGGAAGAAGCAGGAAGTGAGAAGCAGTTAACCGAAGAGATCATCAGATGGTTTTTAGACATTTATTCCGCAGATGATATTGATGCGGGGATTGCCGACACATCGGTAGGCGAGGAACAGCTTTATTTCCAGCGTTATGAGGTAATGGAACGCTGCATAAGCAGCCGGTATCCGGATCTTGATCACGCATATCAGGATCATATGTTAGAAGAACTGTATGGAAGAATCTTTCAGGATTAAGATAGGGAGCAGACATGAAGATCACATTACTGACCGTAGGAAAAATCAAAGAAAAGTTCTATCGCGATGCAATCACCGAATATGCAAAGCGTTTAAGCCGATACTGTAAGCTACAGATCATTGAAGTTGCAGATGAAAAGACACCGGATCATGCCAGTGAGACCGTAGAGCGTCAGATCAAGGAAAAAGAGGGCGGACGGCTGCTGAAGTACATAGAAGAAAGTCAGGGGTATGTGATCGCACTTGCGATAGATGGAAAAATGCCGGACTCTGTGGAATTGTCCGAAAAGATGGCATCACTAGGTCTGCGTGGCCAGAGCCATATTGTATTTGTGATAGGCGGATCCCTTGGACTTGCGGATGCTGTGTTAAAGCGTGCCGATGAAAAGCTGAGCTTTTCGAAGATGACATTTCCGCATCAGCTGATGCGTGTGATCCTGCTTGAGCAGATCTACCGGGGATACCGGATCATGAACCATGAACCATACCATAAATAAGGGAGGGCTATTCGTATGCGAATGTATGATTTGATCGAAAAGAAAAAGGAAGGCGGGGTATTGTCTACCGAAGAGATTCAGTGGATGATAAAAGGCTATACCGCAGATCAGATCCCGGATTACCAGATGTCTGCCATGCTAATGGCAATCTGTTTTCAGGGGATGAACGAACAGGAGACATTGGATCTGACACTTGCCATGCGGGATTCCGGCGAAGTATTAGACCTGTCTGCGATCCATGGCGTGAAGGTAGACAAGCACAGCACCGGTGGTGTCGGGGATAAGACCTCGCTGGTGCTTGGCCCTGTCATTGCAGCACTTGGCGTTCCGGTTGTCAAAATGTCTGGAAGGGGACTTGGACATACCGGCGGAACGATCGATAAGTTAGAATGCTTCCGCGGATTCCAGACCGGACTTTCAGACCAGAAGTTTTTTGAGAATGTAAACCGTATCCGGCTTGCGATCGCCGGACAGACGGCAGAGCTTGCACCTGCGGACAAGAAGCTTTATGCACTGCGGGATGTTACGGCAACCGTGGCGCAGCGTTCCCTAATTGCTAGCAGTATCATGAGTAAGAAGTTAGCAAGTGGCAGTGATGCGATCGTCTTAGATGTCAAGACGGGTAACGGTGCCTTTATGAAAAACGAAGAAGATGCGATTGCACTGGCACGTACAATGGTTCGGATCGGCAATATGGCAGGAAAGAAAACAGCGGCGATCGTTACGGATATGTCACAGCCGCTTGGCGACATGGTCGGCAATTCCTTAGAAGTGATCGAAGCAATACAGGCATTAAATGGCAACGGACCAGAGGATCTGATGGACGATGTCTATGCCCTCGGCAGTTATATGCTGCTTTTTGCCGGTGCGGCAGCAGACCGTAATCAGGCAGTCCGGAAAATGAAGGACGTGATTGCTTCAAAGCAGGCATTGCACAAGATGGCGGAGTTCGTAGAGGCACAGGGCGGCGATCCCGCACAGGTATATGATCCGTCCCTGCTGCCACAGGCAGCCCATAAGATTCCGGTTTATGCGGCTGGGGACGGTTATATCTGTGGAATGGAGACAGAGCAGATCGGTGTTGCATGTATGCTCTTAGGCGGTGGACGCCGCATCAAAGACGATGTGATCGATCCGGCAGTTGGAATCGAACTGGTTCATAAAAAGGGTGCATATGTGAAAAAGGGCGATATTTTATCTTATATCTATGCCAACGACCTTGAAAAAGCAGGAGAAGCCAAAGCTTTATTGCAGAAGTCTTATACCTTCTCCGATACAGAATATACTGCACCAGAGACGATCCATGAGGTGATCACTGAATAGTTTCGGTCATTTTGTCATATAGTACTATATGAGAAAAATCAGTGCAAAATCATGGAAAGAAAATGTGGTGGAAACCTTAGAACTGCCAAAAGACCTGATGTATGGAGCGGTACTTGTGACAGTAACCGGCCAGCGGGAGCTTTTGATCGAAAACTACAGGGGAATCCTTGAATATTCTCCGGAATGTATCCGTATCCAGGCGAAAAACTGTCAGGTATGCGTACAGGGAAAAACGCTGCTTATCCAGTATTATACGAATGAAGAGATGAAGATCAGTGGTATCATAAAAAGTATTCAGTATGATTAGGAGAAGCTATGGTCTTATCGTTCATCAAATATCTGTCCGGGTATGTTCGTGTGCAGGTGACCGGATATGCACCGGAGCGTTTTTTGAACCTGTGCAGCAATCATGATATTTTAATCTGGGATCTGGTACATATCGAATCCGGTTATGAATTTTTTATCAGTTTGTCCGGTGTGCGGGAATTAAAGCCGTTTTTGAAAAAGACAAAAACGCATCTGAGGATCTTAAAGCGTTATGGCTTTCCGTTTGTGATGTTCCGGTATCGGAAACGGAAGCTGTTTTTGGGCGGGATCGCAGTTTTTTTCCTGTTTCTGTTTTCACTGTCACGTTTTATCTGGAATATCGAGATCCTTGGGAACAGCAGTGTGACCGATGATAATCTCCTGCAGTTTTTAGAGGCAGAGCATTGCGGATTTGGCGTGGCAAAAAAGGAAATTGACTGTAGTGGCTTAGAAGAAAAGATCCGCCTGCATTACGGACAGATCATCTGGACTTCCGCACAGATCTCCGGGACGAAGCTTACGATCCAGGTAAAAGAGAATCTGATCACAGGGGAAAAGAAGGATGAAAAAAAAGAGGAACCACGGGATCTTGTTGCAGCCTGTGACGGAACAGTTCTTAAGATGATAACAAGGACAGGTACACCGCTGATACAGGAACGGGCGAAGGTAAAAAAGGGCGAAGTTTTAGTCAGTGGACGTATTGATCTGATCGATGATAACCAGGAAGTTTCCGGGTATGAATATTGCAGGGCAGATGCGGATATCCAGATCCAGACAAAGCTGTCGTATCAGGACACTTTTTCGCTGTCCTATGAGAAGAAGCGTTTCACCGGGAATCAGACGAAGCGTTATGCAGTCGAGCTGTTCGGTCACATTTTTCCGGTTCCAATGGGAAAGATCACTTACCTGAAAAGCGAAAAGACAACCGAATATCAGCAGCCAAGACTTTGTTCGGACTTTTATCTGCCGGTAGTCTTACAGACGGACCGCTATGCAGAGTATCAGACCGTATCCGAAAAATATACGAAGAAGGAAGCAAAAGCCATTGCAGAAAGCCACTTACAGACATATTTCGAAAAAATTCAGGAAAAAGATGTTCAAATTCAGGAAAAAAATGTTATTATAGATATAAATGACAATTTATGCAGTGCGAAGGGAACGATTACCGTGTGTGGTCCGCTGTATCAGACAGCACCGGTAGCAGAGCCTGAGAAGCCTGCGGACGAGAGGGTAGCAGCAGATGAACTTGAATGAAACAACGATCAATATTCCGGCTGAGCACATGGCAAATGTGTTTGGCGGCTTTGATAAGAATATAAAAAAGATTGAACGCGCTCTTAATGTTACGGTGGTTCCAAGAAATGATTCCGTTAAGATTCTTGGAAGTGAACCGAATATTAAGAGCGCTTGTAATGTGTTCGAGCAGCTTCTTACACTGTCCGAACGTGGCAACGAGATTACAGAACAGAATGTCGATTATACCTTAGAACTTCAGAAGGTATCGAAGGAACATGAGATCGTAGAGATCGATAAGGACACGATCTGCCATACGATCAATGGAAAGCCGGTAAAGCCCAAGACACTTGGTCAGAAGAATTATGTAGACGAGATCCGCAATAAGATGATCACATTCGGAATCGGTCCGGCGGGTACCGGTAAGACTTATCTTGCAATGGCGATGGCGATCACGGCATTTAAGAATGAAGAGGTCGGAAGGATTATTTTGACAAGACCTGCGATCGAAGCAGGCGAGAAGCTTGGTTTCCTGCCGGGAGATCTGCAGAGCAAGGTGGATCCGTATCTGCGTCCGTTATATGATGCACTGTATCAGATCATGGGGGCAGAGAGCTTCCAGCGGAATATGGAAAAGGGACTGATCGAGGTTGCACCACTTGCTTATATGCGTGGACGTACCTTAGATAATGCATTTATCATTTTAGATGAAGCACAGAATACGACACCTGCCCAGATGAAAATGTTTCTGACACGAATCGGCTTTGGCTCGAAGGTGGTCGTAACCGGTGACGCATCCCAGAAGGATCTTGCACCGGGTGTGACATCCGGTTTAGATGTTGCATTAAAGGTCTTACGGAAGGTCGATGAGATCGCAGTCTGCGAACTGACAAGTGCGGACGTTGTCCGTCATCCGCTGGTACAGAAGATCGTCAAGGCGTACGAGGATTATGAAAGCAGAACCGCAAAACGTACCCCGGTAAAAGGCACGGACAGACGGAAAAAACAGGGGAGCAGATAATGGATAAAGAGATCTTTTTGGGCAAGCGGTTTGCGGCAATCGCAGGGATGATCCTTTCTCTTGCGGGCATGAGCTGTTTTTTTGCCATTTATCATAAGTTTACGATCGATCAGGTACTTGCGATTGTTTTTTTTCATTGTATTTTATTTCCGATCCTGATCCTGTTTTTGGAATCCGAACGCAGAAAGGGACACCTGCTGAAAAATGAGACAACCTGTTACACACTGCTTTTATATACGTTTGTATTATCCGCAGTGGCATATCTGATCTTTACCTTTTTACCGGCTTATACGGCATCGGTGATGATCCCGGCGTTTTTTCTGACACTGGTTACGAATCCGACAGTGGGCATTGTGATCGGGATGTATTTTAATATTTTTCTTGGGATGATCTCGGAATCAAGCTTCTATGAGCTGGCGGCATACCTCATCTTAACGTTGTTTGGAAGTCTGCTTTCGATTTTATTTGAGAAGAAAAAATACCGGATACAGATGGCGGTACTGGTCGTTGCGGTATCGGTAAGCATTCCGGGACTGATGTATTTTATCGGCAGTTACGATAAGAATACCTATGTGATCGTATTTAGCGGGATCAGTGGTGTTGTATCAGCAGCCATTTTCCTGCTGCTGTATGAAAAAGTGGCGGTGCGTGCAGGGACGGAACATGACCGGAGCCTGACGGATATCATTGCACCGGAATTTCCACTTGCAAAGGAGATCAGAGAGTATTCAGACGTGGATTACCGGCATGCCTGTAATGTTTCAAAGATTGCCTATCAGTGTGCCTTACAGGTTGGGGCAGATCCGGATGTGGCTGCTGCCGCAGGCTTTTATTACCGGGTTGGGAAGCTTGAGGGCGAACCGTTTGTAGAAAATGGTGTTCTGCTTGCAAAACAGAATAATTTTCCACCGAAGGTCATTACGATCCTGAGTGAATATAACGGAGAACGATACCTGCCATCGAGCCGCGAATCAGCGATCGTACATATGGTAGATGCGGTGATCGCAAAGTTTGAATTTTTAGACAAGGATACCTTGTCAAATACCTGGAATCATAGTATTTTGGTCTATCAGACCTTAGATGAGATTTCTTCAAAGGGAATCTATGATCAGTCCGGACTTAGTATGAATCAGTACCTGAAGATCCGGGAATATCTTGTGAAAGGAGTGAAGCTGTTTTGACAATCTTAGTAGAAGCAGAAACAGAGGCAGATTTTCCTTTTGACTATGAAACACTTGCAAATAAAGTGATTTCGTATACAATAGAACGAGAGGATTTTCCATACGAGGCAGAAATCAATCTGACACTCGTGGATAAGGATGCGATCTGGCAGATCAATAAGGAGTACCGTGAGATCGACCGGCCGACCGACGTATTATCCTTTCCGATGTTAAGCTATCCAAAGGCGGGTGACTTTTCGGAGATTGAAGAAGATGTTATGGATAATTTTAATCCGGATACCGGTGAAGTGCTTTTGGGCGATATTATTATCTGTGTACCGAAGGTCTATGAGCAGGCAGAGGAATACGGACATAGTGTGGAACGGGAATTTGCGTTTTTGATCGTCCACAGTATGTTACATCTGTTCGGATATGATCATATGACCCCTGAGGAAGCTGCATTTATGGAAGACCGGCAGAAGCAGATTTTAACTGAATTAAATATCTTACGATAATCAAGGAGGAGACAAGATGAAAAAAATTGCTGTAACCATGCTGTTACTTGGTACTTGTGGTATCTTACTGACAGGATGTAAGAAGAAGGAAGAAGAGAAGGTAGAAGTAGTACCGATAGCGACGGAAAGTGTGGTAAGTGAGGAGCCTGAAACAGAGACGGAGACTGCTGTAGCCACTAAGCCAAGCGGAATCAATCTCTTAACCGGTGAGCCGATGGATGAGGAAACTGCGAACAAGCGTCCACTTGCATGTATGCTTGGAAATACCGTAGATGCACTGCCACAGTACGGCATTAGTCAGGCAGATGTTTTATATGAAGTGCCGGTTGAGGGCGGTCTGACACGTTTAATGGGTATTTTTCAGGATTATTCGAACATTGAGAAGTTAGGTTCCGTACGAAGCTGCCGTCATTATTTTGCTTATTATGCAATGGAATTTGATGCTATTTATATGCACTATGGACAGGCTGCATGGGCAGAGCCGCTGTTAAACAGTGGAGTGGTAACAGACTTTAACGGACTTGATCCGCAGGTAGACAGTATTGCCTTCTACCGTGATTCCAGCCGTAAGGCACCACACAATGCATTTACCACTTCGGAAGGAATCCAGAAGGGAATTGAGTACAAGCAGTTTGAAACACAGTATAAGGATACGTATCTGGGTCATTACACCTTTGCCACTGAGGCAGACAGCGTGAAGTTAGAGAACGGGGAAGATGCCGCAGTGGTATGCCCTGGATTTGCAGTCGATAAGCCATGGTTTGTATATCATGCAGATGATGGAAAATATTACCGTTTCCAGTATAAGCAGGAGCATATCGATGGAAGCACCAACGAACAGCTTTCCTTTAAGAATATTATCTTCCAGTATTCAGATTACGCAATGGAACCGGATGATAAGTACTTAGATATCAAGACAACCGGTGAAGGAAAAGGAAAATACATCACAAACGGAAAAGCCATTGATATTACATGGAAAAAAGCGGACGAGAATTCTCCTGCAAAATATTATGATGCAGATGGAAATGAGATCACACTCAACCAGGGTAAGACCTGCGTATGTATTGTCTTGAATGATGCTACATCAAGAGTCGGCATTTATGCGACTGAGGATGATTTTAATGCAGCACAGTAATTGTTGACTTGAGGTTTGATTTTTATGGATAGTTCAAAGAAAAAAAGCGAGGCAAATGTCCTGGTACAGGGTTCTATTCTTGCTATCGCTTCGATGATCAGCCGTGTCATAGGTCTTGTATACCGGATTCCCCTGAATGGTATTCTGGGGAATCACGGTATGGACTATTATGGAACGGCTTTTGAAATTTATAATGTGCTGTTGATCATTTCTGCATACAGTCTGCCGCTTGCGGTATCCAAGCTGGTATCTGCACGTTTATCAAAGGGACAGCGTGTCAATGCATACCGGATGTTTAAGGGAGCCCTGACCTTAGCTCTGATCTCCGGGGGAACAGCTTCGCTGATCCTCTATTTTGGTGCGCCTACATTTACTGCAATGTTAAAGACACCACTGAGTGTGTTTGCTTTAAAAGTACTTGCACCTACGATCTTAGTGGTTGCCGTGTTAGGTGTAATCCGTGGATTCTTCCAGGGCCTTGGTACAATGATGCCGAGTGCGGTATCACAGATCGTGGAACAGATCATGAACGCCATTGTCAGTGTTGCCGCTGCATTTATTTTATTCGGCTATGGATCAAGAATCGGTGCAGTTCTCGGCAACAGTGAGGATTATGGAGCAGCCTATGGTGCGGCAGGCGGAACGCTCGGTACGAATATGGGTGCACTTTTTGGACTGCTGTTTGTTGGATTTTTATTTTTGGCATATAAGCCGATCTTCAAACGGCAGATGCGCCGGGACAAGAGCAGGAAACGTGAGTCCTATTCGGAGGTGTTCCATGTACTGCTCTGGACGATCGTTCCGGTATTGATGAGTACGACCATCTACAATATCAGCGGTATCATTGATCAGGGTATTTTTAAGAATATCGCAACACTTCAGGGATATAAGGCAAAGGATATCAGTAACTGGTGGGGAATTTTCACCGGTAAGTATAAGACGATCACGAATATCCCGATTTCGATCGCATCGGCAATGGCAGCCTCCTGTGTGCCAAGTCTGACGGCAGCCTTTTCCGTTAAGGATAAGAAGTCGGTCAAGCGGCAGATCAATTCCTCGATCCGTTTTATCATGGTCATCGCATTTCCGTGTGCAATGGGAATCGGCGTACTGGCATCCCCGGTCATGCAGCTTTTGTTTAACGATTCTTCTGAACTTGCGGCAAATATGCTTCGCGCGGGAGCAATCTCGGTTGTCTTTTATTCGATGTCAACGCTGTCAAACGGACTGTTACAGGGAATTAACCGGATGAAGGCACCGGTCAGAAATGCAGCGATCGCACTTGTGATACATATTGCATTTTTGCTGATGCTGTTGTTTGGATTCCGTCTGAACATCTACGCTGTCATCTATGCGAACGCATTCTTTGCATTTGTGATGTGCGTATTGAATGCAATATCAATCAAAAAGTATAGCGGTTACAGGCAGGAAGTGATAAAGACCTTCCTCATCCCGTTCCTTTCTTCTGCGGTGATGGGCGTTGTGATCTTTTTCGTTTACAAGGGAATCTTTTATGTGTTCCCGCATAATAAGATTGTAACGTTAATCGATATCGGAATCGGAGCAGTCGTATACTTTGTGGCACTGCTTTTGATGAAGGGTATTGACGAAGAAGAACTGCTTCGTTTCCCGAAGGGACATCTTCTGGTAAAAATAGCACATAAGATGCATTTGCTCAGATAATTGAATAAAAAACGGAAAAATGTGGATACTTTTTGTGGTGATGAAAATGAAAAAAGCAAATTGTATCCGCATTTTCTTTGCCTGTTGTCTGGTATCCGGATGTCTTGGACTGTATCTGAAATATCAGCTTCCGGCAGGGAAAAACGGAACACTTACGGACACAGAAGAAAGTAATTATATCGTACAGGAACAGGAGACACAGACCGATCTGCCAAGTGCGAATATGGACGTCACATATCAGTATATTATGGTGGCAGAAGACGGCTATCTGACCGTTTATCTGGCGGACACGCAGACACTTTATATGTATACCGATATCCGTTACGAACGCCTGCCGGAGAAATTGCAGAAGAAAATCAGTCAGGGAATGAAGTTTGAAACGTTAGAAGAACTGTATGATTTCTTAGAAAATTACTCAAGTTGACGTGGATTTGACCGTTGAATGTTAGATTCGGTTATGCTATGATAATTCCGTCAGGCAGACAATGTTGCTGATCTGTTTGACGGATAAAACGACAGCTTGGATTGCAAATCATATAGAAAGAAGGCTTACCATGGCAGAAAATACAAAGGAAAAGAACAAACAGCCGGCGATTACGGCGATCATTTTAGTCATATCTGCAATTTTTGCAGGTCTTGGTCTGGTACTTTTGTTTGTTCCACAGATCCAGATTCTTACGGTAATCTATCTGCTCGGTGGTGTGTTTATTATTACAGGAATTGTTTTTATCGTGCAGTATTTTCTGAAGGAAGCATACCGGAATATGAACCAGTATGGTTTTTCCGCCGGAACGCTTTTGGTGATTTTAGGAAGCTGCATGATGGTCCGTGCAGGTCAGGTTGCAGAATACTTTATTTTAGGTATGGGTATTTTTCTTTTGATCGCAGCGGTCATTAAGTTACAGAATGCATTGGATCTTAAGGCATTAGGGGAACGGATCTGGGTTCTGTTTTGCCTGCTTGCAGCTGCAATCGCAGTCTGCGCCCTGATCATTATCTTAGATCCATTTACACAGCCGGCTGACAGGAATCATTTTACGTATATAATTCTTGTGGCAGATGGGGTATTTACTCTGATCAGCATGCTCTTTTTAATGCTTCGCGTAAAAAAATATCAGAAAACAAAGAATGACGAAAAAGTTCAGCATACAAAAGATATCGATACCAAAGATGATATAGAGGAAGAAATCATACAGACCCGGTCGGATTCCTCAGACGATGAATGGGAGCCTGTGGGGAACAATACAGAAAGAAACGAGTAACTATGAGACAATACGATATAGCAGTAGTTGGCGGCGGTGCGGCAGGTATGATGGCGGCAATCGTTGCAGCAGAAAATGGTGCAGATGTAGTAATCTTAGAACACATGGATACCATTGGGAAAAAGATCCTTATGACAGGGAATGGTAAATGCAATTATACAAACAGAAAGCAGGGCATCGAATGGTACTATGGCGATAACCCTGCCTTTGTATTGCCTGTATTTGAACAGTTTGGCTTTGATAAGACGATTGATTTTATGCGAAAGCTTGGTATCTGGCCGAAGGAAAAAAACGGATATTTTTATCCGGCAAGTGAGCAGGCAGCCGCAGTCTTAGAAGTGCTTCAGATGGAACTTCGCCGTCTGAATGTGAAGATATGCTGCAACATCGGTATCCGTAAGATCATACCGGACGAAGACGGCTTTACCTTTGAGACGAAGACAGAGAATTATCGCAGCAGGAAATGTCTGATCGCCACAGGTGGAAAAGCGGCAAAAAAGACCGGAAGTGATGGAAGCGGTTTCCTATATCTTGAGGCACTTGGCCATCATATCATAGATGTTGTGCCTGCGCTTGTCGCCTTGCAGGCTGAACAGTCATATTTTAAGGATATTGCAGGAATTCGTGCAGATGCAATGGTAAGATTATACGTAGATGGAACTGTAAAAACAGAGGAGTCCGGAGAAGTACAGCTGACCGACTATGGTATCTCCGGAATACCTGTTTTCCAGCTCAGCAGAATTGCTGCAAAGGCATTGTTAAACGGGCAAAAAGTAACTGCCGGTATTGATTTTGCAAGAGAGCTGACCTTCCATGAATTAGAGGTTGTCTTAAAGATGCGATGCCGCAGTGGCAAAAAAACTGCAGAAGAGTTTTTGGTCGGCATGTACCCGAAGAAGCTGATCCCGGTTCTTTTATCGCTTGCAGAAATCGAGCCGCTTACTCTGGCAGATCAGATCCCGGATGCGAAGATCACAGCACTTGCAGAGGTTATTAAGGAATTCCCGGTTACGGTCACCGGAACGAAGAAATTTGACTATGCACAGACGACAGCCGGTGGTGTGGACACCTCGGAGATCAACAACGAATCTTTAGAATCGAAGCTGGTACCGGGACTTTATTTTGCCGGAGAAGTCATAGACATCGATGGCAAGTGTGGTGGTTATAATCTGCAGTGGGCATGGTCGAGCGGATATGTTGCCGGACTTCATGCCGCAATGGCTTTATCAGGAGAAGAAACATGTTAAGAATACAACAGGTAAAAGTACCGTTAAAACATACAGCAGAAGATGTACGTGCAAAGGTATGCAAAAAACTACACATCAAAGAATCATCCATTTTAGAATATAAAATCGTAAAAAAATCAGTGGATGCGAGAAAGAAAATGGAACTGGGGTGTGTCTATGCAGTGGATCTTTTACTTTCTGCCTCTGAGGAAAAGCGTATTCTTGCTAAAAAAATCCCAAACGTTTCATCCGCAAAGGTCGTGGAATATCATTTCCCAAAACCGGGAGCGGAAGAACTGAAAGAACGTCCGGTGATCGTCGGAAGCGGTCCTGCCGGACTTTTCTGCGCCTATGAACTGGCTGCCCATGGTTATGCACCACTTGTGATCGAACGTGGATGTGATGTGGACACCCGTACAAAGGATGTCGAAGCGTTCTGGAATGGCGGCCCCTTAAAACCACAGTCGAATGTGCAGTTTGGCGAAGGCGGTGCCGGAACATTTTCGGATGGAAAGCTAAATACACTGGTCAAAGACCCGGTGGGCAGAAACCGCGAGGTCTTAGAGCTGTTTGTAAAAGTGGGGGCACCGGAAGATATCTTATATACGAATAAGCCGCATATCGGAACTGATATCTTGAAAAATGTCGTAAAGAACTTACGAAATGAAATCTGTGCAATGGGCGGTGAGTTCCGGTTTGAAACACAGCTTACCAATCTAAGGATTTTAGATGGAACGCTTTGTGAAATTGAATTAAATCATGGGGAGTGGATGCCGGTCTCGGTGGTTGTGCTTGCAATCGGACACAGTGCAAGAGATACGTTTGCGATGCTAGATCAGACCTGCCTTGCAATGGAAGCGAAGTCCTTTGCTGTCGGTATGCGTGTGGAACATCCACAGACTATGATCAATGAAAGACAGTATCATGGCGCGGATATGAGCGAACTTCCGGCAGCGTCCTATAAGGTAACGGCAAACTTAGAAAACGGCAGAGGCGTGTATTCCTTCTGCATGTGTCCGGGTGGCTACGTGGTCAATGCTTCCTCAGAAGAAGGACGGCTTGCGGTAAACGGCATGAGCTATCACAGCCGTGCAGGCAAAAATGCCAACAGTGCGATCATTGTATCGGTCACACCGGAAGATTTTCCGGATCAGAGTGCGCTAGGCGGCGTGGCATTCCAGCGGGAATTAGAAGAAAGAGCGTTTCAGGCGGCGGGTGGAAGGATTCCACAGCAGCTTTTCGGAGATTTTGAAGCAGACCGTATCTCAACAGCCTATGGTGCATACGAAAGCGAGACAAAGGGAGCATATGCATTTGCGAATCTAAGGGATATTTTCCCAAAGGGCATCGCAGAATCGTTTATACAGGGCATGCACCATTTTGCAGACTACATTCCGGAATATGACCGTGCGGATGCGATTCTTTCCGGAGTTGAGAGCAGAACGTCTTCCCCGGTGCGGATCACGCGGAATGAAACATTTGTCAGCAATGTAGCGGGACTTTATCCATGTGGAGAGGGTGCCGGCTATGCAGGAGGCATTATGTCCGCCGCTATGGATGGACTTAAGGTGGCAGAAGCGGTTGCCACCCGGTATGATCGTTATAGAACAGACTTTAGATAAAAACAGCAGAAAGGAAGAAAAAAAGTGGCAGAATATACACCAATGATGCAGCATTATCTGAAAACAAAGGAGGAATATCCGGGATGTATCCTTTTTTACCGCCTCGGAGATTTTTACGAGATGTTTTTTGATGATGCAGTCACGGTGTCAAGGGAATTAGAACTGACATTGACAGGAAAAAGCTGTGGTATGGAAGAACGTGCACCGATGTGCGGGGTTCCGTATCATGCAGTGGATACATATCTCAACAAGCTGGTACAGCGCGGCTATAAGGTTGCGATCTGCGAACAGGTCGAAGATCCGAAGCTTGCCAAGGGCATGGTAAAGCGTGAGGTGACGAGGGTTGTCACACCGGGTACGAATCTGAATATGCAGGCATTGGATGAGACGAAAAACAATTATATTATGTGTATTGCATATTTAGGAGATTATTATGGCGTTTCAGCCGCAGATATTTCGACCGGAGATTACTATGTAACAGAGGTAGATACGGAACGCAAGCTGTTAGATGAGGTAAACAAATATGCACCGTCAGAGATCATCTGCAACGAAGCCTTTTACATCAGTGGTATTGATATCGAGGATATGCGAAACCGGCTCGGCATGGCGGTTTATTCGTTAGAATCCTGGTACTTTTCCGATGAAACTGCCCAGAACACCTTAAAGGAGCATTTCAAGGTACGTGACTTAAGCGGTCTTGGCTTAGACGATTACGCCGGAGGGGTGATCGCAGCCGGAGCATTGTTAAAGTATCTGTATGAGACACAGAAAAACAGTTTAGGACAGATGAATACGATCCATCCGTATACGACCGGAAAGTTTATGATCATTGACAGCTCCACGCGGCGTAATCTGGAACTTGTAGAGACCCTGAGGGAAAAGCAAAAACGAGGCTCCCTGCTCTGGGTACTCGATAAGACGAAAACGGCGATGGGCGCGCGTACCCTGCGCGCTTACGTGGAACAGCCGTTGATCGACCGGGAAGAGATCGAAAAACGTTATGATGCGGTCGCAGAGCTGAATTCGAATGCGATCACAAGAGAAGAGATCCGGGAATATCTTAATCCGGTCTATGACTTAGAGCGTCTGGTCGCACGAGTGACCTATCAGACTGCAAGTCCAAGGGATCTGATCGCCTTTAAGAATTCAATTCATATGCTGCCATCGATCAAGCTGTTACTCAGCGATTTTCACTGTGCGCTTTTAACAGAGATCTACGATCAGATGGATACCTTAGAGGATCTGTATACCCTGATCGAACAGTCGATCTCGGATGAACCGCCGATCACCGTTCACGATGGCGGGATCATCAAGGACGGCTATTTTGAAGAAGTGGATCGTCTGAAAAAGGCAAAGACCGAAGGAAAGAGCTGGTTAGCAGACCTTGAAGCGAAGGAACGGGAAAAAACAGGCATCAAGAATCTGAAGATCAAATACAACAAGGTATTCGGTTATTATCTGGAAGTCACCAACTCCTACAAGGATCTGGTGCCTGAGTATTTTACGAGGAAGCAGACGCTTGCCAATGCAGAACGTTATATCACACCGGAGTTAAAGGAATTAGAAGATGTGATCTTAGGCGCAGAGGACAAGCTGATCTCCTTAGAATACGAACTGTTTAAGGAAGTGCGTGATAAGATCGCCGCAGAAGTCATCCGTATTCAGACGACTGCAAAGGCGGTTGCACAGGTCGATGTATTCGCATCCCTTGCACTTGTTGCGGAACAGAACAATTACTGTCGCCCGAAGTTAAATGAAAAAGGTGTCATTGACATCAAGGAAGGCAGGCATCCGGTCGTGGAAAAGATGACACAGAACGAGATGTTTATCGCAAACGATACCTTTTTAGATAATGGAAGCAAACGTATTTCCATCATCACCGGACCGAACATGGCAGGTAAGTCCACTTATATGCGCCAGAGTGCACTGATCGTTTTAATGGCACAGATCGGAAGTTTTGTTCCGGCAAAGTCAGCAAAGATCGGATTAGTCGACCGTATTTTTACCAGAGTAGGTGCATCCGATGATCTTGCAAGCGGTCAGAGTACTTTTATGGTCGAGATGTCGGAAGTGGCGAATATCTTAAGAAATGCGACCGCAAACAGTCTGTTGATCCTTGATGAGATTGGACGAGGAACAAGTACCTTCGACGGATTAAGCATCGCATGGGCGGTTGTGGAGCATATCAGTAATCCGAAGCTGCTCGGTGCAAAGACACTGTTTGCAACACACTATCACGAACTGACCGAATTAGAGGGTAAGATCTCCGGTGTCAACAATTACTGTATCGCGGTAAAAGAAAAAGGCGATGACATCGTATTCTTACGGAAAATCGTTCCGGGCGGTGCGGATAAGAGCTATGGTATCCAGGTCGCAAAGCTTGCCGGTGTGCCTGCAAACGTGATCGAGCGCGCGAAGGAGATCGTAAACGAATTAAGTGAGAATGATATTACGATTTCGGCACGAAACAGTGCAACCCAGGAGAGTTCATCCAAAAAGAAGAAGTTAGATGAAGTGGACATGGAGCAGATGTCACTGCTTGACACCTTAGGAGATGAAACGATCATCAACGAACTGCGTGAAATTGATATTACGAACCTTACACCGATGGAAGCCATGAATAAATTATACGAATTACAGAACAAGGTAAAAAACCGCTGGTAGATCAGACATAGTAAGGCGGTAGAAAGGAAGAGGCAATGCCACAGATTGAACTGTTAAGTCAGGAAACTATTAATCAGATCGCAGCAGGAGAAGTCATCGAACGTCCAAGCTCTGTGGTAAAGGAGCTGGTTGAAAATGCGATCGACGCGAAAGCAACCGCGGTCACCGTCGAGATCAAAGAGGGAGGAATCTCCTTTATCCGGATCACAGATAACGGCTGCGGAATCGAAAAGGAGCAGATCCCGCTTGCTTTTTTGCGCCATTCGACCAGTAAGATCCATTCCGTGGAAGATCTTTTGACCGTGAAGTCCTTAGGCTTCCGAGGTGAAGCATTATCGAGTATCGCAGCGGTCGCACAGGTAGAACTGATCACAAAGACCCCAGAAGAATTCAGTGGCGTCCGTTATGTGATCGAAGGCTCAAAGGAGCAGTCTGTCGAAGATGTCGGAGCACCGGATGGAACGACCTTTCTTGTCCGCAATCTTTTCTACAATACGCCGGCGCGCCGGAAGTTCTTAAAGTCTCCGCAGACAGAGGGTGGCTATATCAGTGATCTGATGCAGCGGATGGTGTTGTCACACCCGGATATTGCCTTTAAGTTTATCATGAACGGACAGGTGAAGCTGCAATCGTCCGGAAACGGCAATCAAAAGGAGATCATTTATCATATCTATGGCAGGGACATCACCGGAGGTCTTCTGCCATTATCCGCCGAAAACGAACTGTTTGCCGTCGAAGGATTTATCGGGAAGCCACAGATCTCCCGTGGAAACCGTACCTATGAGACGTATTTTATCAATGGAAGATATATCAAGAGCAGCCTGCTTTCCCGTGCAATCGAGGAAGCCTATAAGCCGTTTCTGATGCAGCACCAGTATCCGTTTACTGTGCTTTATTTTAAGATCGACAGTGACCTGCTAGACATCAATGTACATCCGACGAAGATGGAACTGCGTTTTTCGAACCAGCAGCAGATCTATCAGAAACTGGTTACGATCATTCAGGAGCGGCTGCGGCAAAGAGAACTGATTCCGCAGGTTCCGGTGGTAGAAGAAAAGAAAAAGCCGCAGGTTCCAAAGATCCATCAGGTCATGCCGGAGCCGTTTGAGCGCAGACGTATCGAAGCAGAGAAAAAACCGCTTCGATCAGAAGCTGTGCGTGAGGACATTACTTATCATGCACACACTGAGATGCCAAAGTCTGTCACACAGCCGGTTACTTCTGATATGCAGTCATCTACATCTACCGCACCATTATCTGCACCTGTGGCACAATCGGAGATATCTGTTACACGGTCGTCTGCAACTGAGACACAGTCGGATGCATCCGTCATGCGAACATCTGCGTCTGTGACGCAGCCGGGCGCATTTGTAACACAAGCAGATGTAACCGCAGCAAAAATTGCTTCCGCGCAAAATACAACAGATTCGAAACAATCAGATCACCAACAAACAGATGTGAAGCTGGAAGAACGTGAAGAGAGAAAAGGCAACGTTACAGCGGATATAAAATACGAACAGCAGAGCTTCTTAACACCGGAGGCAATGAAGGAGCACCGGATCATCGGACAGGTCTTTGATACCTACTGGCTGGTGCAGTTTGGTGATAAGCTTTATATCATCGATCAGCATGCGGCGCATGAAAAGGTCTTGTACGAACGCACGATGAAGAATCTGAAGAACAAAGAATATACGTCCCAGCGGATCAGCCCGCCGATCATTCTTACGCTGTCCATGCTAGAGGAACAGACCTTGAAAAAGTACCGGACACAGTTTGAGATGATCGGATACGAGATCGAACACTTCGGGGGCAATGAATATGCCGTGAGTGCGGTGCCGGGCAATATGTTCCAGATCAATGCGAAGGATCTGATCTTACAGATGATCGATGAGGTCAGCGAAGTATCCGAACAGGGAACACCGGATCTGATCTTAGAAAAGGTTGCGTCCATGTCCTGCAAAGCAGCGGTAAAAGGCAACCACAAGCTGTCACTGCCGGAAATCGAGGAACTGATCGAAGAACTTCTGACCTTGGAGAATCCGTATAACTGTCCGCATGGCAGACCGACGATCATTTCCATGAGCAAATACGAACTCGAACGGAAGTTCAAGCGGATTGTATAATCGTATCTAAAATTATATAGAAGATGTATCAGACGAAGGAGCAGTATGAACGAAGAAATAAGAAAAAAGCCGCCAATGATCATTCTGACTGGTCCGACTGCGGTAGGAAAAACAGCGTTGTCCATCCGGCTTGCCAAGGCAGTGAACGGAGCGGTGATCTCTGCGGATTCCATGCAGGTCTATAAGCAGATGGATATTGGATCTGCCAAGATCACACCGGAGGAAATGCAGGGTGTAAGACATTATCTGGTGGATGAATTCGAACCGGATGAAGAGTTCCATGTGGTCCGGTTTCAGGAATATGCCAAAAAATATTTAAAAGAGATCTATGCAAACGGACAGATCCCGGTCATTGTCGGGGGAACCGGATTTTATATACAGGCACTTCTTTATGACATTGATTTTACTTCGCAGGAATGTGACAGCACCTACCGGAAGGATTTAGAAGTACTTGCCGGGCAGAAAGGGAATGAATATCTGCATCAGATGTTAGAGTCCTGTGACCCGAAGGCAGCCGCAGAGATCCATCCGAACAATGTGAAAAGAGTGATCCGTGCACTGGAATTTCACCATGAATCCGGTGAACGCATATCAGAGCATAACGAGGCGGAGCGTGCGAAAGAATCCCCGTATAATTTCGCTTATTTTGTCTTAAATGATGAGCGGAGCCATCTCTATGAACGGATCGATCAGCGTGTGGATCTTATGCTAGAACAGGGGCTGTTAGAGGAAGTGAAGTCCTTGCGGGATCAGGGCTATACAAGGGACATGGTTTCCATGCAGGGACTTGGCTATAAGGAACTGTTAGATTATCTGGATGGAACGATCTCATATGAAGAAGCAATCCGGATCTTAAAACGCGATACCAGACATTTTGCAAAGCGGCAGATCACCTGGTTTAAAAGAGAACGGGATGTGATCTGGGTCAATAAACCGGATTTTGCTTATGATGATGACGCCATCTTAACAAAAATGTTACAGGATCTAGCAGACAGAGGAATCTGTCCGCAGAAAAACGAATAGAAAACGAGGATAAAAATGAATCAGAAGTTAATCGAAGAACAATACGAAACACTTGGAATTTCAAAGGAAGTCTATGCATTCGGAGAAAAAATCGAACGGGAATTAAAGGAACGTTTTGAAGCGATCGATGCAATGGCAGAATTTAACCAGATGAAGGTCATCCGTGCCATGCAGGAGAATAAAGTCAGTGCCGAGTGCTTTTCACAGTCAAACGGTTACGGCTATAACGATCTTGGACGAGATACCTTGGAAAAAGTCTATGCGAGCTGTTTTCATGGGGAAGACGCTCTCGTAAGACCGCAGATCACCTGTGGAACACATGCGCTTGCACTCGCCCTGATGTCGAATCTGCGGCCGGGGGATGAACTGTTTTCTCCAGTCGGAAAGCCATATGATACCTTAGAGGAAGTGATCGGAATCCGTCCGTCGAAAGGTTCGCTTGCAGAATATGGGATCTCTTACCGGCAGGTCGATCTGTTAGAGGATGGAAGCTTTGACTTTGAGAATATCAAAAAAGCGATCAATGAAAAGACAAAGCTGGTAACGATCCAGCGTTCTAAGGGTTATCAGACCAGACCGACTCTGTCTGTTGCAAGGATCGGTGAGCTGATCTCCTTTATCAAAGAGATCAAGCCGGATGTGATCTGTATGGTAGATAACTGCTATGGAGAATTCGTAGAAGAAAAAGAACCGTTAGAGGTTGGCGCAGATATGATCGTCGGTTCCCTGATCAAAAATGCCGGTGGCGGACTTGCCCCGATCGGCGGCTACATTGTCGGCAAAAAGGAATGTGTGGAGAATGCAGCATACCGCCTGACTTCACCGGGACTTGGAAAAGAGGTCGGTGCTTCCTTAAATGTGATCCAGTCCTTTTATCAGGGACTGTTTCAGGCACCGGTTGTCGTAAGCGGTGCACTAAAAGGAGCGATTTTTGCGGCCAATATCTATGAACGTCTCGGATTTCCGGTTATTCCAAATGGAACCGAAAGCCGCCACGATATTATCCAGGCGGTTACGCTGAATTCCGCAGAGGGACTGATCGCATTCTGTGAGGGAATCCAGGCGGCAGCACCGGTCGACAGCTATGTAAAGCCGGAGCCTTGGGCAATGCCGGGTTATGACAGTGAGGTGATCATGGCTGCCGGAGCCTTTGTACAGGGATCTTCGATCGAACTGAGCGCAGACGGTCCATTAAAGCCGCCATATGCCGTTTATTTCCAGGGTGGTATTACCTGGTATCATGCAAAACTCGGAATCCTGATGTCATTACAAAAACTTTATGAACAGAAACTTGTTAATATGGATGGCTTGTGTTAATATTATTCTTGTGTGTGATCAAAACACACTACTGCATAATAGATGCCCGATGTGTGAGAGTAGAAGGGGAATATTATGTATAAGAATTCGAAAAACATGACTGGAACTGAACTTCCGTATGAAAAATGCTTAGCAAAGGGTGCAGAATTTCTGACGGATTCTGAACTTTTGGCAGTCATTTTGCGTACCGGAACAAACGGTAAAACAGCCGTAGAACTTGCAAGAGATATTTTAGAAGCAGACTGCGGACAGCTTTTGAATATTTATTCACTGTCCCTTACGGAATTACAGCAGTTTGCCGGGATTGGCCAGGTAAAAGCGATCCAGTTAAAATGTATCGGTGAACTGTCGAAACGGATTGCATGTACGGAGCGTTTCCGCAGGATTGCCCTTCAGGATGCAAGATCGGTGGCGGTCTATTACATGGAGCAGTTACGCCATGAACAGCAGGAACGCCTGATCGTCTGTATGTTTGATGCAAAGTGCAGGCTGCTTGGCGATGAAGTTGTTTCGATCGGTACAGTGAATGCTTCATTGATCTCACCGCGTGAGATTTTTTTAAAGGCAATGGAGCACCGGGCGGTACGGATTATCCTGCTGCACAATCATCCAAGTGGAATGGCAGTTCCCAGCCAGTCGGATAAAAATGTAACGGAGCAGGTAAGTCAGGCAGGAGCGTTAATCGGAATCGACCTGTCAGATCATATCATCATTGGTGATAATGAGTATTACAGCTTCCGGGAACATGGACTGTTATAAGTCCGTAGTAAGAACAAGGGAGAAAACAATGTCAAACAATGTATATGGAATTGATTTAGGAACTTCAAACTTAAAAGTATATTGTAAAGCAACCGGGAAAATACTGAATGAGAAGAACACGATTGCGATCGTGAATAAAAACCAGATGTATGCATATGGAGATGCTGCTTATGCAATGTATGAAAAGGCACCGGAAAGTATTCATGTCACTTTTCCGATTGTCAATGGTGTGATCGCAGACTTCGCAAATATGCAGACGATGATCAATGACTTTTTAGAAACACATGCAAAGGGAAAGGTACGTGGCGCAGAGTTCGTGGTTGCTGTACCAACCGATATTACCGAAGTAGAGAAAAAGGCTTTTTATGACATTTTTGCGCAGAGCAAGATGAAGCCACGTTCGGTTCTGCTATGTGAAAAGCCGATTGCAGATGCAGTCGGACTTGGACTTGACGTCAATGAACCGACCGGAACCATGATCGTAGACATCGGTGCAGATACAACAGAGATCTCCGTTATCTCTCTTGGCGGACTGGTATTAAGTGATCTGTTACACTTTGGCGGTAACCGCATTGATGAATCGATCATCAATTATATCAAGCGCAATTTCAATCTTCTGATCGGACAAAAGACAGCTAAAATGTTAAAAGAACAGTTAGGCTCAGGTATCGGGGAGAACTTAGAAGATTCCATGGTAGTTGTCGGACGTGACGTAGTAAGCGGACTCCCGATCGAGATGGAGATTACGGCACAGGTTGTTTATGATGCAATCAAGGATAATCTGAATGCGATCTGCAATTCGATCAAGATGATCTTAGAGAAGACTCCGCCGGAGCTTGCAAAAGATATCATTCATTCCGGTATCTATATTACCGGCGGTGCATCTGCCATCCATAACTTAGATACCCTGTTTACCCAGATTACAAATATCCGTGTAAACCGTTGTGACAACCCGGAAGAGAGTGCAGCCCGCGGACTGATAAAAATAGTATCCGATGCAAAGTATAAACATCTTTGTTTTAGTTTGCAGACCAGATTTTTTAAATAGAGGCAGAGTATGAAGCGTAAATCAAAGTTCAAAATTCCAAGCAAATACATACTGCTTGTCCTGACGGTGCTTTGCGTGGGCATTATGTATGTAAGCTTTACGATGAATCTTGGCGGTGGACCACTTAATACCGTTGCAGGTACCGTGTTTGGACCAATGCAGCGTGGAATCAATCAGGTAGGAAGCTGGATCACCGATAAAGCAGACAATCTGAAAAATTTAAAGGACGTTACGGCAGAGAATAAAGAATTAAAAAAGCAGATCAATGAGCTTACCTCTGAATTAAATACGATCAAGCTTGAGCAGTATGAGCTTAATAACTTAAGAGAACTGTTAGATCTCGATAAACAGTACCCGGATTATGATAAGGTGGCTGCCAATGTGATCGGCAAGGATACCGGTAACTGGTTTTCTACTTTTATCATTGATAAGGGAAGCAAGGACGGCATTAAAAAGGATGCAAATGTCATTGCCGGCAGTGGACTTGTTGGAATCGTGATCGATGTCGGACCGCATTATGCCAAGGTGCGTTCGATCATTGATGATATCAGCAGTGTTTACGGACAGGTTCTTTCTACCTCTGATAACTGCACCGTCAACGGAGATCTTCAGATGATGACGGAAAGTCAGACGATCAAATTAAAGAACTTACAGGATCATGATGATAAGGTCAAGGTTGGCGATCAGATCGTCACTTCGAATGTCAGCAGCAAGTTTCTTCAGGGGATCTTAGTTGGCTATATCTCAGAGTTAAAAACAGATGCAAACAATCTGACCAAGTCCGGAAGTGTTACGCCGGCGGTTGATTTTGAACATCTGCAGGAAGTACTTGTAATTCTTGATACGAAAAAGAGCTGGTCGGAAACGGAGTAGGATATGAGAAGAAAGATAAGTGTTGCAATCATCATTATCGTGTGTTTCCTGTTACAGAGCACATTATTTAAAGCACTGTCCTTTGCATCTATTTCTCCGAATCTGCTCGTTGTGGTAACAGCTGCTTTTGGTTTTATGCGTGGTAAAAAGGAAGGAATGTTCATTGGCTTTTTCAGTGGCATGTTAATGGATATCTTTTTTGGAAGCATCTTAGGATTTTATGCTTTAGAATATATGTATATCGGTTATTTCAATGGATTTTTCCGCAAACAGTTTTTCCCGGATGATATTAAACTTCCGCTGATTCTGATCGGAGTCAGTGATATTTTATACAATCTTGGGGTTTATGTTCTGCGGTTCTTTTTCCGGGGGAAGTTCCAGATTGGATATTTTATGCTCCATATTGTGATTCCGGAGCTGGTATATACATTACTTGTAACTATTGTTTTATATTTTATTATCTTAAAGATCAATCAGCATCTTGAACGGATGGAAAAAAGGAGTGCCAAAAAGTTTGTTTGATTCGGTAAAAGATTTTCTAAAAAATATATTCAAATCCAGATTGCTTGTACTCGCGGTTGTGCTGGTTCTTCTTTTTGCAATTCTGATACAGCGTATTTTTACGCTTCAGATCATCAAGGGATCGGATTATCAGGAAAATTACAGTCTTAAGATCCAGAAAACGAGGACCTTAAACAGTACACGTGGAAATATCTACGATCGCAATGGTGAACTTTTGGCTTATAATGAGCTTGCGTACAGTATTACGATCGAAGACAGCGGAAGCTATGACAGTGGAAAGGATAAAAACAGCAAGCTGAATGCAGCTTTAACGGAACTGCTTCATGTCATGGATGAAAATGGAGATACGATTGATAATAACTTTGATATATCCTTAGCGGATGATGGAAGTTATTCGTATAATGTATCCGGTAAGACACTGCTTCGTTTTCTTGCCGATGTCTACGGCTATAAAAAGACCGATGATGAGAAGTTTCTAAAAAAGAATAACAGCCTCGGTTATGTACAGGCGGAAGCAACCCCGCAGCAGGTGATGGAATATCTCGCTACAAAGCGTGATAAGATTGGTTATGGCTTAGAGGCTAAGGATTATAGTGTCAAGGATTTGTACCGGATCGTAGTGATCCGTTATGCAATGTCTGAAAACAGCTATCAGAAGTATATTGCGACAACAATTGCATCCAATGTTTCGGATAAGACGGTTGCATATGTAGAAGAAAATGCAGCAACACTGACCGGTATCCAGATTACGGAGGATACGGTACGTAAGTATGTAGACAGCAAGTATTTTGCACATCTGATCGGTTATACCGGTAAGATCTCACAGAGCGAATATGATGAACTGTCGAAGGATGATGAAAATTATTCCCTGACCGATGTGATCGGTAAGTCCGGTATCGAACAGGTGATGGATAAGCAGCTTCAGGGCAATAAGGGAACAGAGACCGTCTATGTCGACAGTGTCGGCCGTGTGATCGAGACAACGGACCGGACGGAACCGACAGCCGGTAATGATGTCTATCTGTCGATCGAAAAGGACTTACAGGAAGCGGTTTATGATCTGCTTGAACAGGAGATTGCAGGTATTGTATATTCAAAGATTGAAAATATCAAAGAATACAACGCATCTTCCGGAAGCAGTGCATCCGATGTCAGAATCCCGATTTATGATGTCTATTATGCACTGATCAATAACAATGTCATTGATATGCGTCATTTTGATAAGGAAGATGCATCTGCAACTGAGCAGGCGGTGTATCAGGCATTTATGGTCAAGCAGCAGGAAGTAATCCAGGATGTGGCATCACAGCTTACTGCATCTGCACCGGCGGCATATGAGAATCTGACCGAAGAACAGCAGGTATATATGACCTATATTGTGTCAATGCTGACCGATAAGAACATTCTTATGAAGGATTCCATTGATACCACAGATGAAGTATATCAGAACTGGAAAAATGATAAGATCAGTCTTGCCGAATACTTAAATCATGCAGTTGCACAGAACTGGATCGATATCACACGTTTCTCCGTAGATGAGAAGTATTCCGATTCCTCTGAGATTTATCAGGCACTGGTTGATTATATTACCGATGAACTGCAAAGTGACCGTGGATTTGCCAAGAAGATCTATAAGTATCTGATCTTAGAAGACCGTATCAGCGGTAACCAGCTTTGTGTGATCCTCTATGACCAGGGAATCTTAAAGGCAGATAATGAAGCAGTGGCAGCACTGTCGAATGGAACGACCAATGCATTTGATTTCTTACGTGAGAAGATCAGGAGTCTTGATATTACACCGGCCCAGCTTGCGCTTGATCCGTGTTCCGGCTCCTGCGTGATTACCGATACCAAAACCGGTGAGGTACTTGCCTGTGTCAGCTATCCGGGCTATGATAATAACCGGCTGGCAAACAGTGTCGATGCAGACTATTTTGCACTTTTAAATGAAGATCTTGCACTTCCACTTTATGACTATGCAACACAGCAGAAAACTGCACCGGGATCTACCTTTAAGATGCTGACTTCAACTGCCGGACTGACCGAAGGATATATTTCTCCAAATGAGACGATCGAAGATAAGGGACAGTTTGAAAAGGTGGAGGACGGACCAAAGTGCTGGATCTATCCAAGTACCCATGGAACGATCAATGTTTCCGAAGCGATCCGCGATTCGTGTAACTACTTCTTCTATGAAGTCGGTTACCGGATGAGTACAGTGAATGGCAATTACAATGCAGATCAGGGTATTTCAGTGATCCAGAAGTACGCAGATCTGTTTGGACTGACCGATACGACCGGAATCGAGATCCCAGAAAGCGAACCGCATGTTGCAACCGAGTTCCCGATCACTGCTGCGATCGGACAGAGTGATAACAGTTATACCACCGTGCAGCTTGCCCGCTATGTAACGGCAGTCGCAAACAGCGGAACGGTATATAATTATACGTTATTAAACAAGGTAACCGATGCAGAAGGAAAAGTAGTAGAGAATTATGAACCGACAGTACGAAATACCATGGATTCAATCAGCAGTACAACCTGGGATGCTGTACATTCCGGTATGCGGATGGTAGTAGAAACACACCATCAGTTTGATGGATTTGGAGTGAACGTTGCCGGTAAGACCGGTACGGCACAGCAGGTAAAAACACGTCCGAACCATGCATTATTTGTAGGTTATGCACCATATGAAGATCCACAGATCTCCATTGCGGCCCGAATTGCATATGGATATGATTCAGCAAATGCTACCTCTTTTTCCGCAAATGTGTTAAAATATTATTTCAAGTTAGAAGATACAGCAACGTTGTTAGACCATACCGCAGAAGATGTTGGGGTTTCAACGAATTCATTTAACGATTAGTAAGGAGGGATTAGATGTCGCAACCCGTTGTATTAAAGAGCAACCCGCATGGAATCAATCTGATTCTTGATCCGGACATGCCGTTTACGGAACTGAAAAAGGAGATTCTTAAAAGATTTGAAGAATCGGATCGTTTTTTCAAAAATGCAAAAATCGGACTTTCTTTTGAAGGAAGGGTATTGTCACAGGAGCAGGAATATGAAATACTGGATCTGATCGAAAAAAATACAACCATCCATGTGGTATGTATTATTGAAAACGATGAGCGTATTGATGCCTATTATGCAGAGAAAATACGGGCATTTGAGGATGCGCAGGCAGGAAGGACCGGAGAGTTCTATAAGGGAACGCTTCGTTCCGGCCAGGTCATTGAATGTGAGAGCAGTATTGTAATTTTAGGCGATGTCAATCCCGGGGCAAAGATCATTGCCCGTGGAAATATCGTGATCCTTGGTTCCTTAAAGGGCAATGCATATGCCGGTGCCGCAGGAGATGAAAGTGCTTTTGTAGCTGCCTTAGATATGGATCCGGTTCAGATCCGTATCGGAGATGCGATCGGTAGAAGTGCTGACAAGGGACCGTTATCAGCGATCAAGAACCGCAAGAAGGTCATGGAGCCACAGATTGCGATCGTTTCAGAAGATGGTATTTTAATTGAACCGATTACCAAAGGTTTATTTAAATAAAGCTTGCATAATTTTATGTGTTATATGGAGGACAAAAAATGAGTGAAGTAATTGTAATTACATCCGGAAAAGGCGGAGTAGGTAAGACGACCACTACTGCAAATGTTGGTACTGGTCTTGCACAGTTGGATAAAAAGGTAGTTTTGATCGACACAGATATAGGACTTCGTAATCTGGATGTGGTTATGGGATTAGAGAACCGTATTGTATACAATCTGGTAGATGTTGTTGAGGGTAACTGCCGGGTAAAACAGGCACTGATCAAGGATAAGAAATATCCAAACCTCTGCCTGCTTCCATCTGCACAGACAAGAGATAAGACATCTGTAACACCAGAACAGATGGTGAAGTTAGTAGATGAATTAAGAGAAGAATTTGATTACATACTTCTGGACTGTCCGGCAGGTATCGAGCAGGGATTCCAGAATGCGATCGCTGCTGCTGACCGTGCACTGGTTGTTACAACTCCGGAAGTATCCGCAATCCGTGATGCAGACCGTATCATCGGATTACTTGAGGCAAATGACATCCATAACACACGTCTTATCGTAAACCGTTTAAGAATGGATATGGTAAAGCGTGGCGATATGATGTCCATCGATGATGTCCATGAGATCCTTGCTGTTGATCTGATCGGTGCAGTACCGGATGACGAACAGATCGTAATCTCAACAAACCAGGGCGAACCACTCGTAGGTTCTGATACACTGGCAGGACAGGCTTATATGAATATCTGTCATCGTATTTTAGGAGAGGAAGTACCTTTGTTAGACTTAGATTCTAAGAATGGTATCTGGTCAAAATTAGCAGGCCTGTTTAAGAAAAACTAGGGAGGAAATCAGAAAATGGGATTCATGGATTTTTTTAAAAAGAAAAATTCCGGTGATGTAGCAAAAGACAGACTGAAATTATTATTGATTTCTGACCGTGCAGACTGTTCGCCGGATGTTATGGAACAGATTAAAAATGATATTATTCAGGTAATATCAAAGTATATGGAGATTGATGCAGAAGGACTGGATATCCAGATCACACAGACGGAGTCCGACACCAATAACGGAACCGTTCCGGCTCTTTTTGCCAATATCCCGATTAAGGATTTGAAGCATTCAGCGAAATAATGTGAAGAAACGAACAATGATTGGACAGGATTATGTTGAAACAATATAAGTTTAAAAATTACCGGATTCGGCTGATCATATATGTAACACTGCTATCTATGATCGGGATAGCAGTGATTGGAAGTGCCAAGCATTCAGTCCAGAAAATGCAGATTTTCGGACTGATCCTTGGGCTGACTGCAATGGTAATTGTATCTTTGATCGATTATTCCTTTATTCTGAAGTTCAGCTGGCTGATCTATCTGTTAAACCTTGCACTCTTAGGACTGATCTATGTGATCGGTGATGATGCAGGTGGTGCAACAAGATGGATTTCTATTGCAGGTATCCGTTTTCAGCCGTCTGAGTTGTCAAAAATATTGATTATACTGTTTTTTGCATACTTTTTTGCAAAATATCAGGAACGTTTGAATACAATCGGAGTTCTGGCAGCATCTTTTGTGCTGATCGGTATTCCGCTTATCTTGATAAAGAAACAGCCTGACTTATCCACAACAATAATTACGGCACTTATTTTTATTGCCCTCTTGTTTATTGCGGGATTAAGTTATAAAATAATACTAAGTGTTCTGGCGATCACCGTACCATCTGCACTGATCTTTATCAGTATCATCATGCAGGATAACCAGACCTTATTAGACCCATATCAGAAGCAGCGTATCATGGCATGGCTTCAGCCGGATAAGTATGTCGACAGCGCTTATCAGCAGCAGAATGCCATTATGGCGATCGGCTCCGGACAGTTATGGGGCAAAGGGCTGAATAATACGAACATTGATTCCGTCAAAAACGGTAACTTTATCTCCGAACCGCAGACAGACTTTATCTTTGCGGTAGCGGGAGAGGAGCTTGGCTTTGTAGGTGCGGCCATTATTATTCTGTTACTGTTACTGATCACAATCGAGTGTATTTTAATTGCCAGAAAAGCAAAAGACTTATCCGGGAAGCTGATCTGTTGTGGTGTTGCCGCATTACTGGGCTTTCAGGGATTTGTTAATATATGTGTAGTTACAGGCTTGATGCCGAATACAGGACTTCCATTACCATTTGTAAGTTATGGACTGACATCGTTAGTTTCATGTTTTATTGGAATTGGCCTTGTCTTAAATGTCGGGCTTCAGCCGAAAAAATATGGATAGGGGGAAACATCATGAATATCGGTTTAATTGCACATGACTCCAAGAAAAAATTAATGCAGAACTTTTGTATCGCATACCGCGGTATTTTATGCAAAAATGAATTGTTTGCAACAGGAACAACCGGTCGTCTGATCGAAGAGGTTGCAAATCTTTCCATTCACAAATATCTTGCCGGCCACCTTGGCGGCGCACAGCAGTTAGGTGCCCAGATTGAGCACAATGAGATCGACCTTGTGATCTTTTTACGTGATCCGCTGACTCCGAAGTCACATGAACCGGATGTGGACAGTGTCGTACGATTATGTGATACACATAATATTCCGTTAGCAACGAATCTGGCAACAGCCGAATTGCTGATCAAATCCTTAGATAGAGGAGATTTAGAGTGGCGTGAAATGTATAAATAAGATAACAGCAGGGATTCTGACACTTACGCTGGTAACAGGTATACTGACCGGATGTGGCAGTAAACAGGAAGCTTTGAAGAATCCGTATCCGGTTTATGAAAATGCTCTGCAGAACGCAGAGGCGCAGACGGAATCAGATCCTTTTTTTTCAGCGTCACTTTGTACCGGCGGCTATGAGAATGTCGGTATGGATACGACAGATTCCCAGGTTGCAGAGAGTGCGGGTGTGTTTAATACTGCAACGCACGAGATCCCATATGCACAAAATATCTATGAGAGGCTGTATCCTGCCAGTACCACAAAGATCCTGACCGCCTATATTGCTTTAAAGTATGGGAATCTCGATGATGTAGTAACGATCAGCGCCAATGCGTTAGATATTGATCCGAATTCTTCTACCTGCGGACTTCAGGTAGGCGATCAGATGACACTGCGTGATCTGTTATATGGAATGATGATGAAAAGTGGTAATGATGCGGCTATTGCAATTGCAGAACATATCAGTGGAGATGTTGCCTCTTTTGCAGATAAGATGAATGAAGAAGCCGCAAAATTAGGTGCAACGACATCACATTTTGTGAATCCAAATGGATTGCCGGATGAGAATCATTATACGAGTGTCTATGATCTGTATCTGCTCTTTCAGGCAGCACTCAGCAATGATGAATTCCGCAATATCATCCAGACGACTACCTATACTTCGAATTATACTGGTGCAGCCGGAGATGCAAAGACGCAGGAGTGGACGAGCACGAATCAGTACTTTACCGGAGATGAGAAGGCACCGGATGGATTTACCATCTTAGGCGGTAAGACCGGAACGACTGGAGATGCAGGCTATTGTCTGGTTCTCTTATCACAGAATGCGGCAGGGCAGGAGATTATATCCATTGTTCTAAAGGCCGATTGCAGAATCAATCTGTATCTGCTGATGAACCAGATCCTGACCGGTTATGGGAATTAGCGGTTGTGTTCTTAGAACAGTTATACTATAATGATATTAAGATCAAATATAGATATCGGATTCGGGAGATAGACAGGAGGACATTCTATGGTAGAGATTATTGCTGGTGAAAAGGGAAAAGGAAAGACAAAGCACCTCTTAGAGAAGGTGAATGCGTCGGTGAAGGAAGCAGCCGGAAGCATTGTATATCTGGATAAGAGCCAGAAGCATATGTATGAATTGGATAAAAAGATCCGTCTAATCAATGTAATGGATTATCCGGTAGAGAATTGTGATGAATTCTTAGGGTTCATCTGTGGAATCGTATCACAGGACAGTGATTTGCAGGAGATGTATTTAGACAGCTTTTTAACAATTTCGAACATGAAGGACGACGAGATCTGCCATGCAATCGAAAAGCTTGATATTATCAGCGAGAAGTTCAAGGTAAAATTCGTATTAAGTGTTTCCAAGGCCAAGGACGATCTGCCGGAATGTGCAAAGGCAAAAATTATTTTAGCTTTATAATTTAAGCTTTATATTCAGAAGATAAAAGAAAAGGTGTCTTAAGCGGAGGCTTAGGACACCTTTTTGCAGCTTTAAACCTCATCCATGGATCGGATCCGTCCATAGGTACTGACCATATACAGACCACAGATTCCGATGACAGCATAGATGATCCTCGACAACCAGCTCATATCACCAAACAGAAATGCTACAAGGTCAAATCGAAAAAAACCGATCAGTCCCCAGTTGATAGCACCAATGATGACGAGTGTCAAAATTGTATAATCTAACCCTTTTGATTTCATGTTAAACCTCCTTTTTCTTTAGTATGAACGCTTTTTTTGATTCTATTCTTACAGAATCCAATAAGAAAGATTGTATCTCATACAAAAAAGTGTTAAAATAATCATATTTGGAAAGGTGCTTAAGGATGGCTGAAAAAAAGAAGATTGTAAAATACCGCAGACCGCTGAATCTGAATATCGGTGTGGTATTTTTTGGCATTATTTTTATATATATTGTTTTTAATGTATATACCTACTTTACCTCGGAGCATATCTCCGTATATGAGGTTTCACAGGGTACGATCGCAGAGAATAACAATTACCACGGCTTCATCATCCGATCAGAAAAGGTCTGTAATTCTGACTATTCCGGTTATGTGGATTATTATCTGAGTGATGATGCAAAGGCCGGTGCAGGGAACCTGATCTATTCCGTGGATGAAAACGGAGATGTTACAAAGAAAATGCAGGATGCAGACAATGATGCAATCGATCTGTCGAATGATGATTACAGTACTCTCCGGAATACGATTTCATCCTTTGCCGGCAGTTATCATGCCAATGATTTCTCAACGGTCTATTCTTTTAAGGAAGATCTTTCTTCCCGTCTGATGCAGGCAGTCAATGAGAATGCTTTAGATTCTCTCGGAGATTATGTACAAAATGCACAGAATAATCAAACGTTCCATCTGGTCACGACACCGGAAGATGGCATCGTGACGTATTATACCGATGGGTATGAATCGGTAACCGTAGATTCTTTTGATCCGGGAATGTTACAGCCACTGAATTATACGAAGAATAATCTGAAACAGAACACTTCCGTTCAGGCAGGCGACGCGGTCTATAAGCTGATCACCAGTGAAAACTGGAATATCGTACTCGGTGTTTCGGACAAGCTGTATGAACGACTGAAGGATTCTAGTGTAGTACAGATCAAATTCCGTAAGGATGATACCACCTGCTGGGTAAACTTTTCATGGAAACAGATCGGAGACAGTTATTATATGGTCTTAGAACTGAATAACAATATGATCCGTTTTGCCAATGAACGATACGTGGAAGTCGAGCTTTTGTTGGATGAAAAGTCCGGTCTTAAGATTCCGAATTCTGCGATCACGAAAAAGGAATTTTTCACGATTCCGAAGGGATATTTTACAAAAGGCGGAGACTCCAATGCAAAGGGGCTGCTTGTTTCACAGACCGATAAAAATGGAACAGAATCAACGACATTCGTAGAAACAGAACTGTTCTATGAATCCGAAGATTTTTATTATATTGATGAAGATACCATTGCAAATGGAACGGTTATCAAGATGCCGGATTCTTCGAAAACCTATACCGTAGGCGCAACGGATAAGCTGCTTGGTGTATACAATGTCAACAAGGGCTATGCCGTATTCAAACAGGTAGATATCCTGTTTCAGAATGAAGAATATTCCATTGTCCGCACGGGCACTGCATATGGAATCTCGCTCTATGATCACATTGCCTTAAAGGGTGATTCCATACAGGAAGATGATGTACTTCAGTAAAATAATTAGACAGAAAGGTATGAGAACATGTTAAAAGAAAATCTTGCACAGGTTGAAAAAAATATCGAGGCTGCCTGCAAAAAAGCAGGACGGGACAGAAGCGAAGTAACATTGGTTGCAGTAAGTAAGACAAAGCCGGTTTCCATGCTTCAGGAGATCTATGATGAAGGAATCCGCGATTTTGGTGAAAATAAAGTACAGGAGATTGAGGCGAAATATCCGGAACTTCCAAAGGATATCCGCTGGCATATGATCGGACATTTACAGCGCAACAAGGTAAAACATGTGATCGACAAGGCATGTCTGATCCATTCGGTAGATTCTTACCGCTTAGCAGAAGAGATCAATATACAGGCGAAGAAAAAGAATCTTGTGATCCCGATCCTCGTAGAAGTCAATATTGCAGATGAAGAAAGCAAGTTCGGCATCAGCAAGGAAGATGCCATGGAGTTGGTAAAGCAGATCTCAGAATTGGAGAATCTCCGCATTCAGGGACTGATGACGATCGCACCTTTCGTAGAAGATCCGGAAGAGAACCGCACTTATTTTCGTGGCATCAAGCAATTATCTGTTGACATCGCATCGAAAAACATTGATAATGTATCTATGAATGTGCTCTCGATGGGTATGACCGGAGACTATATGGTTGCAATTGAAGAAGGTGCAACCATCGTCCGTGTTGGTACCGGAATCTTTGGAGCACGTAATTATAATAAATAGATTAGGAGATTTATATCATGGGATTATTTGATAAATTTATGGATGTGATGCGTCTGAGTCCGGATGATGACGATGAGTTTTACGAGGACGATTACTACGAAGAGGAGGAAGACGATACTCCGAAGAAGAAAATGTTCCGTAAGGAGGAGAAGACAACCGATATCTCCGATGCCCGCGAGTCATCAAAAAATGTTTCGAAGATCACCCCGATGCGTAGCAGCAAGCGTAGCAGCAACGGGATGTCTGTCTGCGTCATCAAGCCGACTTCTTTTGATGATGCCATTGAGATTACCGATACCCTGTTACAGAACCGTACCGTTGTATTGAATGTGGAAGGTCTTGATGTAGAAGTCGCACAGAGGATCATTGATTTTGCATCCGGTTCCTGTTATGCGATCCGTGGTAACCTTCAGAAGATTTCCAAGTACATATTCATCATTACACCGGAGGCAGTTGATATTTCCGGCGATTTCCAGAATATCTTAGATTCTTTTGATACATCCGGAATACAGACTGACATCAGATAGGACAGGCTATGAGTGAGAATTTACTGACCGGAAAGCGGTTTATCGATCTTTCGAATCAGGCATATAAGAGAGATATTGTAACTTTCAGTGATTTTTTAACACTCAGTGAACTGAATATTCTCCACCAGAATTCGGGAAAGTATTCTGTACATTACGAAGTGTTTGGTGGATATGCATATGCAGAGCGTCAGATAGCAGCTTTTGTTCCTGATGCTCTTTCTTATGCCTGGGATTATCCAATCACCTGCTTAAAGTTATCTCCTGCCTATCCGAAGTTTGCAGAGGAGCTTTCACACCGTGACATTCTTGGTGCAGTGATGAGTCTTGGTATAGAACGTGCGAAGATCGGAGATATCTCAGTCGCAGAGGATGGTGCATATCTTTTCTGCAAAAAAGAGATTGCAGATTATCTGCTTACGGAGATCACGCAGATCAGGCATACGATCGTGCATCTTGCACCGGTTGATGCAGGCAGCCTGGATATCCGGCCTAAGATGCAGGAATATGAAGCAATTATCTCTTCAAACCGGATCGATAATGTGGTAGCTGCAATGATCCATAAGTCGAGAAGCAATGCGGTAGCCCTGATCCAGGGCGGAAAAGTAGCAGTGATGGGCAGCGAGTGTCTGCATAATACCTATCTCTGTAAGGAAAATGATGTAATTTCCATCCGTGGTTATGGAAAGTTTTTATTTGCGGGAACTTTGGGTGTAACGAAAAAAGACCGTATGAAGATTTTATATAAAAAGTACATTTAGAAATGGAGTGAGAGCTAACATGGCAAAAACAATACCGGTATCTTATGAGGGAAAACCTGCATATGAGATTTTGATCCGAAAGGATTTTTCAGATTTAACCGATGCACTGACAGCGATCGGCTGTACGAATGGACAGAAGCTTTGTATTGTTTCCGATTCACAGGTTGCTAAGATTTATTTAGATCAGGTAACAGACTGCTTAAAAACCACTTTTTCACAGGTACATTCCTTCGTATTTGAAGCCGGAGAAGCATCCAAGAATATGGATACGGTTGAAGCATTATATGAGCATCTGATCTTAAAGGGCTTTGACCGTCACGATATGCTGATCGCACTTGGTGGTGGTGTAGTCGGTGATCTGACCGGATTTGCGGCAGCAACCTACTTACGCGGTATCCGTTTTGTGCAGATCCCGACATCACTTTTAGCACAGGTAGACAGCAGTATTGGTGGAAAAACCGGAGTCGATTTTAAGCAATACAAAAATATGGTGGGTGCGTTCCATCAGCCGGCACTGGTATACATGAATCTGTCTGTATTAAATACCCTTCCAAAGCGTCAGCTTTCTTCCGGAATTGCTGAGATCTTAAAGCATGGACTGATCAAAGATGCTGCTTATTTCCAGTGGATGAAGGAGAATTATGCTGCAATTATGGCATTAGATCTCCCTGTTATGGAGGAGATGGTCTATCGCAGCTGTCAGATCAAGCGTGAGGTCGTAGAAAATGATCCAAAGGAGAAGGGCGAGCGTGCACTTTTAAATTTCGGACATACCATTGGACATGCTGTAGAAAAGTTATCTGATTTTCAGTTGTATCATGGAGAATGTGTCGCAATCGGCTGTGTTGCAGCTTCCTTTTTATCTTATCAGGAAGGAAATCTCTCAAAGGAAGTATGTGATCATATCATAGAGAATTTTGGTCACTTTGCACTTCCGGTTTCCACAACCGGATTAGATGCCGCACAGATCCTGAAGACAACAAAGTCTGACAAGAAGATGCAGGCAGGAAAGATCAATTTTATTCTCTTAAAAAAGATCGGAGAAGCATATATGACCCGTGAGCTGACCGATGATCAGCTTTTAGAAGCAATCCATTTTGTTCTGAGATAAGAGATAGAAAAAGAGAAAGGATTCTTGAACATGAGCGTGAAACATGAAACACATATTCCGTCAGGACGATTCTTACATGCAGCAATTGGTCTGATTGCAGCCGTTCTTTTGATCTTTTTTGATCAATGGAGTAAATATCTGGTAGTAAATCATTTAAAGGGGCAAAACCCGATTCCACTGATCTCCGGCGTTTTTGAATTACAGTATTTAGAGAATCGTGGTGCTGCGTTTGGAATCTTTCAGGGAAAACGTGGCTTCTTTCTGGTGATCACGGTTATCTTTTTGCTGATTGCTGTATGGTTTTACAGAAAACTTCCACTGAGCCGCAAATTCCTGCCACTCCGGATCATTACCGTAGTCCTTGCTGCCGGAGCTGTTGGAAACATGATCGATCGTGTAGTCAATAATTATGTTGTTGATTTCTTCTATTTTAAGCTGATCAACTTCCCGATTTTTAATGTTGCAGATATCTACGTTACCGTAGGCGCGATCGGTCTGATCATTTTTCTCTTATTTTATTATAAAGAAGAGGACCTGAATCAGATTTTCCCATCAAAAAAATGAGGATAAAATGAACGTTATCCATTTTGTAAGTATTGTGCCTGCAGCTTGAAGTCTGCAGGCTGAGAAAAGGCATGGTTATTTTTATGCAGATAGAGAGTTTTGAGATAAATAATGAACAGGAAGGCGAACGTCTCGACAAGATTCTTGCAGAGATCTATCCCGGGCAGTCACGGACTTTTTTTCAGAAGCTGATCAAAGAAGATCATGTGAAGGTAAATGAAAAGACGGAAAAAGCGAATTACCGTGTACATGCCGAGGATCTGATCGAGGTTGAGATTCCGCCTGCGGTTCCGGTTGCAATCTTACCGGAGGACATTCCGCTTGATATCCTGTATGAAGATGAAGATCTTCTGATCGTCAATAAGCCAAAGGGAATGGTCGTACATCCATGTCCGGGACACTATACCGGGACTTTGGTCAATGCCATCATGTACCACTGTAAGGATCAGCTTTCCGGTATCAATGGCGAGATCCGTCCTGGTATCGTACACCGGATCGATAAAGATACAACCGGATCACTGATTGTCTGTAAGAATGATGAATGCCACCGCTTTATTGCCGGACAGATCAAGGAACATTCGGTCACACGTAGATATCGTGGAATCGTAAGTGGGGTAGTAAAGCAGGAGAGTGGCAGAATTGAAGGTGCCATTGGCAGACATCCGACTGAACGTAAGAAAATGGCGATTAACGAGAAAAACGGCAAACCGGCCGTGACACATTATAAGGTACTGGAACGCTTTGCAAATGCAACCTATATGGAATTTGAGCTGGAAACCGGGCGGACACACCAGATCCGTGTTCATATGGCAAGTATCGGTCATCCGCTGCTTGGCGATACCATCTATGGTTCACAGAAGAATCCCTATCATTTACAGGGACAGACTTTACATGCAATGACGATCGGTTTTATCCATCCCACCACGCATGAATATATGGAGGTCAGCGCACCTTTACCGGAGTATTTCCAAAAGTTGCTAAAAAAGCTATAAATCTTTGATATTTCACGAAAACATGCTATAATATATTTAAAGTGTGTTTTCGGACATACATACGAAAAACAGTTCATAGGAGAATTGCTAAAAACAAAGGAGGAAACGTATGTTTCAAAACGAAAAGATTCAGGGACGTTTGACCAAATCGTTCCGTATGGTTTCATTGATTGGAGCCATAGCTGCAGTCTTAGGTGTGATCATGCTTGCAATCGTAATGACACAGTATAAGAGTGCACTGGTTAATTATGGTTTTTCACAGGGTGATATCGGTAAGGCAATGGTAACCTTTGCAGATTCCAGATCTGCTGCACGTGGTATTATTGGTTACAATAGTGATGATCTGATTAAGCAGATGACAGAAACCCGTGATACGAAAAAGGAAGCTTTTGAAAAGTATTGGGAAGAAGTAGGAAAGACACTTACAACCAAACAAGAAAAAGAACTCTATGATTCTGCCAACGCTTCTCTTGAAAAGTACTGGAATTCAGAACAGAAAGCTATCGCTACCGGAAAGACAACGGATAATGAGCAAAGTATTAAGGGTCAGGAACTGATGCGTGATGAAGTAGGACCTTTATATGATGAAGTTTATGCAGATATGGCTGCACTGATGGATGCGAATGTCACACAGGGCGATAAGCTTGCGCTGAAGTTAGAGATTGTATCTATTATTTTTATTATTGTAATTATCGCTATCATTGCAATCGGCATTGTCGTTTCTACAAGACTGGGAGCTTCCATTGCAAAGGGTATTGCCGGACCAATCCAGGAATTCGAAGCACGTTTAAAAACGTTTGCACAGGGTAATCTTCACGATCCATTCCCGGAGATCAAGTCTAATGATGAAGTTGCAGCTATGATCACAACTGCAAACGAGATGGCAGATACCTTAAATGCAGTTATCAATGATGCCGGTTTTGTTATGGAACAGATGTCAAATGGTAATTATGCTGTTTCCTCTGAGTATAGAGAAAAATATGTAGGTGATTTTGAAAAACTTCTTGTTGCAATGCGTGTGATGCGTGATCAGATGATCGGTACGATCCAGTCGATCAGCGAAGCATCTGCACAGGTATCCGCAGGAGCAACAAATCTGGCTGAATCTTCCCAGAGCATGGCTGAAGGAGCAACCGATCAGGCTGGCGCAGTAGAAGAGTTACAGGCTACGATTACAAGTATTACTGATAATATTGATCATGCAGCAGAAGATGCACATGGCGCATATGAGCAGGCACAGAAGTATGCCGAAGAAGCCGGTAAGAGCAGTGAAGAAATGAAAGCCATGGTAGATGCCATGACGCGTATTGATGAGACATCCAAGAAGATCGGAGATATTATCTCTGAGATCGAGGATATCGCATCCCAGACGAATCTGCTTTCCTTAAATGCTTCTATCGAGGCTGCAAGAGCCGGTGAAGCCGGAAGAGGATTTGCAGTAGTTGCGGATCAGATCCGTCAGCTTGCAGAACAGACCACAAAGTCCGCAGTAAATACCAGAGATCTGATCGAAGGCGCTTTACAGGAGATTGAAGATGGTAATAAAGCCGCAGATCGTGCAGCACAGTCTATTGCAGATGTGGTAGATGGAATCCAGAAGATTGCAGAATCTTCGAAGGGTATCAGCGAAGTGGCAAGAGGACAGGCAGATGCTATGGATCAGGCTGAGGCAGGTGTAAATCAGATCTCAGAGGTTATCCAGAATAACTCAGCAGCAGCAGAAGAGTCTTCCGCAACCAGTCAGGAATTATCTGCACAGGCAACTTCCTTAGATGATCTTGTCAGCAAGTTCGTATTACCGGAAGAATAAGATCTGTTAAAAATCTATCGAAGAGAATCTATAAGAACCGACAGTAGTCACATTTGTGATACTGTTGGTTCTTTTTTGCTGTATAGGAAAAAGTTTAGAAATATTTTCGAAAAATTGTATGATAAATTCTGTACATCTTGCTCAAGATGTTGTATAATTTGTATATAAAAGTAGTAAATACATACAAAAAGGTGGGATGCATATGAGTAATGTAATTTATACAATCGGAAGAGAATTTGGCAGCGGAGGTAAGGCAATCGGTGAAGCTCTCGCCAACAGACTGAACATTAAGTGCTACGATAAGGAACTTCTGAAGATGGCAGCCAAGGAAAGTGGTTTTTGCCAGGAGATCTTTGAGAATCAGGATGAAAAGCCGACAAACAGCTTTTTATATTCACTGGTCATGGATACGTACTCTATGAGCGGTTATTCGTCAGCTCCATTTTTAGATATGCCATTGAATCACAAGGTATTTTTAGCACAGTTTGAGACAATCAAAAAGATTGCTTCTACAGAGTCTTGTGTAATCGTCGGAAGATGTGCGGATTATGCGTTATCGGAGAACCCGAACTGCATCAATACATTTATTCATGCTGATATGGATTATCGTATCAAACAGATCATGGCAAAGGAATACTTGCCGGAGAACAAAGCCCGCGACCTGATCCAGAAAACAGATAAGCAGCGTGCAAGCTATTATAATTACTATACCAGTAAAAAATGGGGCGATTCGAGAAGCTATGATCTTTGCCTTGACAGCAGCAAGCTTGGAATCGACGGCTGTGTAGATATGATCCTTGCATTTGCGGATCACAGGAAGAAATCATAGGATTCCATAGCGTTATTGTACATCAGATTTATATCAATATTCAATATAAGGTATTTATAAATACGATCAGATTCTGTAATTTTGTTACTGTTCAGACCATTGTAAAAACTGACGAAATTTTAAAAAATATATTTGTGGATAAACTCAAGCAGGATGAGAAGTCTCGTTAACGACTTCCGAATCCTGCTTTTTCTTTTGAAATTATAAACAGTACATGCATGTTT
>JALERL010000019.1 GCA_022764465.1 Lachnospiraceae bacterium | reverse complement strand
GAAGCATCCTGACTGTATACAAACACGAGGTTGCCATCAATCAGACCATGTCCGGTAATTACTCCATCGGAAGGTGTGTCTGTCTGTGCCAGATTAAAATCTGTGTTTCTCGCAGTTACCAAAGAACCGATTTCCATGAAGCTGTTTTCATCTAACAGCTTACAGATTCTTTGTTCCGCTAAGTTGTTCACTCTGTTGCTCATTTCTTAGTCCTCCATCTATTTTAGAAAAATATAAAAATTTCGCTAGGGTAATTGTATTACACTCATCCATTTTTTTCAATAGAAAATTGTTAATTTTTTCACCAACTTTACGTGTATTTTACTTATAGGAGTATTTTTTTTAATACAATGAAAAAATCCCATGCAAAATCAATCCGCTCCACTGTTTTTGTTCCGACAAACAGCTCTCTTCCGATCAGTTCATCTCCGATCCGGTATTCCAGATTTCCAACTACCTCTCCCATCGATATGGGTGCTTCTATCTTCTTTTCTAACTGCCAGCGGACTGTGATTGCTTCGTCCTCACGTTTTAATACGGTGCCGGTCTGTTCAAAGGAATCATCCGGGATAATATCCACCGCTATATCCAGTTCGTGCAAAAAGGATTCCGTTTTCGCGTTGCAGACCCGGATACTTTCCGGTATGTTCTGCCTTTTTCCTGCTTCATGCCAGTCTGTCTTTTGGTAATGATCGATCCCATACTGCATCAGCTTTGTGGTATCCTTCCATTTATAAGTCTTGTTTCCCGGCCAGCCGCAGCCAAGGAGTGCCACCACAAAGGTTCTGTCATCCCGTTTTACTGCACCGACATAGCAGTAGCCTGCCTCGCCGGTAAATCCGGTCTTACCACTTAATGCTCCCTCCATCATCTGTAAAAAAGCATTGTGGTTGTGACAGGTAAACTGTCTTGCCCCATCGGATACCGTTTTGTCCTCTCCGGTAACCTTATTAGAGAACGTATAAGACGGTGTTCGTGTGATCTCCAGAAATTCTGCCTTCTTCGGTGACCGCATAATACAATAACTCATGATCCGCGCCAGATCCACCGCTGTAGTGCCGTGGCTTCCCGATTCATTTTTGGCATCCAGTCCGTTCGGCGTCAGAAACAGGGTATCCGTACATCCGATCTCTTTTGCCTTTACATTCATCATTTTTGCAAACTGTTCCACACTTTCTCCCACATGTTCTGCGATTGCAACAGCAGAATCGTTATGGGATTCTAACATCAGCGAATAGCAGAGATCCCGCAGCAGATACTGCTCTCCCGTATTGATATTCAACTGGACATCCGGCTGTCTGGCGGCATATTCCGAGACAGTGACCAGACTGTCCATATCCGCATTTTCCAATGTAAGGATCAAGGTCATAATCTTGGTCGTACTGGCATTTGCCCGATGCTCAGTCCCGTTTTTTTCAAATAAAACACGCCCGGAATCAGCATCCATCAGGCATGCCGAAAGGGCGTATAGGTTGTCAGGCTCTGACGCCTGTATATTCTGTTTTGATAAATAAGACTCTCCGGTCAGGATTAAGATCAGCAAAAATACCACCGTTTTTCTTATACTAGCTCTCATATGACCACCCGTTGGTTTCTCGCTTCATTGTATTCCCCGGTCTGTTAAATCATACCTTCGATTTATGTATTCTCATCGGAATCTTCCTGTTCTGATCCGGTTTCAAGTTCTGCCTCTGCCTCAAGCTCTGCCTGATGTTTGAACTCCTCGACCTGATCTTCCCCTAAAACCGGAAGTTCTTCCAGTGAATGCACGCCAAAGCTCCGCAGGAACTCTTCCGTTGTTCCAAAGAGCATTGGACGTCCCGGTGCATCTAACCTTCCAAGCTCGCTGACTAAATTATACTCTACTAGCTTACTGACCGCATGTTCACAGGACACACCACGGATCTTCTCGATCTCCGCCTTGGTGATCGGCTGCTTGTAAGCAATAATAGATAAAGTCTCTAATAAGACATCCGTAAGTACACGCCGCTTTGGCTGCTTTGCAATCCGAATCAGATATTCATACATCTCGTTTTTGGTGCACATCTGATAAGCACCATCCAATTCAATGATCTTGATACCATGTTCACCGCTCTGATAACGTTCCATCAGATTCTCTATGTATTTTTTTGTAATCTTTGGTTCAAGTTCCAAGGCAGCTGCAATTTTCTCTAACTCCACAGACTCTCCCATGGTAAAAAGAATTGCTTCTATCGCAGCTTCATAATCTCTGTTTTCCATAATACTCCTTATTTCTGTGCCGCCTTTTGCACGTATCCAGTTTGTGAATCCTGTCCTTTTCCCTGCCGATATTATGCGGCAATTTTCGATTCTATCCGGATATCGTCAAACAGGTGATCCTGATAGATCATGATCTTGCCTGTTTTCATCAACTCCAAAATAGCGAGGAATGTCACGATCACTTCCGTCTTACTGCTCTGCGCCTCCAGCAGACTCCGGAAGCTGAAGTGGGCGTGTCCGGCTGCGTAGTCCTCTAAATAAGACATCTTATCTGCAAGGGATACTTCTTCCTTCTCAATCCTGCCAAACTTCGAACGCACCGGATCGATCTTGTCCTCCTGCTTACGCATGATACTCTGAAAGATCTCATTTAACTTTGAAAGCGTAAGATCCGCAGTCAGTTCTTCGAGGTCTACCGGTTCTTCATAAGCGGCTACTTCCTTTGGAATCGTTGGGTCCTTAAACATCATCCTGCCCGCATCGATCTGACGATCCTTCAGTTCATATGCCATATACTTGTACATCTTATATTCTAAGAGCTGTGCAACAAGCTCGGCACGCGGATCTTCCTCTTCCTCGTCTTCTTCACTTTCCTGCTTCGGAAGCAGCATCTTTGACTTGATATCAAGAAGTGTCGCCGCCATCACAAGGAACTCACTCATAATGTTCAGATCCTGACGCTGCATTTCGCGGATATAATCCATATACTGATTCGTGATCTCAACAATCGGGATGTCATAGATATTCACTTTATTCTTATCTAACAGGTGTAACAGAAGATCCAGCGGGCCTTCAAACACCTGCAGCTTGACTGTTAATTCCATTTCCATACCTTTTCATACTATATTCGGTGCATTTGCACCGGAACCCTATCTATTTTACATGTCCTGCCGGAAAATGGCAAGATTTTTATCTTAAACCCCGGCTTTATCCGGTTCTAGCCGAACCATCACAAGTTCTGCCCGGTTGAATATCCGGATGTGGAAAGTATGGGTTCCAAGCCCTCTGCTTATGATCGCAGTACTACCATTTTCATCAAATCTTCCGGCATCATATTTCGGAAAAAACTGAAACTGTGGAGAGATCACGCTTCCAATCCCCGGTATCCGCACCAGTCCTCCATGCATATGACCGGACAGGCACAGATCACATCCCCAGGCGGTATACTGTGGAATATAGACCGGATTATGTGCCAGCAGGATATTAAAGTTTTCTTCCTTTGGGCTTCCCAGATTCTCCTGTAAAAATTTTTCCGGCAAAGGATTCACATGTCCCTTTTCATAGCATTTTAACGGAATGTCTAAGCCATAAACCGCAAGCATTCCCCCTGCAGCCGGAAGTTCTTCCTTTTGATTTTCCAAAAGATGTACCCCTGCCCCTGCAATCTGTGCCCGGTATGTACGGTACGCTTCATAATAAGGAGATTCCACAAGATCTACCCGCGCCTCATGATTTCCGTTTGCCAGATAGACCGGTGCGATCTTACATAACTCCTGCAAAAATGCTGCCGCAACCGGATAACGGTTCACTTTTGCACTGACGATCATATCCCCGGCGATCAGGATCACATCCGGCTTCTGCCGCCGGATCTCTTCTAACAGCCGTACATTGCCTTTGCCATATTCGTGGCTGTGCAGATCCGCAAGCACTGCAAGCCTGATCGGCTGATCCAGCTTTTTTGTCTTTACTTTATATTCCGTTACAGCAAACTTCTGTAATTCCATATACTGCCAGATCACATATGCCAGTAAAAAGATACCTAAAATTCCAATGATTTTCATCCTAATCCTCATTTCTGCGCACGTTTTTTGCGCATACCAAGTTTGTGCGCAAGCACAAATCTTGTGTGTGAAAAATCTTATTTTTCACACTATTCTCCATTCCATCTTTTTCGGTATAAAATACAAGTTCTTCTATATACAATAGAAAAAGAAAAGATTCTTCTCATTTTACCGGGAGGTTCCTATGCGTCTTTTGCTTACGCTGATGCTTTGTCTTTCACTTTGTACCAGTCCCAAATTGTCCTTACTATTGCAGGCAGATACCGAACCTGCCGCCCCGCTCTCACTCACCGCGCCCAGTTACCTTCTAATGGAAGCCTCGACCGGAACAGTGATCTGTGAAAAGGATTCCCACACCCGGATGCGCCCTGCCAGTATTACCAAGATCATGACACTGATCCTGATCTTTGATGCACTCGAAAAAGGGAGCATCCAGCTGACCGATACCATCACGGTTTCTGAATACGCTGCCAGCATGGGCGGCTCACAGGTATTTTTAGAACCAGGCGAGATACAGACTGTTGAAACCATGATCAAGTGTATCTCGGTTGCAAGTGCAAATGATGCCTGTGTTGCAATGGCTGAACATATCAGCGGAAGTGAAACCGCATTCGTCGAGCAGATGAACGCACGTGCCAAAGCACTACATATGGATGATACTACCTTCGTCAACTGCTGCGGGCTTGATGTCGATGGGCATATGACCAGTGCACACGATGTTGCGCTCATGTCCCGCGAGCTTATCACGCGTTATCCGCAGATCCACGATTACTGCACGATCTGGATGGAAAATATCATTCACGAAACTGCACGCGGTTCAAGTGAATTCGGACTTACCAATACAAACAAGCTGATCCGGCAGTATCCATATGCGACTGGTTTAAAAACCGGATTCACGAATCAGGCAATGTACTGTATTTCGGCTACTGCCAAAAAGGATGGTGTCGAACTGATTGCCGTGATCATGGGCGCACCGAATTTTAAAACACGGCAAAAGGATGCCACTGCCCTGCTCAACTATGGCTTTTCCAGCTGTCAGGTCTATACGGATAAAAACGAGGACACACTTCCGGTGCTGCCTGTGACAGGCGGCTTAGAAAACAGTGTCGGGCTGCATTATGAAGGCAGCTTTTCCTACCTCGACACCACCGGTGCCAATCTTGCTTCGATCGAAAAGAAGTTCGAACTTCCAGACTCTGTAAAAGCACCGGTAAAGAAAAATCAGGAAGCCGGAAATGCAATCTACCTATTAGATGGCAAAAAGATCGGCAGCGTCCGTCTGCTCTATTCCCAGTCCGTCGGGCAGGCAGGATATGCCGATTACCTTCTTAAAACATTGAAGGAATTTTTTTCCATCTAAGCATCAGAGCAATGGTGCAAGAAGACGCAGCACACTTTGCATCAGACGGATTGGCAACGCCCGGTGCCTGCAGAATTCCAGTGTGACCTGCTCGGACTGTGCCATTGTCTCTTCCATATCCTTTTTCACCTGCATCACAGCATCAGACTGATAAAGGAATACACCACATTCAAAGTGCAGATACAGGCTCCGGTAATCTAAGTTAATACTGCCTACCGTTGCGATCGCATCATCACTGACAAAACATTTTGCATGTAAAAAGCCCGGTGTATACTGATAGATCTTCACTCCATTTTCGATCAGTCTCTGATAATCTGCCTGGGTCAGCAGATAGATCATCTTCTTGTCCGGAATACCCGGTGTAATGATCCTTACATCTACTCCACACTTTGCAGCATTGCACAGGGAAATCAAAAGTTCCTGATCCATGATCAGATATGGTGTAAAAATATAAACATACCGCCTTGCCTTATTGATGATATTCATATACACGTTTTCACTTGTATTTTCCTTATCTAATGGTGTATCTCCATACGGCTGCACAAAGCCATCCGTGCGAAATGGCAGTTCCGAAAGCTCCTTTGGGCGGTATCTAAGATAATCTTCCGTACTATGTGTAATATAATTCCACATCTCAAGGAACATACAGGTAAAGCTCCATACCGCTTCACCCTCTAACCGTATACCGGTATCCTTCCAGTATCCGAAGCGTTCCTTTTTATTGATATACTCATCTGCAATATTGATTCCGCCGGTAAATGCAATGTTGCCGTCGACGACTAAGATCTTCCGGTGGTCACGGTTATTCATAATGATCGATAACACCGGACGGAACGGGTTAAAAGCAGCACACTTGATTCCTTTTTTCTGAAGATCCACATAAAAATTCGCCGGTAAGGTCGTGACACATCCAACATCATCATAGATCAGACGTACATCTACCCCCTCTTTTACCTTCCGCTCTAAGACCTCGATCACGCGATCGAACATGATCCCGTATTCTAAGATAAAATACTCTAAGAAAATATACTCTTTCGCGCCCTCCATTGCCTCAAGCATCTTCGGAAACATTTCTTCCCCACAGGGATAATATTCGGTTGCAGTCTTTTTATAAACCGGAAACTGTGCCCAGTCTGACAGATAAGCAGACTGACTGGCAACAATCGGATCGATTTCTTCTAACTCCTTCTGATAATCCGGATTCTGGACAAGCAGAGGAACGATCTCCTCATGTACACGCGCCAGCTTTACTTTGGTCCGTTTTGTCAGTTCCGATCTTCCAAACACAAAATAGATCAACAGTCCTAATACCGGCGACATCAGGATAATAAATGTCCACGCCAGCTTATAGGATGGATTCATCCAACGGCTTACAATCCGCAGGGCAATAATAATAGCCAGAATGCGAAGCCCTAAATTCACAAATGTGAAATGATAACTGAACCGATACAACAGATTGAGCAGCCAGAAAAACTGGATTGCCATTCCAAGTACCACAATAAATAGTCTGCTAAAAATCAGTTTGCAAATCTTTTTCATGTAATGTTCCCTCTTATTCCGTGTCCTTTGTATATAGATTTCTATCTTATCTTTTCGTGCATGCTCTTTACATGCGCTCATTACATACTTACCTATCATACATGATTTTTCTGATTTTTTCAAATCTACAACAGTCTTCGGATATCAATCATCCCCCAGCCCTGTGTATTCCTTGGTTTTCCAAGGTCTACGGCTGTCTCGTACAGACGCAGTTTTACCTGAACCGGTGTCAGATAGGGATAACGTTCAAGCAGCAGTGCGATCGCACCCGTGACAACCGGTGTTGCCATGGAAGTCCCGCTCTTTGTTTCATAGGACATACGGTTCGAGCAGCTTACCACCTTCGTTCCGGGTGCAACGATCTCCGGCTTTACAATACAGCTCTCGGTCGGTCCACGTCCACTGTAACCGGTACCCATACGGATGCGTCCGCGGATCGCTGTTTCATCATCACTGCTTCCTACCGTGATCACAGTCTTTGACATTCCGGGGATTGTCACACTGCCTGCCTCCGGTCCGTTATTTCCGGCAGCCGTCACCACAACGATCTGTTCTTCCCAGACACGTTCCACGGCTTCTAACAGTCTTTCCCGTTCCTCTTCTCTTGCTGAACTTAGCATACCCACTGAAATATTTAGTATACGGATATTGTACCTTTTATGGTTGCGGATCAGCCACTCGATCGCACGGATGACCTGCGTGGTATTCCCGTTTCCCATCTTATCTAAAACCCGGATCACAACATACCTTACTCCGGGAGCAATGCCCATATATCTGCCTCTGCTGGCAAATCCGGTGCCACCGATGATCCCGCAGACATGCGTTCCATGTCCATTGTCATCATACATGCCGGATCTTCCCGCAGTAAAGTCCACAAAATCAAGAATCCGGTGTGAGAAGTCCGGATGGTCTGCAATTCCGGTATCCATCACAGCCACGGTCACACCGGTTCCCTTAATGCCCATTCGGTGTGCATCCTCTGCATGCACAAGTTCCCTGACACGATTCATCTTCGTTCCTGCCATACTCTTCTTACTTTAGAATATAGCAGATTATCTCGAATGTTACCCTTTCCTATTTTATGCAATCGGACGGAATTTCCTATACGGATTCGGGTGTCAAAAGATTCTTTTTAAAAATTCAAAAGGCAAAATGCACAAAATTTGTAAATACCTTTTGACACCCGAATCCTATACAGTAAAAAGCACCCCATGAGTCCGCAAACTCACGGGGTGCATTCTGATCTGTTTAGTCCTGAGGAACATCTTTGATCGAGAAGCTGATTCTTCCCATCTTATCCTTACCCATGCAGATACATTTTACAGTATCACCCAAAGTAAGAACATCCTCTACGTGATTGATTCTTTCTTTTGCGATCTTAGAAATGTGTACCATTCCCTCTTTGCCCGGTGCAAACTCAATGAATGCGCCAAACTCTTTGATACTTACTACCTTACCGGTAAAGATCTGGCCTTCTTCAAAATCCGTGGTGATGATGCGTATCATCTCCTGTGCCTTGTCCATCATTTCTTTATCGGTACCACAGATGCTGACTGCACCCTCATCAGTAATATCAATCTTCACGCCGGTACGATCGATGATCTCGTTGATCGTCTTTCCTCTCTGTCCGACTACATCACCGATCTTTGCAGGATCGATCTGGATCTGAACGATCTTCGGTGCATATTTTCCAACTTCTGTTCTTGGCTTATCAATTGCCTTAGACATTACCTCATCCATGATGTAGAGTCTTGCTTCACGTGTTCTGCGGATTGCTTCCTCTACGATCGGTCTTGTCAGACCATGGATCTTGATATCCATCTGGATTGCTGTAATTCCGTCATGTGTACCGGTTACCTTAAAGTCCATGTCTCCAAAGAAATCCTCTAAGCCCTGGATATCTGTTAATACGATATAATCATCATCTGTCTCTCCGGTTACCAGTCCGCAGGAAATACCTGCTACCATCTTCTTGATCGGAACGCCGGCAGCCATAAGTGCCATACAGGATGCACAGGTAGATGCCGTGGAAGTAGATCCGTTTGACTCAAAGGTCTCGGACACTGCACGGATTGCATATGGGAACTCTTCCTCTGACGGAAGTACCGGTACAAGTGCCTTCTCTGCTAATGCACCATGTCCGATCTCACGACGTCCCGGTCCTCTTGAAGGCTTTGTCTCACCTACAGAATAAGATGGGAAGTTGTAATGATGCATATATCTCTTTGTCTTTACATTCTCATCTAAGCCGTCAACCTTCTGTACTTCGGATAACGGAGCAAGTGTTACAACATCACAGATCTGTGTCTGTCCACGGGTAAACATTGCAGAACCATGTACTCTAGGGATCAGATCAACTTCTGCTGCAAGCGGACGGATCTGATTGATTGCACGGCCATCCGGACGCTTATGATCCTTTAAGATCATCTTACGTACTGTCTTCTTCTGATACTGGTATACAGCCTCTCCTAAGATTGCAAGCCACTCCTCGTTATCTGCAAATGCTTCCTCAAACTTCTCAGTTACCTTACGGATATTCTCCTCACGTACCTGCTTCTCATCTGCAAATACTGCAACTTCCATCTCTTCCGGAGTAACGATCTTCTTCATCTCGTCAAACATCTCCTGTGGAATTGCGCAGCTTGTATACGCATGCTTTGGCTTGCCAACCTCTGCAACAATCTTATTGATAAATGCATTGATCGTCTGGTTTACATCATGTGCCATATAGATTGCTTCGATCATCTTTGCTTCCGGGATCTCATTTGCTCCGGCTTCGATCATGATAACCTTCTGCATGGTAGATGCAACGGTAAGCTGTAAATCACCATTGTCCCATACTTCCTGGGATGGGTTTACGATAAATTCTCCGTTTACCATACCAACCTGTGTCATTGCACACGGACCATCGAATGGGATATCGGAAATGCAGGTAGAAATTGCAGCACCAAGCATTGCTACGATCTCCGGACGGCACACCCGATCTACACTCATAACCATATTATTCAAGGTTACATCATTCCGGTAATCCTTCGGGAACAGTGGTCTCATCGGACGGTCGATTACACGGGAAGTAAGGATCGCATTCTCAGATGCCTTTCCCTCTCTCTTGTTAAATCCACCCGGGATCTTTCCTACGGAATATAACTTTTCTTCATACTCAACACTTAATGGGAAGAAGTCAATACCGTCTCTTGGCTTCTCGGAAGCTGTTGCTGTTGATAAAACAGTTGTATCGCCATAATGCATAAATGCACAACCGTTTGCCTGCTTACCAACTCTGTTTACATCAACGGTCAGTGTTCTGCCGGCAAGTTCCATTGAAAAACTCTGATACATATTTTTCTCCTTTATTCTTCTGTGAAGTGCCTGTCTCCACGATTTTTGGACAGAAGCCCGAAACTACTGAAGTATATCCGAATGTTCACACACACTTCAGTGGTCTCGGTATGAACTTCTGTCAGATTGCCATTTGATTCGTAATAGAAAAATCCCTATTACTTAAAATAGAGCGGAGAATCTCCGCCCTATTCGTCTTACACTTTCTTACCGAAAGAATTACTTTCTTAAGCCTAAACGCTCAATTAAGCTACGATATCTCTCGATGTCAATTTTCTTTAAGTAAGCTAATAATCCACGTCTCTGACCAACCATCTTTAAAAGACCTCTTCTGGAATGATGATCCTTCTGGTTCACTTTTAAATGCTCTGTCAGCTCGTTGATTCTTGCTGTTAAAAGTGCTACCTGAACTTCCGGTGAACCTGTATCTCCAGGTGTTCTTCCGTATTCAGCGATAATGGCTTCTTTCTTTTCCTTTGCTAACATAAAAATGTCCTCCTAAATATTTTAATCGCCCACTTACATGTGATACTCAGTAAAAGGTCGGAGTGTCCATCTACCGAAGATGGGCTTACTCACACCAACAGAATATAACATAAAAAGATTCCTTTGTAAACTTCTTTTTACAAAGGAATCCATTTTTCTCCTTAGTTACCAAGAACTCTCGTTACGCAGACCGGTGAACGGTAAAATGCGTTCGAGATCTTAATTCCGGTAGATGGGGAACTTGCATGTACGATCTGTCCGTTTCCGATATAGATCGCCACATGGTTAATACCCTTGCCGCTTCCATAGAAGAACAAATCTCCCGGCTGTGCCTCGGATGCACTGACTCTTGTTCCGCAGTTTGCCTGTGCTCTGGAAGAATGCGGTAAGTATACACCGTATTTTGCCATAACAGACATGGTAAATCCGGAACAGTCTGCTCCGTTTGTTAAACTTGTTCCGCCCCAGACGTATGGATTGCCGACAAACTGTGTTGCATAAGAAACGCAGGCAACACGTACATCGGAATAACCCTCACCGGCTTTGATCTCGGTCATCGTCTGTGCCTTCGGAAGCTGTGTGGAAAGCTCTACATAATCTCTGTGTGCATATCCCTGCTCACCGTCTAAGTCCACCTTGATCCATTCACTTCCGTTATCCTCTAATACGACCAACTCTTCGCCTGTCGGCATCAGAGCTAATACTTCACTCTCGGTTGACATATCCGCACGGAGATGTAAGCCCTCTGCCGTAACGGTAGCGATCGTCTTCATCACTTCCTGTGCATGTGCTCTTGCCGCATCTCCGGTCAGAAGATATTCTGCCTTTACATATCCGGTTACTTTACCGGACTGGATCTGATACCAGTCGCCTTCCTGTCCTAAGATCTCACAGCCGGCATCGTTCTGCATCTTGCCGACCAGCTCTGAATTCTCATCTGCTGCTGTTCTGACATTCAGGTTGCTTTCTACCTGTGCGATTCCAAGATTCGTATATCCACAAATTGTTGTATCTTCTGTCTGTCCTGCTGCTGTAGTTGCCGCCTCTGTTACTGCCTTGGCAGCCACCTCTGAAAGGTTCATATAAGAACTCATTGCCACGGAAACGCCCGAATTCAATCCCTCTGCTTTTGCAGAAACTCCGGATGCACCGGCAACAATACCACATACGGTTAGAAATCCTACTGTTTTTACCAGTCCCAGTCTCATAAATACCTCCTGCTTCCTACATTCTCCATTTATCGTTATCACTACACGCTTCTGTCTATGCATTCACGCGTCTGTACCTTCTGCTACCTTACACATAATTGGAATTATAAGCGCAGTTCTTTCTCTTGTCAATACTTTTATCACATTTATGTAATAATTATGTAACATTTATCTTCCGATTATACAAAAAGATCGCTTAATATTGCTTGAAAAAGCTTCTGCCGTATGCGATATCTTCCTGAAGCTGTGCACGCAGTTCCTCAATGGAAGCAAATTTCTGTTCCGCACGGACTCTGGATAAGAATTCTACCCGGATCATGGTTCCATACAGATCCTTATCAAAATCAAAAATATGTGTCTCTACACCGATCGGATTTTTTCCTTCGATCGTAGGCTTACAACCGACATTTGCAATTCCCTGACAGATCTGATCCCCGATCACTACCTCTGCGACATAGACACCGTTCGGAGGAAGCAGCTTGTCCGCAGCAGGAAGCAGGTTTACTGTCGGACAGCCAAGCACCGGTCCGCCTAAATGATTGCCATGTTCGACCTTTCCCTGTACAAAATAGTGATAACCAAGCAAATGGTTTGCGCGTTCCATGTTTCCGGCAGCGATCTCCTCCCGCACAAATGTGCTGCTGATATCGCGGTTCTCATACTGCATCTTATCTACCACACTGACCTCATAGCCCAGTTCATCCGCATACTGCTGCAACGTATGGTAATCTCCGCCACGGTTATGCCCGAAGTAGAAGTCTGTACCAACGATCATCGCTTTGACATTTAATTCGGTTACAATCTTTTTTACAAAGTCTGCCGCATCCATGCACATGATCTCTTCCGTAAACGGACACTCGATCAGATAATCAATGCCGATCCGCTCAAACAGATGCATTTTTTCTTCATTGGTGGTAAGCACCTTTGCTTCCACATCAAATGCACGCCGTCTTGGTGGAATGTCGAACGTGAAGATCACCGACTTTAACCCGGTCTTTTTCTTCGCGAGCATTTTTTCCATCAAAAGCTCATGCCCTAAATGCAGCCCGTCAAATTTTCCAAACGAAACCACCGTCTGATCTTCAATATGAAAGCTTGTTGTACCTTTTATATATTCCATCGTAATACCCACGCCCTTTTATTCCATAAATATCTTTACCGGTTTTAACTCCTGCTGTGGCTTTCTGTATTCATAGATTCCAATAAACGCTCCGGCCGCATCATAGATCCTGACCCATGCATCCTTTGCTGCCCGTGCACATTTCTGTGTCTGTGCATCTTCCTGTGCTTTGGCATCTTTTGACGCCATGGCATCTTTCAGTGCTGCCAGCACATCCTGCTCTAAAATACTTTCTTCCGGCATCCGGTTACCATTATATAACAGCTTCTCATAACCTGCTTTGACCGTAAGTGCCGGATAATGCAAAAACACCTGATCGATCGGTGCGATCATCTGTGCAATGGTCTGATTCCTTACTGCCTCTTCGATCTCAGACAGACGGTATGCATGTTCCAGATCAAAATCAGCAACTCTTGTACGGAGCAGGGACTCCATGCAGCCGCCACAGCCAAGCATCTCTCCGATGTCCTGACAGAGTGTGCGGATGTAGGTTCCTTTCGAGCAGTGCACCCGCATCTTTACCCGTGGAAGCTCCATATCCAGTATATCAATCGAGAAAATATGCACGCGCCTTGACTTTCGTTCCACTTCGATCCCGGCTCTTGCCAGATCACACAGCTTTTTCCCATTCACCTTTAATGCCGAATACATCGGTGGTATCTGATCGTAATCCCCGATGAAGTGACTGACCGCGTCCGTTACCTGTTCGTTCGTACAGGTAACTTCATGGGTACTTTGTGTCTGTCCTGTTGTATCCTGGGTATCGGTTGTCCTGCCAAGCAAAAGAACTGCTTCGTATACCTTATCCTTATCGGTCAGCAGTTCACATACCTTCGTTGCCTTTCCCAAACAGACCGGAAGCACACCGCACGCATCAGGGTCAAGCGTACCGGTGTGCCCGATTTTTTTCTGTTTCAATATTCCACGAAGCTTTGCAACCACATCAAAGGAGGTATATCCCTGTTCCTTATAAACATTGATAATTCCATTCATAGTAAAACGATCCCTTTCTGTGATTTTCTTCTATAACTGGCTCTCAATCTCAGCCACGATCTGTGCTACGATCTTTTCAGATGAACCGCTCATCGTCACACCTGCTGCACGGACATGTCCGCCGCCGCCAAACTTCATGGCGATCGCTGCCACATCCACCTTTCCATTCGAACGCAGGCTGACTTTAAAGCTGTCTGTGCCATTCTCATATAAAAAGACAGCTGCTTCCACATCCTTCGTTACACGTAACTGCTGGACAATTCCTTCTAAATGCTTCGGTTCTACCTGAAACTCCTGCATTTCCTCTGCCGTTACGACCGTAGCGATACACTTTCCATCCAGATATAAGACACTGTCTACGAGTGCCTGTCCCATGATCCGGTTCTGTTCATAGGTCTTTTCAAAAAAAGTGTCATCGACGATCTTACTGAAGTTGATGCCTTTTTCCATCAGGATTCCTGCCGCATTCATGGTCTTTGCAGACGTACAGGAATACTGGAATACCCCGGTGTCATGGATGATTCCAAGATAGATACACTCTGCGATCTCTTTTGTGATCTTATCGGTATCTAACAGTTCAAATACCAGTTCACTCGTTGAGCTTGCCTCCGGAAAAATATAATTTTCATCCGCAAAGCTGTCATTGCTGATATGATGGTCAATGCAGAACGTCCTTTTTGCCGTTTCAAAATACTTTGCTGCATCACCTAATCTACCGATATCTCCACAGTCCATCGCAATAAACAGATCAAAAACGCGATCCGCACTGCAATCGTGTACGATCTCATCCGCACCGTTTAAGAACTTGAAAATATTCGGGATCGGCTCTAAATAAAGCACAACCTCTATTCCCGGATGATACTTACGGATATAATTATATACTGCAAGTGTCGAGCCGACACAGTCGCCATCCGGCTTCTGGTGTCCGGCAAGTCCAACGGTCTTAACATCCTTTAACAATGTCTCTAACTGCATAGCTTCCTCCGTCCGTTCCTGTCTGCCTAGTTTTCTTCTTCCTTGTGATTTACCTCATCAATCATCTTTGACATGTGGACACCATACTCGATCGACTGATCTAAAATAAAATGGATCTCCGGTGTGTTTCTGAGATTGATGTTTTTTGCAAGGGTGCGGCGGATATAGCCTTCCGCACTCTTTAATCCTGCAAGCGTATCCTTCTGGGACTGTTCATCTCCTAAGACACTGATATATGCCTTGCAGGTCTTCAGATCCGGTGCCACTTCAACCGCAACCACACTGGTCATCGGATTGATACGTGGATCCTTGATCTCACCACGGATGATCCCGGCAAGTTCCCGTAAAACCTCGCCATTGATCCGCATATTTTTCATACTGTTTTTTCGCATAGTCTTCGTCCTCTTCCTTCCTGACAAATTCGACGATACCAATGTGCCTTGTATCGCTACAAAGCACATGATACATACAGATTATCGCGCAACCTCTACCATCTTATACGCTTCTACCTGATCTAACTCTTCAATATCATTGAAGCCATCGAACACAAGACCACATTCATATCCGGCTTTTACTTCCTTGACATCATCTTTAAATCTCTTTAAGGATGCAAGATCACCTTCGAAGATCTGCTTGCCTTCACGGGAAATACGCACCTTACAGCCTCTCTCAAACGTACCGTCTAATACGTAAGAACCTGCAATATTTCCGACACCGGAAGCCTTGAAGATCTGACGGATCTCGGCATGACCGATTACCTTCTCTTCGAAAACAGGATCTAACATACCCTTCATGGCTGCTTCTACATCCTCGATCGCATTATAGATGACCTTGTACAGACGGATGTCTACGCCCTCATTATCTGCGGTAACCTTAGCTGTAGGATCCGGACGGACATTAAATCCAATGATGATCGCATTCGAAGCAGATGCTAAGATAACATCGGATTCATTGATTGCACCTACACCACCATGGATGATCTTGACAACGACTTCATCATTTGACAGCTTCACAAGACTCTGTTTTACTGCTTCTACCGATCCCTGTACATCTGCCTTAACAATGATATCTAACTCTTTGACATTTCCGGACTGGATCTGTGAGAAGAGATCGTCTAAGGACATTCTAGAACGTGTCTCCTCAAGCAGCTTCTCTTTTCCTTCGGAAATATAAGTCTCTGCAAAGTTTCTTGCATCCTTCTCGGATTCACATGCTACAAAGGTCTCACCTGCATCCGGTACAGAGGATAATCCAAGAATCTCTACCGGAGTAGATGGTCCTGCCTCTTTCACACGGCGTCCCTTATCATCGATCATCGCACGCACCTTACCAAATGCACTACCGCAGGCGATCGGTTCTCCGACATGTAAGGTTCCCTTCTGTACCAGAACGGTTGCAACTGCACCACGTCCCTTATCCAGCTGTGCCTCGATAATAACACCACGTGCCTGACGGTTTGGATTTGCCTTTAACTCACATACCTCTGCGGTCAGAAGGATCATCTCTAACAGATTATCGATACCTTCATGTGTATGTGCAGATACCGGAACGAAAATCGTACTTCCACCCCAGTCTTCCGGGATCAGTTCGTACTCAGATAACTCCTGTTTTACACGGTCTACATTTGCATTCGGCTTATCGATCTTATTGATTGCTACAATGATCTCGATTCCGGCTGCTTTTGCATGGTTGATCGCTTCTACGGTCTGTGGCATAACACCGTCATCTGCAGCGACTACTAAGATCGCGATATCCGTAGACTTTGCGCCACGCATACGCATTGCAGTAAATGCTTCATGACCCGGTGTATCTAAGAAGGTGATCTTCTGTCCGTTGATACTTACCACATAAGCACCGATATGCTGTGTGATACCACCTGCCTCACGGTCGGTAACGTGTGTATTACGGATTGCATCAAGTAAGGAAGTCTTACCATGATCGACATGACCCATAACACAGACTACCGGTGGTCTTGCAACTAATGTGCTTTCATCCTCTTCGTCCTCTTTTAAAAGTTCGGCAATCACGTCTACCTTTACTTCCGGCTCTGCAATGCAGTTAAACTCTAATGCGATCTCTTCCGCATCTTCGTACTTGATCTCCTGATTTACCGTTACCATCTGACCCTTTAAGAACAGCTTCTTAACGATTGCGGATGCCTGCACCTTCATCTTGTCTGCAAGCTCTTTGATCGTCATATGTTCCGGAAGGGAAATAGAACGAATGGTATCTTCTTCCTTTGGCTGCGGCTGTGGCTGTGGTTTCTTCTTCTTTCCGCCATTCTTCTCAAGATTGATATATCTTTCCTGCTTCTTGCTGCCTAACTTATCGTAATCCTGATTCTTGTTTCTGCGGTTATCACGGTCACGATTCTCACGGCTCTCCTTGGTACGGATCTCTTCCGGAGCAGACTTTACGGAATCCTTGTTGAAACTGTTGATCTCCTGATCTAATCTGCGTCCGCCCTGCTGGCCATTACGATTCGGTGCGCCATTGCGTCCGCCCTGTCCGTTTGATCCATAAGAACCCGGTCTGCCATTGTTATTGTATGGTCTTCCGTTATTGTTACGGTTACCCTGATAACGGTTGCCTCCGTTACGGTCACCCTGTGGGCGGTCGCCCTGCGGACGGTTGCCCTGATGGTTATTTCTCTGGCGGTTTGCACCATTTGCACGTGCCTGTGCAGCAATACGTTCCTGAACCATTCTGGCATTTACCACCTGACGTTCCGGTGCCTTTGGCTGCTCTGGTGTTACAGAAGTCTTAACCTCTGCCGGCTTTTCTGTCGGCTGCTTTGCTTCTGTTACCGGCTTTGCCTGTTCTGGCTTTGGCTGAACCGGACGTGCTTCCTGTGGACGTGCCTGGGATGGGCGGTTCTCCTGCGGACGGGAACTTCTGTCTGTTGCATTTGTATGATAGCTCTGTCTGCGTCCTCCGCTCATCTGCTTACTGTTCTGTGGATTAAACACAGCAGAAATACTTGCCTTTTTCTTCGGTCTTGCCTCTGACTTTTCTGCCGGTTTTTCAGCGGCTGGTTTTGCCTGTTCTGTTTTTGGCTGCTCTGCCTTCGGCTGTGATGGCTTTGCCTGCTCTTTTGGCTGCTCTGCTTTTGGCTTTTCTGTCTTTGGAGCTCCGCCTAAATGCTCACGGACATATTTCTGTCCATCATCTTCGATGTTGCTGGCGGCTGCCTTTACCTCATACTGCGTACCCTTTAGCATACTTACTATTTCTTTGGCTTCTATTTTCATTTCTTTTGCGAAATCATAAACTCTCATTTTTGCCATTAAATCTCATACCTCCATTGGTGTTCCGTTACGATCTATTGCTGGTTTAACTGCTTTAACAGGGATTTTGCAAGCCCTTCATTCGTCACTGCAAGTGATGCCCGAAATTCTTTTCCAATACAGTGTCCTAAGGATTCCTTGGTGGAATATTCTGCATACGGCACTTCGTAGAAGCTGCACATATCCGAGAACTTCTTTTTCGTATTATCCGAAGAATCGCCCGCCACGATCACCAGATATGCCCGGTATTCCTTGACTGCCTTCTCCGTTGAAAATTCTCCACTTGCGATACTGCCGGATTTTGCTGTGATTCCAAGCAGAGATAATATCTTATCTGGTTTCAATCTCAAGCATCTCCTTTTTTAATTCCTCGTAGATTTCCGGAGGAATCTCAGTCTTTAGTGACCGGGATAACCCACGGTTCTTCTCTGCCTTCGCAAGACATGCACTGTCCACACAGATATATGCACCTCGTCCGTTCTTTCTTCCGGTTGCATCGAGTGTAATCTCACCCTCTGTCGTCCTGATCACACGTATCATGTCCTTTTTGGCTTTCATCTCACCGCATCCCACGCACTGACGCATCGGTATCTTTTTAGTTGTCGCCATCTGCCTGTTCACCAGCCTCTTCTTCTACCTCATATCCGGCATCCTCTGCATAGGATCCATCCTCTGTATATTCACCGGACTCATCGTAGTCTTCATAATCATCCTCGTAGTCGTTCTCATAATCCATGAACTCACCGGATTCTCTTGCCTGTGTCTCACTCTTGATGTCGATCTTAAAGCCTGTCAGTCTTGCAGCAAGTCTTGCATTCTGTCCTTCTTTACCGATTGCAAGAGATAACTGGTAATCCGGTACAACGACCTTTGCGGTCTTCTCTTCGCCATCTGCGATTACGGAAATAACCTTTGCAGGACTTAATGCATTCTCAATTAACATTGCAGGATTCTCATTCCAGTTGATGATATCGATCTTCTCACCACGAAGTTCATTGACGATCGCATTGACACGTGCTCCGTTCATACCAACACATGCGCCAACCGGATCTACATCCGGATCATTGGACCATACCGCGATCTTCGTACGGCTTCCTGCTTCTCTTGCAATGCTCTTGATCTCTACGATTCCGTCCTTTACCTCCGAAACTTCGGACTCAAACAGACGTTTTACTAATTCCTTATGGGTACGGGATACTAAGATCTTTGGTCCCTTCGGTGTGGATTTCACTTCTAAGATGTATACTTTGATTCGCTCGGTAGGCTGGAATACTTCTCCTTTTACCTGCTCATTTTCTGTTAACATCGCATCTACTTTTCCAAGATTGATGGATACGTTCTTACCAACATAACGCTGGACAACACCGGTTACCACATCTTTTTCCATGCTGTAATACTGGCTGAACAGTACCTTTCTCTCTTCCTCACGGATCTTCTGTAAGATCACGTTCTTCGCATTCTGGGTTGCGATACGTCCAAACTCTTTGGACTTGATCTCAACATTTACAACCTCACCGAGCTGATAACGGGAATCCATCATACGTGCATTTGCAAGTGAGATCTCGGTACATTCATCCTCGACCTTCTCTACGATGGTCTTTGCTGCAAGGATATGGAACTCACAGGTCTCCGGATTGATGTTTACCTTGATGTTATCCGACTTCTCAAAGTGATTCTTGCAGGCAGTTAAAAGTGAATTCTCGATTGCTTCTAACAGCGTATCCTTGCTGATATTTTTCTCCTTCTCTAAGATTGTAAGTGCTTCTAACAATTCATTGTTGTTACCCATTTTTTTATCCTCCATTTACTATATTTAATGTTAAAAGTCAAATGCAAGACGGATCAGAGCGATATCCTTTTTCTCAAAAACGAGTTCTTCTCCATCTTCTGTTTCTACGGTAACGGATGCGTCATCATAAGCTTTTAGAATTCCGTAGAATTCCTTCTCATGGTTGATCATCCGGTATGTGCGGATCTCTAATTCCTTACCCATTGCCCGCACATAATCTTTTTCTTTCTTCAGTGGCCTGCCAAGTCCCGGTGAACTCACTTCGAAGATATAAGATCCTTCGATGTAATCTTCTCTGTCAAGGATCTCATTCATCTCCCTTGCAACCAGTTCGCAGTCATTGACTGTAATGCCGCCTTCCTTGTCAATGTAGGCACGCAAATACCAGTCTGCACCTTCCTTGACATACTCGACATCCACAAGTTCAAAGCCTTCCCGGTCAACGATCGGTGTGATGAGTTCCTCCGTCCGTTGTTCATATACTTCTTTTTTTGACATACCAAGCCACCTTTCTGCTTCTAAACGTGAATTGAGAGTGGACGAATGCCCACTCTCAACTTAATCACCATCATGTTATCGTAATAACCATACCACTTTCTCTATCTGAATGCAAGTTCTTTTTTTAAATTTTCCTAGGTTTTATCACGCTTTGACGCCTCTTTTACAATTTTCTTCAAAATTTTTATAAAAAAAGTGTTGCTTTTTTCGTAATCCTATGGTAATCTAGTTTTCGGTTGTTACACAAGGTTCGTTGGTCAAGCGGTTAAGACGCCGCCCTCTCACGGCGGAATCAGGGGTTCGATTCCCCTACGAACTGCTCAATCACAATTTCATATTTGTTTTATGGTTCGTTGGTCAAGCGGTTAAGACGCTGCCCTCTCACGGCAGAATCAGGGGTTCGATTCCCCTACGAACTGTTTGTTATTTTCATAACAGCCCAACCCGAGAAGTGCTTATTTACGAAGTCGTAAATGAGCATTTTTTATTATGTTTTTTGATATTGGCTCATTTATCCCGCATCAACCAGGAAAGAACACCATTGAAATAAAGTATACGCTTGCCACACACGCTCGCACCCGAGCGGATGCATCGCATAATCTTCCACCCTCTATTTTAAATCTATAGATAACGTTCCACCTGTGCTGCTATAAGATCTGAATTCAATGTGGTCTGCTCTGTTTCAAAAGTCAGTATCAGCCTCTCCCCCGGAAATATTCCATTCTTTTCATATGCTTCTATCTTTCGTATTGCCTGTCTTGCATAATCTGCCTGATCCATCATACCATCGTGCTCCCAATAGATTTCTTGTCCTGTTTTTTTGGATAAGAAAGTAAAATCCGGATAAATCCTTCCGAATCCTTTTAATATAAGAGGACATTCATATTTATATGCAATATCATGATGATAAAAATAATCCGCCAATATTTTTTCTGATTTTGAACGCACTCGTTCTCCCTTCTCCGTATAAATTGCCTTTGTATCATCCAAAAAAGGCTTCCCTTCATACGTTCCTTTTAACCAGTTCTCAAGCCGTTCCTCCCAGGTAGATTCAACCGGTTGAATCAAACGTCGTTTTGCCATATGTTCTTCATAATAACAATTCTCGATTTCCCGGTCATCATAGTCTGCAAGGATCATGCAGATCTGTTCCCGCCTCTTTTCCGCCAGCTTCAAAACTTTCTCATTATACCCCTTTTGTGCCAGTCCCTTTGCCAGTTCCATTTCGTCTCTTCGGATATATGCTTCCGCCCTCTCACTGTCTAAGCAATGATAATACCGGATATATCCCTTATCCACCGACACTCTGAGTCGTCCATCCGGCAGATTCTGCTTTTCATTCTGCACCTTCGCAATGATTGCTTCCAGACGCCCCTGCTCCTCTAATAGCATGTTCTTTAATCCTTTCATACGTTTCCCCCTTTTTGACTTGATCAACTCTTTATAGTGGTTTTAGTCATATACTCTTTGTATGTTGCTTGGTGATTTTTGACTTGATCTGCTCTTTATGGCTTTTTAGTCATATGCTCTTTGGTTTTTGGTTGATGAGCTTTGACTTGATCTGCTCTTTATAGTATTTTCAGTCATATACTCTTGGAAAATTGTTTGATGCTCTTTGACTTAATTTGCTCTTTATGGCGGTTTCAGTCATATACTCTTGGGAAATTGTTTGATGCTCTTTGACTTGATCTGCTCTTTATAGTATTTTCAGTCATATACTCTCGGAAAATTGTTTGATGCTCTTTGACTTAATTTGCTCTTTATGGCTTTTTTAGTCATATACTCTTGGATTTTTGCTTGTTGCTCTTTGACTTGGTCTGCTCTTTATAGCATTCTTAGTCATAAACCCTTGAATTTTTGCTTGATTCTCTTTGACTTGATTGACTCTTTATGACGCATTCAGTCATATGCTCTCCTGCCATTGTCTTATATTCTGTGATTTTGTGGAATGAAAAATGTTCTTTAGAGTTGATCTTAACGATCCGATCCATGAAAAGTATCCCATACTAATGTAATACCTTTTCATGATTGAAGTGAAATATATATACTATATTCACCTAATAGATATAAAAGAATTGCTAAGCTAACATAGCATATTATATACGATTCTTCTTCATAATGCTATACGAATCATATTTTTTTTATAAATAATTCCGCTTTGTGAATTTCAAGAAAAAACAGCCCATAGAAAAAATCACTTTTTCTACAGACTGCCTTTTTGGTTTCACATGCTTTTATTCTATGAGAAGTATACGAGTTCATCTTCCGGTTTCTCTGCCGGCTCTATGGAAATCGGATATAAGACCGGTCCTTTGCCACGATACTCTTTTGCAAATTCTACCCTTACTTCTGCGGTCAGTTCGATCCAGGACTTATGCTTGATCTCCTCAGAGTTCGCATATTTTGCCTTGAATCCGATAAACTGTACGTCTTCAACGCAGCAAGTCATTGCGAAACGTCCCGGTACAAACATACCCTTTTTCATCTTCTTTTCCGGGTTATAGACCAGTGCAAGGAACTTGATCTTTTTGCCCTCATACTTCTTCGGATCATCCATGGCATCCATATACCACAGTGCATAATCCGCATCACTTAACTCGATCACTTCCTGATTGATGTCAAACGGAAGTTCTTCATCAGCGCCTTCATCAACCGATCCGTCTGCACGCTCGTAAACAATCTGTGCCGGACGGTTCTGTGCCTTGACTGCACGACGGAACTTGCCCTTTGGCGTATTGTCATCACAACGGTTAAAAATAACTACATCTGCCTTAAAAAGCTGCTCCATGATCATCTGGCGCATATTGTTTAAATACATCTCAAAGGTAGTTGCATCAACGGTTGCTAAGGACTGGACAATGATCCAGCCCTTTGGAAGCTTTGTTTCTAACAATGTCGCAACGTCCCAGGTTCCGTTATACTCAATAAATACCTGCTCCGGTAAAAACTCCAGATTCAGCTGATTTAACACTTCTTCATTAAAGGCATCCTGTTCTTCTAACATAGTTACCTGTGCATTGATCGTCTTTAACTTCTCGGCATCGTACTCCTTTTCCCCATCTTCACAACAGATGATCAGGGTCTTGTTGCCGCCGCCAAAATCATTTTCAAAAAGTGTCTCCTGAATCAAAGATGTCTTTCCGCTATCCATAAATCCGGTAAATACATATACTGGTATTTCCTGCATTTTACTTTTCCTTTCCCTGCATATCCAGCAACTGGCTTATGCGATTCCAAATAATTCTTCTAACTTATGTCCATCAATGCCTGTACCGATCACGCACAGTCTTCCGGTATAATCCGGCTCTCCGTCACGTAATTCATACTCGCCCGGAACCATATCAAAATAGATCCAGGAGCCATTGACATCCTCTACCATTCCCTTTGCACGAAGGATCACACCATAATCTTCTGTCTCGCTTAAGGTCTTTAAGATTTCTTCTACTGCCTCTCTTGTAAACTTATGCGGTGTCTCTTTGCCCCAGCTTGTAAATACCTCATCTGCATGATGATGGTGATGATGCTCGTGATCATGATCATGGCATCCGCAGGTACAGTTCTCATCATGCTCATGGTCGTGATCATGGTGATGTTCATGCCCCTCATGGTCATGATGATGCTCATGCTCTTCATGGTCGTGGTGATGCTCGTGTTCCTCATGGTCGTGATCATGACATCCGCAGGTACAGTTCTCATCATGTTCATGGTCGTGATCGTGATGATGCTCATGTTCTTCCTCATCATGATGTGCTTCTGCTAAAGTCTTCATCTCTAAGGAATCCTGTCCTTCCATTACTTTTAAGATCTGCTCGCCCTTGATCGCATCCCAAGGGGTTGTGATAATGGCTGCCTTTTCATTTAATGCCTGCATCTGCTTTACACAAAGCTCTAACTGCTCCGGTGTTGCATTCTGGCTTCTGCTTAAGATAATCGTAGTTGCATACTCGATCTGGTTGTTAAAGAACTCACCGAATGCTTTCATCTGCTTAGATGCCTTTGTCGCATTTACAACTGTAACAAGTGCATTTAATTTTACATCCTGTTCCTTTTCCACATTGATGACCGACTTCATAACATCGGATAATTTTCCTACTCCGGACGGCTCGATCAAAATACGATCCGGATGGAACTTCTCGATCACTTCGTTTAAGTTCTTACCAAAATCTCCGACCAGTGAACAGCAGATGCAGCCGGAGTTCATCTCTGTAATCTCAATTCCGGCGTCCTTTAAAAATCCGCCATCAATTCCAACCTCACCAAACTCGTTTTCTATTAATACAATCTTCTCGCCTCCGAACGCCTCTTCGATCATTTTCTTGATGAAGGTCGTCTTACCAGCTCCTAAAAATCCTGAAATAATATCAATTTTTGTCATAATGTTCTCCATTTCCGCACGCGTTTTTGTAAATCGAGTTTGTGCCAAGTGTGCACAGGCACAAGCTTTTTGTTCCATTAGGAAATATAGCAGAATATTTGCTTTTTCACAAGTATTATTTTATGTTATAATAATTCTGTCAAGCAAATCAGTAATATGTCTGCTTGCAGATATTATTACTGATTTATTTGACAGATAAACAAATATGAGCAAGCAGAGCGACAGCTCGAATTGCGAATGTTTGTTGCGATTTCGAGAGTGCTTTGCACAGAGAAATCGTAATTAGTATATCGCGCAATGTTTGATAGTGCGAATCAAACAGAACAAGTTCTGTCCGTCAGCAAACTGACACTGCGAATTTAACATATGAAAGGAAGTATCCCAATGAATCCAAAAAGTACCTATTATAAGAATGTTGCTGCAACTATTAAAATAAATCTTGAAAAGCGGCAGATGGAAGGCTTTTATTTCGAGACGGCAAAAGAAGCTGTTGAAAAATTAAACAGCTATCTGAGCGAAGGATGTACCGTCAGCTATGGCGGTTCCATGACCCTAAGTGAAAGTGGCATGTTAGATTCACTTCAGAATAATCCCTCTATCACCCTTTATGACAGAAGCACAGCAACGTCACCGGAAGAAACAACCGAGATCTATCATAAAGCACTTTCTGCAGACTACTACTTTATGAGCACCAATGCGATCACCATGGATGGCGAACTGATCAACGTCGATGGAAACGGCAACCGTGCTGCGGCACTCATCTATGGTCCAAAGACCGTCTTTATCTTAGCCGGCATGAACAAGGTATGCCGTAATGAGCAGGATGCTTTGTTACGTGTCCACAATACTGCCTCTCCGATGAACTGCAACCGTTTAAATAAACATACCCCTTGTGCAATCACCGGTGTATGCGCAGACTGCCTGTCTCCGGACTGCATCTGCAACCAGACGGTTATTACAAGACGCAGCGGTATTCCGGGCAGAATCAAAGTATTTCTGATCGGAGAAGAACTTGGTTATTAAAGCATCCTTTCTGAAAAATACCGCTATACACCAGATAAAGTAACAGCTGATACGAAACAGATACTAAGAAACGACAGTTTGGAGTTTTCCCAAAACTGTCGTTTTTCTATACCCTTTACAGATTCGATATTATAACTTTTTAAAGATCGTTGCCTCCTGCTGTAAATCTCCAGCAATCTCTTTATTCTCATCCATACGTCTTGTGATATTGTCCATATCCTCTACCAGAACCTGTGTACTTTCTGCAGCTCCGGTTACACCACGTACACCTTCCTCAATCGCAGATGTGATGGACTGGATGGAAGATGCGATCTCTGCAACAACACTCTTCAGTTCATCTGTCTTCTCATTGAATTCATTCATCGTAGCTTCAATGTAAGTTGCATTGTCACGATATTCCCCACCTGCTGTAACAAAGGATTCAAACTGTGGCAGGATGGACTCTGTCATATAGGAAACCAGATTGTTGGCATTCTCGGCAAGATTATGAACGGCATTCGTTACGACCGTATTGATCTGCTGGATATTATTAGCTGTATCACGGCTGGAATCTGCAAGGTTGCTGATCTCGCCCGCCACAACTGCAAATCCCTTACCTGCCTCTCCTGCCCTTGCTGCCTCGATTGAAGCATTCAATGCAAGCAGGTTCGTCTGACTGGAAATACTTAAGATCTCATTTGTCAGAGAGTTCACCTGATCTACGCTGCTGCTTTCTTCGATCGCATAATTTAAGACATCTAAGATCTCGTTTACCTTCTGGCTGATCTGTTCCATATTGATACGTGCAGTATTCTCCATATTGTCTGCATGCTGCTTCATATTCTTTGAGTAGTCATTGATCTCATTTGACTTCATTGCAATATGCTGTACTTCCTGACTTACAGACTCGGCATTGCCATTGATCGTAGCTGCATTGTTTGCGACCTCCTGCATGGTTGCTGCAAGTTCTTCCGTCAGTGCGGAAAGATCCGATGCACTGTCATTGGAAGTATGGACGCTTCCTAATACTTCACTTACGACAATATCCATTCTGGTTGAGTTCTTTGTGATCGTATTGAAAATATTCTGTAACTTTTCCATAAAGGTATTGATACCACGTCCAAGTGCTCCAATCTCGTCGTTTGACTTCACAGTTACACGCTTCGTCAGATCGCCTTCCCTGCGGTCAATATCCGAAATGATCACAGATAATTCCTTCGCCACTTTCTTTACCGGACGGATAACATGGCGCATAACAATAACGGATGCTCCAATAATCGAAATAATACTGATCATAATCGTGATAATATTCGTCGTCAATGCGGTTGCATAGACAGCAGAAAGCTGGTCGCGGGATTCCTGTGCGGCTGCATTGATATTGACACTCATATTGTCCATGGCCGTCTGCATTGCAGTACCACCGTCAGCAACATCGCCATTTGCACACGCATACGCTCCTGCCGTATCACCCTTTGCACTGTATGCCATCAGATTAACGATTGCCTTTTTAAAAGACTTGTAATTTTTGATCAGTGTATTGTAATTATCGACATCCTCTTCGGAAACATACGGTGCATAATCCTTTAAGTTTTCTTCTACCTCTGTTTCCTTCGCCTCGATGTCACCTACAATACCGATCATGGTATCAAAATCCGTTGCAATGATATGGGATAATGCCAGCTTGTGGATGTTCTGTGTCTTTTCCTGGATGGCAGCAAGCTTCGTAATCTCTGACATATGTACATCTGCGATCTCTGACGCATTGTTATTTACGTTGTTGATATTACGGATCGCCATGATATTCGATATGATTGACACAATACCAAGAACCATAACCGGAACCATAATCATGGTTCGTATACTGCTCCGGCGTTTCTTTGTATTTGATGTATTATTTGCATTCTTCATCAACATCATCCTCCCTTACTGTGCATTCGAGGCTGTAATGCCCTCGACCATCGTATCTAACTGTTCCTGTAAATCCTTACCGGAAGGATTGCCCTGTGCCATGGATGCACCAAATTCCGCAATCGGTGACCAGTAATTATTACCAATTCGCTGTAAGCTCGCAAACTCACTCTGTGCGATCAATGCCTGTATTGCAGGGGACTTTTTCACTTCATCTGCGGAAGCCGCATTCGTATTGGCCGGACCCTGTCCACGCATTTCAAAACGCAGCTTCTGATTCTCTTCACTGGTGATCCACTCAGCAAGCTTCGTTGCCCAGTCCGTATGCTTTGAATAAGAATTCACGCCAACCAGCTTATACCCGGCAAAGGATGCCATCTGTACCTGTGCATCCCCGCAGGTATAGGTTGGGAGCTTTGCTGCACCGAGGTTCTTGCCCCATGCCTTCTGTAATTCCGTTGCTGACCAGACACCACTGATTCCGGCTGCAATACTGCCATCCTTTGCTCCGGCTGTAAATCCTTCGTCATTTGTATTGATAAATCCCGGATTCGCAGAAATTGCAAGCATTGCCTGCGCAACATCTACACCCTTGATCTTATTATCCGTGGAATTCCAGTCACAATGATTAGAAATACCATCCTCATTTAAGCCCAGCTCCATGCCTGTATTTCCAAAGAAAGAATACAGATACCAGCCGGAGCTCCAGTCCATGGCGACCTTCTTCCCTGCGGCTGTGGCAGCATTCAACATGCCGTCTAAGGTCTTTACATCCTCATCACTGAATACGGATTTATCATAAAACATAAAATATCCGTTATCCGCAGTCAGTGGATAGGCATACAGATCATCTCCGATGGATGCTGCTGTTACCGCACCCTCTGCATTTGCAGACTTGACCGCATCTGCATTTTCAACCGGCTTTAATACCCCGGATGCTGCCAGTGCCATTAACTGGTCATCTGCAAATGTAAATACATCCGCAGCTTCTTCTACATTACCGAGCAGAACATCGCGGCATTCAGATTCTGACTGTTCCCCAATTGTAATGTCAAAATCTGCCTGTCCTGCATATTCCTGCTTAAAGTTATCTACGATCTGTGTCAGAAGCTCCTTATCTTCCTTCGCACCCCAGAGCGTCAGGGATACCTTACCGGTAGTCTCTGTCGCATTCTCCGTGCTGTTAATTGCTTCCAGTCCATCTACCTGTTTTTGCGCAGCAACTTTTCCGCAGCCGGAAAACATTCCCATTGATACAATACCGGTCAAAAAAACAATGCTCCATTTCTTCATCTTGTGTTCCATCCTCTCTCTAATCCGTTTATACCAGATAATCTCCCTACATGTATTTATGCCACATATACTTAAGTCCAAACAAGAAAGAAGAGACATTTTCCATATGCCTCTTCTTTTTATGGTACAATAGTACCATCTTACCATATGCAGCGTCAACGCTTTCGTAAAATTATCGTAAAAATCATACATTCTGTATAATTTCTACCATTATAACAGTTGTTCAAAGGAAATAATATACACATCTGCCAGTTCCCGGATTGCATCCTTCTCGTAAGAAGAGTGGATATCCTCTACACCAACCGTATGGTATCCACCCATTTTCGCACCTTCAATACCCTTTAAAATATCCTCAAAGACCACACATTTCTCTGCTTTCAGGCCAATTTTTGCGGCAGCACAGTCATAGACATCCGGGAATCCCTTCGCACGCTTTACTTCTGTCGTTACTGCAAATGCATCAAAATACTGTAAAATATCATGATGCTCCATACACGGATAAAACAACCGTTCGTCCGAAGATGTGGCTGCCGCGATCTTTACCCCATTCTGTTTCAGCTTTTCTAAATACGCCCGTACATATGGTTTTAACGGCACTTCATAGGTATATGCATGGATTGCCATTGCAAACCATTCATCCATGATCGCTTCCGGTGATTCCTTCAGGTCAAATCGTGCGATCGTGTAATCCGCCGCATCCTTAAAATTCTTCGCTGTGATCGCTTTCAGATAATCATCCGGCACCTCAAATCCGCGCTTTCCAAGGAAATCCACATCAATCTGCCGCCAGACTCCCATCGAATCGAAAAGAGTGCCATCCAGATCAAAGATAGCACCCTTATAATTATCCTTCAGATATACTTTTTCCATCTGCATTACATCCGTTCCGGTGCAGAGAAGCCAAGTACATCGATACAGATCTCTAATGCACGCTTTGTCAGCTCTAATAAACGGATATAGGAGGCCTGGATTTCTTCCTGCTCTTCTGCCATGATCTTTGTCTCATGGTAGAAATGGTTCAAAGCATTTGCAAGATCATACACATAAGAGCATACCTTATGTGGTGCAACCTCTTCAAATGCATTCTCCATCATGCCGTTAAATCTGCTTAAAACTAACATCAAAGCCTTCTCGCTCTCAGAGTGTGCAGGAAGCAGCTTTGCATGATCCGCATTTTTTCCTGCTGCTTTGTATTTATTCAGGATGGACTTCATACGCACGATCGTATAAAGGATGTATGGTCCGGTATTTCCTTCAAAGGAAGTGAAACGATCCATATCGAAAATATAATCTTTGGATGCCTGATTCGACAGATCTCCATATTTTACTGCGGAAAGTGCTACGACCTTTGCTGTTTCACGTGCCTCTGCCTCGTCCATCGTACGGTTTTCCGTGATCTTTTTATACATTTCTTCATTGATACCGGAGATCAGTGTCTCTAAACGCATGACACCGCCTTCTCTTGTCTTAAACGGCTTGCCGTCCTTGCCATTCATGGTACCAAAGCCTAAAAACTGTAACTCAGTATTCTCGTCTACCAGATGTGTCTTTCTCGCACAGCGGAACACCTGGGTAAAATACAGTTCCTGACGTTTATCTACCACATAGATGATCTTATCCGGATGATAATCCTTCATTCTCCAGACGATCGTTGCAAGATCCGTCGTATTATATAAGGATGCTCCATCTGACTTTAAGATCATACATGGCGGGATTTCCTTTGTATCCGTGTCTTCCTTGACATCAACAACTAATGCTCCATCGCTGATATATGCATAACCGTCATCCTTCATCTTCTGCACCATGGCAGGAATATATGGCTGGGCATCGGACTCACCCTTCCACAATTCGAAGGAAACGTTCAGATTCTCATAGTTCTTCTTCAAGTCGGTAACCGAAACATTCAGGATATGGGAAAGCAATGCCTGATAGCCACGTCTGCCATGCTGTAACTCATACGTTGCCTGCATCGCTTCTTCCTTGAACTTCTCATCGACCTTCGACTTTCCGCTTGCGGTCGGATAGATATCTTCAAGTTCAGAGATCGTAAACGGAGCTTCCTTCGGATACTCTCCTTCATAAGAATCATCAAAATAAACCAGATCCGGCTGACGAAGCTTCAGTTCCGTAATGATCAGTCCCATCTGAAGTCCCCAGTCGCCTAAGTGGACATCTCCGATCATCTCATGTCCCATAAACTTACCAATCCGCTTGATACTCTCACCGATGATCGCAGAGCGCAGATGTCCGACATGTAATGGCTTTGCAACGTTTGGTCCGCCGTAGTCGATCATAATGCGCTTTGGATGCTCTGTCTTCTCACAGCCAAGGCGCTCTTCGTCTGCCTGCATCTCCTGTAAATATCCTGCCAGATACTCCTTAGAGATCTTCAGATTCATAAATCCCGGTTTTACTGCCTCGACCATCTCAAACATCGGATTGCCCTGTAACTGCTCTACAACCGCCTCCGCGATCATGATCGGTGCCTTTTTATATTCCTTCGCTGCCGCCATTGCACCATTACACTGATACTCACACAGATCCGGTCTGTTTGACAGAGTGACCTTTGCATACTTTGCATCCAGTCCGGCTGCTTCAAATGCACTGACCATTTCCTCTGTTATCACATCAAGAATTTTTTTCATTGTCCTTCGTTCCTTTCATTGTCACGTCACAAACTCTGACAAATGTCGCTTTTTCTATTCTATACACTGTAGCCGTAAATGTCAAAACTTTTTTAAGCAAAAAAGTTCTCTGCGACCTCAATCGAGGCAATTTTCTCCACCTCGCCGGTTAGATATACCGTCATATCATCCGCAATCTCCACGCGCAGATCCCCGCCCGGCATCTCCACACGGACATCTGCACCGGTCAGTCCCATCCGGTAAGCCGCCGCTGCCGCTGCACAGGCACCTGTTCCGGACGCTAACGTATATCCGGCTCCCCGCTCATAGATTTCTACCTGAATATGCCCTTTATCGATCACATGGCAAAGCTGCATATTGATCCGCTGTGGAAAATAAGGCGCATTCTCTACATACGGTCCGAGCGCCTTCGCCTTTTTATCATTGACTTCTTCCATCATAATGACGCAGTTCGGATTCCCCATCGAAACACAGGTTGCATTGTAGAGGCTATCGTGAAAGATCAATGGTTCATTGACGATCTCATCCGTGACCAGACTTCCATCCCGCTTTTTAATCCTTGGCAGTGGAGCACCTGCAAACCGTGCCTGCCCCATATTGACACGCATCCGGCTTCCATCTTCACTTAAGAATTCAATCGTCACATCGCCTGCCTTTGTCGTCAGCACAAACGATTTTCTTTTTATGTAGCCCTCATCTAACAGATACTTTGCAAAAATACGGACACCATTTCCACTCCGTTCCGCTTCACTTCCATCCGGATTAAAGATCTTCACATAGATTTTTCCATGCTCCATCAGTGGTCCATACAGTATTCCATCTGCCCCCACACCGATATTGCGCCTGCACATCCGCACAATATGACGTTCCTGCATCCGGATCTCATTCTTATTCGGATCAAGCACCAGATAATCATTGCCTAATCCATGATACTTTTTCAATGTCAGGAATTTCTGCATACATTCCCCGGTCCTGTATTCTTTCCCTATATTATATGATCCGGGTGTCAAAAAATGTTTTCAAATTTTGTAATTGACAAAATACACAAACTATGTTCCGCAAACATTTGCAACGCTCATCGTGAACTAACTGCCAACTACAACCATACAAGTTCAGCAAAGGCTTCACTTGTGGTTTTCGTAAGCAGTGGATTTCACTCGCAGCTAAAAACGCAAATAAAGAATAGAGGTCCCATGCAAAAAACCGGTCACTTCAATTGAAATAACCGGTTTTCTATCAATATTATCCTATATAATAATTGCCAAATCTTTAATCTTCATATCCGTTTGGATTGTTCTTCTGCCATCTCCAGGAATCTGCACACATCTCGCGGATGCCGTATTTTGCTTCCCAGCCAAGCTCACGCTTTGCCTTGGATGGATCGCAGTAACAGGTTGCAATGTCACCCGGACGTCTTGGCTTGATTGTGTATGGGATCTTGACTCCGTTTGCTTCCTCGAAGTTCTTTACGATATCCAATACGCTGTAACCATGACCGGTTCCTAAGTTGTAGATGGAAAGTCCCTCGTTATCCTCTAACTTCTTGACTGCCTTTACATGACCGATCGCAAGATCTACGACATGGATGTAATCTCTGACACCTGTTCCATCCGGTGTATCATAGTCATTGCCGAATACGCCAAGTTCTTTTAACTTTCCGACTGCTACCTGTGTGATATAAGGCATCAGATTGTTCGGGATACCGTTTGGATTCTCTCCCATCGTTCCTGACGGATGTGCACCGATCGGATTGAAGTAACGAAGAAGGATCACATTCCATTCCGGATCTGCCTTCTGGATATCCATAAGGATCTGCTCTAACATGGACTTTGTCCAGCCGTATGGATTCGTACACTGTCCCTTCGGGCACTCCTCTGTGATCGGGATCATCACCGGATCACCATAGACGGTTGCCGAAGATGAGAAAATAATGTTCTTACAGCCATTCTTACGCATCACATCCACCAGTGTCAATGTTCCTGCAATGTTGTTATTGTAGTATTCCCAAGGCTTTGCAACGGATTCACCGACTGCCTTTAAGCCGGCAAAGTTAATACAGCTTTCAATCTGTTCCTTTTTAAATACTTCGTCTAACCGTTCGCGGTCTAAAACATCCCCCTTATAAAAGGTAACCTTTTTTCCGGTTAATGCTTCTACACGCTCTAAGGACTTCTCGCTGGAATTTGCAAGATTGTCGTATACAACAACATCATATCCTGCATCCAACAGCTCTACACATGTGTGACTGCCAATATAACCTGCTCCGCCTGCTACTAAAATTGCCATATGCCCACGCTCCTTTTCCTTAATCCTATATACTACATGTGAAACTACTCCACATGATATGCCTGATTTCATTGTATCATTTTGTCTGATAAATGCCAAATGATATTCTTACTTTCAACAAAAATGTTGCATATACTTTTCCTGTAAAGCAATGTTCTTTCGCTTTATCTACTGTCAGTATAATTCATCTTCCAGCTGAATAATAGGAGAAAATGTATAACATATATGTCATTTTGTTGCATTATACCGGTTTCCTGCTTATAATGATGGTAACAGTTCAAACCGAAAGGACACCTGCCATGGAACAGAAATATAAGAATTCCTACAAAAACAGCAAACGTGAGCTTGTTTCACTTGCCGTCTACAATGTCGGCTTCCAGAAATGCGAACCTGCCTATCAGTGGGGACCGGGTGTACGTGATCATTACCTGATCCATCACGTGCTGTCCGGAAGCGGCTATTACCAGACACCGAATGCCACCTATACCCTGCATGCCGGTGATACGTTCCTGATCTATCCACAGACCGAGATCACTTACTTTGCCGACAAACAGACTCCCTGGGAATATGCCTGGGTGGGATTTAACGGCAGTGATGCCACCGCGATCTTAAATGCAACCGACTTTTCAAAGGATCATCCGGTGATTCCGACCGGACCAATCTCCGATACCATCAAGGAGCATCTGCTTGGTATCTATGATGCCCGTGGCAACGGATTCATGGAATCGGTAGAAATGACCGGCAGGCTCTATCAGACACTTGCACTTTTTATGAAGCATGCAAACACCAACGAGCAGTTAAACACCGCCGGAAGCTATGTGCAGACTGCGATCTCCTATATTTCTGCCAATTATTCCTTCCCGATCACGGTGGAGGATATTGCCCACTATGTCGGTGTCAGCCGCAGCCACCTCTTCCGTTCCTTCGAGACGATCCTGCAACAGTCCCCAAAAGAATATCTGACTGCCTTCCGCATCCGCCAGTCCTGCCATCTGCTTGAGCATTCTTCACTCTCGATCAATGCCATCGCCAATTCCGTCGGCTTTGACAACGGACTGTATTTTTCAAAGACCTTCCATAAGTTAAAGGGAATGCCGCCAAGAGAATACCGCAAAAAGAATCTCTCCTAGCTTTTCATCCCCACGCAAAAAGAGGACAGACGCAAATGCTTCTGTCCTCTTTCTATTCATCAAATAGTATATCTTCTGATACCGATTAAGCAAGCTTGGATTTTGCAAGCTCTGCTAATGTAGCAAATCCAGCTGCATCGTTAACAGCCATCTCAGCTAACATCTTACGGTTCATCTCAACACCGGCTAACTTTAATCCATACATGAATTTGCTGTAAGATAATCCGTTCATTCTTGCTGCTGCGTTGATACGAGCAATCCATAACTGTCTGAACTGTCTCTTTCTCTGTTTTCTACCAGCATAAGAACTTGTTAAGGCTCTCATAACAGACTGTTTTGCAACTCTGTACTGTTTTGATCTAGCTCCTCTGTAGCCCTTTGCTAATTTTAATGTTCTATTATGTCTTTTCTTAGCGCCTAAGCCGCCTTTTACTCTTGCCATTTTTCAATCCTCCTTAACTAATTCTTATAAATATGGTAAAATCTTCTTCATATTCTTAACATTGGATGTATCAACAGTTGTTGCTTTTCTAAGATTTCTCTTATTCTTTGTTGTTTTCTTTGTTAAGATATGTCTCTTATAAGCTTTATTTCTTTTTAATTTTCCTGTTCCTGTTGCTTTGAAACGCTTTGCAGCGGCTCTGTTTGTTTTCATTTTTGGCATGATATGTTCCTCCTTAAAATAAATTATTTTTTCTCTGCCAACACCATGCTGATGCTTCTGCCTTCCAGCTTCGGTGCTTTTTCCACTACTGCTACTTCCGCAAGCTCTTTTGCGAAGTCATCAAGAATATGCTTGCTTGCCTGCATGTGTGCCATTTCTCTACCACGGAAACGTAAGGTCACCTTGACCTTATCTCCCTTAGAAAGAAACTTCTTCGCAGCATTCATTTTTGTATTCAGATCGTTACTATCGATGTTTGGTGACATACGGATTTCTTTGATCTCAACAGTTTTCTGTTTTTTCTTTGCTTCTTTTTCTTTTCTTGCAAGCTCATAACGGTATTTACCGTAATCGATAATCTTACATACCGGTGGCTTTGCAGTAGGAGCAATCTTTACAAGATCAAGGTCTGCATCCTGTGCAAGCTTATAAGCTTCTCTCGCTGACATAATGCCAAGCTGTTCTCCGTCTTCACCAATCAGGCGGACTTCCTTATCTCTGATTTGTTCGTTGATCATTAAATCGCTAATGGTCGTGCACCTCCAAATTAATATAAATGAAAAAAGTGGATAGGCAGACTATCCACTTTCAAGATTCAAAACATAATCTCATATAATGACGCTTAGTCGCTTAATTGCGCTAAGGTGAGAGTGGATACTCTACTTTGCTTATTACAACTTAGACATCATAACACAGGTATGTCGAAACGTCAACCGCAAAATCGTATTTTAGTCATTTTTCACTTCAAATGACTTCATCCGGTATGCTTTTCCACTTCCCTGTACGCATTCTGTCTGTAAATGATCGTCCTTTTTTACATAGATCAGATTCTCATCCTCGGAGAACTTCATCTTATATAAAGCATCATCATCACCTGTTAAGTATACATACGTGTTCCCGTCAATGTCAACATATTTTATTCCGGTGACCGTGAATTCACGTGTCTCGGTTTCTTCTGTATCTGCATCCGTATTCTCATCTGCTGCCAAATCCGTTTCATCTGGTTCTTCCGATCCGTTCGAACCGATCAGCTTGCGGTATTTTGCAAAACATTCATCCAAGGCTGCTGCGGTTGTAACCTTATTATAAGATTCTACATTGACCATGGCATATAACTTGACGATCCCGCTTGCATCCTTTAACACCATCACATAGGTAGGCTGTTCATCTACATTGATCAGGGAAGGGAAGGATGCACGGTAACGCTTCTCCTGTACCTCACCTTCTGCTGCTGACATGGCAGAACTTTCGTCGGCGCCCGCCACCGTATAATAATGTGCCTCAGAGGTACGCTCATTCACCAGAATGAATCCGATATTCGATGCATCGTCATTGACCGATGTCACTCCGGTATAGATCCAGATATCCCCATCCTTTGCCACATAACCGTAATCCGGTGTGTACCCTGCGTCATCATCCTCGTCATCATCGCTGCTGTCTGTGTCAATCGTCTCGGTACACTTTTTACAGCCCTTTTTCCCGAAAATACTGTTTAAGAATCCGTTTGAAAGTTCTCCGTACCAGTCATACTGCTCGACTAACAGATCACCGTCAAAGACATCATCTACCCATGAAGGAATCTCGGCAACCGGATAATAGGTACTGCTACCGTCTACCGGGTTACAGACGATCGCCCCCTGTACGGTCTCGCCGCCAAATACACCGATCGTATAGTCTGCAACACTTGCAACGTAATAAGGATTGCCATCCTCATCGATTTCAAAATGAATATTATAAAAGATCTTCGTCGGATACTGCGCTCTTAAATGACGCTTTAAATCCTTGAAAAAATAAGCGGACGGCACATAGTTCATGCCCTGATCCATCGCAACGTACTCTGCACTCTGACCGACCGGATCTACCTTGACATAACCCGGAACACCGTTCGCCTTATTGCCCATATACTTGAAAAATCCGGCATAATCCAACGCAGACACCTTCACCGGACTGCCGAAAAGATCGATCTGGCTATAATCCTCAGATACGTTATACTGGCTGACCACCTCTGACAGACTTCCGATCTCACGGTTACCAAGTAAAATCGCACTGTCGGTATCCATCAGCGCAATCTTTGATATTGCAGTTGCCTGGTCAAGATCCTCGGTAAAATTATACTCCTTCGGCTCTAAGACCGAAGCATACGCTGCTGCATGAAACATCTTTGAACCGAAGAATCCAAGTAAAACAAACATCAGAAGTCCGACTCCTGCCACTGCAAAGCTGATCCCTGCACCCTTGCCAATGGTATCTGCCTGCTTCGTACCACCCACGATCAGCCGGTGCAGAATAAAAAAGATACCTGCCGGCAGTGCACAGATCAAAATCACAAACAGCCACAAACCCACCGAATGAATATTAATTGCCGGAAGCAGCAGATAATACATGAGTGCTACCCAGACAATCCAGATCACCGTCAGTGCAACTGCCGGTGCCTTACTGACACGCCCTGCTTCCTGATTCCTGTACTTCTTTTTTCCCATAATCTAAAATCCTCTCCATTGATTATTGTACTAGTTACCTATTACAGTATAACACATGTAGATCATTTTGCAAGAAGAAATTCCATGTGTTATAATGAACTAATAATTCTGTCAAGCAGATAAGCAATGTGGCTGCTTGCAGACAAAATTGCTTATCTATTTGACAGATAAACAAACATGAGCAAGCAGGATGGTAATCCGGATTGTGAATGTTTGTTGCAATTTCGAAAGTTCGCAGAACGGAGAAATTGCAATTATTATTTATACTTGGTGATTTCTGAGCTTGCACTGCGAAGAAACATACATAAGCAAGCTATATCATTTATATATTAACAGAATCGAGGAACATGCTATGAACAATGCCGTTGACCTTCATGTACATTCCACCTTTTCCGATGGTACTTATACCCCAAAAGAACTTGTGGCACTTGCTGCCGCAAAGGAACTTCGTGCCATGGCTCTGACCGATCACGATACCGTAGCCGGTGTTCCGGAGGCACTTGCTGCCGCTTCCGCTTATCCAAAGCTTGAGATCCTTCCGGGCGTGGAGCTTTCCTGCGAATACGAGAACAAAGAAGTGCATATGCTCGGACTTTTGATCGATCCGGCAGACCAGACAGTACAGATACATTTAAAAGAATTTCAGGACGGGCGAAAAAACCGTAACCGGAAAATGGTAGAACTGCTGGCAGAACATGGTCTTGTAATCGATTACGAAGATCTTCTGGCGGAAAACCCGGACTGTGTCATCACGCGTGCAAATATCGCAAGATATCTGGTCGAACACCAACTGGTCGCCGACCGGAATACCGTATTTGCAAAATATCTCGGTGATCACTGTTGCTGCTTTGTACCACGCAAAAAGATCTCTCCGGTCGATGCCATCGGACTGATCCATCAGGCAGGCGGACTTGCTTTTCTTGCCCACCCGATCCTCTATCACTTCAGTGATGATGCACTTGATACATTTGTACAAAAACTATGCAGTGCCGGATTAGATGGCATCGAAGCAATCTATTCCACCTATCATGCCGTCGATGAGCGAAACATCAAAGAGCTTGCCCGCCGACACCATTTACTGCTCTCCGGCGGTTCCGACTTTCATGGTGAAAATAAGCCCAAGATCCAGCTTGGCACCGGACTTGGGCGGATGTATGTACCATATGAACTTGTGGAGAAAATGCGGAAATCCATCTTATA
>JALERL010000101.1 GCA_022764465.1 Lachnospiraceae bacterium | reverse complement strand
CCATTCTTCCAATAATGCCATTTTTATACCATCCTTTTCATTATTCCAATGCCGCTTTCATACGGCTCTTTGACTATTATAGCATATCCTATCCTATTTTCAAAACATTTTCTCAGGCATTTTTGCATACTCTTCTTCGAGTAGCTGCACGCTCTCTTTTAAGCACTCTAGCAGCATCGGATTAAAGCTGCCGCACTCTCCGTTTAAGATCATCTCCAATGCCTTTTCATGGGAAGATGCCTTCTTATAAACGCGCGGACTTACCAGTGCATCATAGACATCCACGATACTTACGACCTGGCTCCAGATCGGGATCTCATTCCCTCTTAAATGATCCGGATATCCGCCGCCGTCCCAGCGTTCGTGGTGATACCTGCTGATGTCTAAGCAGTACTGCCGCTGCTCCTCATCAAAGGAAAGATTCAGTGTCTTTAAGATCTCATATCCCTTCACCGTATGCTCTTTCATCTTCTCGAATTCATCTGCCGTCAGTCTGCCCGGCTTATTTAAGATCGTATCGGAAATCGCGATCTTGCCGACATCATGGAGTGCTGCCGCTTCTGCGATCTTTTCGATCGTATCCTCCGTCAGCTTCCATTCCGGTTCTTTTACTGCGATCTTTTTTAGCAAGATCCTTGTCAGAGACTTCGTCCGTTTGATATGTTCCCCGGAATCCATATCCCGGAACTCTACCAGATTACTTAAGGTGTCGATAATTCCTTCGGTATATTCCCGATATAGGCGCTGCTCCTCGATCAGCTTTTGCTGGGCATCCTTTAGTTCTGTTACATCCATACGGATCACAAGATAAACCGGACAGCCATCCCCATCGTTGATCCTCGTTCCTCTTGCCTGCACCCAGTGTATCTGCTTTTTGCTGTCCTGTTCGCGGTACACAATATCAAACGGAGCACCCATTCCAGTGATGCGGTGGAGCTTGTACTGTACGCTTTCCCTGTCATCAAACAGGATATGTTCCAGATAGCCTCCATCATAATCTTCGACGGTCTTTCCCATCATATCGTAAAAGCTCTGGCTTGCATTCAGAATGCTCATCCGTTCATCCATCCGCATGATCACAACACCACCCGGAATCGACTGATACGTCGCGTTCAGCTGGATCGCAAGCTGCCGTTCCATCTGCTTACGCTTATCGATATTGCGCACCACAAAGACACACAGCCTGTCCTGATCAAACGGATCCTGGATCGGAATACAGCGAAATGAGATCCAGTGATAACCATATTCGTCCTTTTTTCTGTACTCACCATAGATCTCCGACTCTGTCTTTGTCTGTTCTTCTAACCGCCCGATTGAAAAAATCTCTTCAAATTCGCTGCGGTCATCCGGATGGATCATCTGTAAAAAGCGGTCATGACTCTCAGACAGATTCGACGTTACTCCCATATGGATACTACACTCTCCACTGCTTCCATAGGAGGTAAACGTTCCCTTCGTAAAGTTACCATAGGAAAGCGACTCACTCAGCACTGTCGCTGCCGTATCTGTCATCCGGTTATAGCGGATCGATTCCTGAATATCCGGTGCATGGATCTGCGGAACTACCGTAATAATATAAGCAGGTATCGTATCCTCCCACAGATATTCATCGGCTGTCCGCTCCACGAACCCGTGCCACTTCTCATTATAATCAATGGTCAGATTCTCACTAGATGCGCCATGCATCGTCAAAACCGGACACTTTTTGCACCTTTCCCCGGTACCACAGCAGCTTTTTCCAAGCTGCATATCCGGCTCCATGATCTTCATTTTTTTATTATAATAGAGCAAAGTAAAATCATCTCTGCGGATCACATAGATGCCAAGAGATGCGATCGAATCTCCAAACTGACGTACCTTTTCCATAGATGCCCCCAAACTTCCTAACTGTTCATTCGCAATGCAAGCTCAAAATGCATTGCATTTGCTTACACTCACATCTTATCATATTTCCGACCATTTTTCCTTGTCGAATTTTGACAAGACCTGTTTTTCTTTTCTATTGTTGACGATACAGATTTTTGTTCCAAGGATGATAAACCATATCGCCCTTTCACAATCGTTTCTACTCAAACTCGGCAAGTCGCTTTTATAGCTTAAGCTAATTTTCTTTTAAAGTTAATTACTGAAATCAATCAAAAATCCTCGTAATATCCTGGTATCTGTTGATTACACGATAAATTTCTACATACTCATTACTTACCTTGTAGATAAGCACATAATCTTCCCATATCGCATATTTATAGTCTGTCCGAAAGCTGACTCGTTTTGAAAGATCTGAACCCCTCCCCGGAACCATCTGAAGAGTTTCAAATTTACCGTAAATTTCCTATATGGTCTTTACAGCATGTTCTTCGATCTCTTCAGCAATAGAATCCCGACTCTTCTTCAGATCCTTTGCAACAATCGGGTTGATCCGCAGTTTTAACATCTTATTTCCCCACAAGTGCTTTCAATTCGTCCAGATTCAGCCAACCTTCACCATCTTTCACTGCTTCTTCGGCTTCCTGCAGCTTCATCAGAAGCTTTTTCTCTGCACGGTCACGCTCGTAATCTTCAATATCCATAACCACAAAACGTCCTCTACCATTCTTGGTCAGATATACCGGCTCCCCTTTATGACAGTTTTTCAAGACTTCATTATAATTTCTCAAATCAGATACTGGTAAAATATTTGCCATATTCTTTCAGCTCCTTTTTTTGATTTCATATTGTTTTTACTACTTTTATTATACACAAAAAGCTGTAAAATTCAACGTGGATTTTTACAGCTATTAAGACATTTCAATATTTCCTTGTTATCTATGTGATTCTACACCAAGTGTAATCCAATTCTTACATTTACAGCATCGACATGCAAAGGAACCGAAAATTATATCTGTATCTACCATTTCCGGTTCCTTTGATATATAATAAGGCTTATTACTATGTACAAAAAGTGAGGTTCTCTATGAAAAAGATAAAACGTATCTTAGCAGTCGTTGGTGTCATCCTTTTAGTCGGTCTTTATCTCTCGACACTGGTGTTTGCCCTGATCGGAAGCCCGGATGCCATGAACTGGTTTAAGGCGTCGATCGTTGCAACCGTAATCGTTCCTGCTCTGCTCTGGGCATACACCATGATCTACCGTCTGCTTAAGAATCATTATTCTGCCAAAGACGAAAAATAACTTTTATTTATTCCGTTGCAGATTCGCTTTCTGCCGGTTCTGTTTCCGTCTCGGTATCCGGCTCCTTTGTCAGATCTTCCACACTCTTTGCAAAAGAAGTTCCAACAGAGGTGCTGCTTAAATATACCGTCTGATCTTCATCTTTCATCAGATAGTATTCACTCAACATTGTATTTTCTGATCCAACCTTTAAGGTTGTCGTACCATCTGCGGTTGTCACCGTAATGGTATTAGACGGATTGTCAAGTCCATAGTCAGATAAGCTGTCATAATCTGTGATCTTATCTGTTGCTTCTACGGAAAGAATGCCGGAAAGCATGGATGTGATCTTCGACGAATCAATCGGGATCGTCTTATCCTTATTGTAATACCAGGTATCTTCTTCTTTGACAAACTCTAAGGTCTGATCTTCATACTGATAGGAAAATGCGGTGATATCATCACTCTTTAGATCCGTAAGTGTGATCTTTTCTGCGGCTTCTTTCGCCTCTTCTTTTTCACTCTGTTTCTGATTATAAATCCGTATTCCAACATATGCCGCAACACAGAGGATTAAAAGGATCACCAGTATCAGAAATTGCTTTTTTTGTCTCTTCATTATCTCTTTCTCCTTTTCACCCAGATTACAATACCTGCGATAAGAAGCAGTGCCGGAATCACAACAATTCCAAAGATTGCACCAAGCATCGTAACTGTCGCATTTACCGTCAGTGTAGATGTATCATAAGACTTCACCGGAATTACGGTTGTACTCTCACCGGAATCGCTGACCAGATTTGTGATCGCATCGGAAAACAGTGCACTGTTGTTGCCGGATACCATCTGATCCGCATCATCGGTAAGCATCGTCTGACAGGAATAAATGATCAGTTCGGTAGTGTTATCATCATCTACTTTCTGCTGTACATCAAGTCCGATCGTAAATGGTCCGTTGATGTCACCATCTTCTTTATCTAAGGTTGTCAGATTTGCAACATCCTGCTTTACATAAGCATCATCTGATGTCGTAAGTAACGGTGTATAGGTGATCTGGCCGGTTGTATCTTCCGTCGAATCCACACTCTCTGTACTATCCTCATTCTTTGGATAGGTCATTCCCATTGCACTCGGCGCAAATACATATCCACCGGATGCGGAGGTTGTAAGATTACTAGACGCAATATCCGGAAGCAGATAATATGGCTGCTGGTAATAATGATCCTTATCGCCTTCTACCACAATACCATCCTGAAGGCTTACCTGATATGCTTCTAAGATCGACTTGAAGTTCGTCATATCCTCGGTCGTATAAACGGTTGAGATCAGTACCTTTCCACCCTTTTGCAGATAAGAAATGATCTTTGCTGCATCATCCTTGGAAAAATCAGAGGTTGATCCATTGATAATGACTGCCTTTGCGTCATCCGGGATCTCGTCGTATTTTAATAAGTTAATGGTCTGTGCGGTGATGTTTGCCTTCGTGATCACTTCCGAGAAGTTACCGGAAAGTGAAGTTTCTCCATGACCTTCGATCTCATAGACTACCGGCATATCATCACTGGTTACATATTCGATTGCACTTGTGATCTGACCCTCACCATCGTAACCGGTCGTCTGATAATTATAGGAAGAATCATAGCTTCCCTCGTACATCTTATTGTAGTTGACCAGTTTGTTTCGTTTGTCACTGACAACAATCAGACTGTTTCTCGTTACGGAAGTATCATCGGTATAGGTCTGATAAAAATTCGGGTATTTTGCAGGATCCTTGTATACGACTTTTACATGGGAGCTTTCTGCCTTATAACGCTCTAAAGTCTTTGCTACGGTCTCATCTGCGGACTTTTCTGCGGCAAGTACATAGATTGTAACATCCTCGTCTAACTTCGAAAGCATTTTTTTCGTATCATCTGTCATCGAATACAGGTGATTCGACGTTGCATCCAGCTGTGTAATCGTGGTTGGAAGTGCCTGCATAACGAGATTGACCACAACTGCAAGTGCAACTGCAAATGCGACCATTCCGGTGCTGAATACACCAAGCCCGATCTTTTTCACACTCATGCTCCAGCGTCTCTTCTGGATCGACTGTACCGTTAAGAATAAAAACAGGACGATCAGTGTCAGATAATAGATCACTCCACTAAGATCAAACATACCGGATGAGAAATTATCAAGCGGTGAAGTCAGATCATAACAGCCTAAGATCTTCGTCAGCAGATTTCCGGAGCTTGAGATCAGCCCGCAGATGCTTCCCATCATATAGCCAACAAACAAGGCTGCAAAGGTGATAACTGCTGCGATCACCTGGCTCTCGGTCAGGGAGGATAAAAACATACCGATTGCGATACAGCTTAAGCCATACAGCCAGAATCCAAGCAGTGCCGCATAGCTTTCTCCGAATGCAACGGTTCCAAATGCCGATAAGATAAGAGGGGTAACCGCGATCACTGCGATCACAATCGTATAAACGGCTGCCATTGCAAGATACTTGGCTGCAACCACTTTTCCTACCGATACCGGAGCGGTTAAGATCATCTGATCTGTTTTATTTTTCCGTTCCTCTGCTAAGATACGCATTGTCAAAAGCGGTACCGTGATCAGAAAAATAAATGAGATTGCCGATAATGTATTGCTGGTGGACGGGTATCCATAAACAAGATTGTAAACGTAAAAATACAGACCATACAGGCATAAGGTTACTGCAAGAAAAAGCCATCCTATGACTGACTGGAAATATGCTTTGAATTCTCTTTTAAATATTGCTGACATCAGGCTGTTACCTCCTCATCCTTTTCTTTCTGATCCGCTTCCGGCTCCGGCACGGATGCTGTATCCGTATTCGAAGTCAGCTCTAAGAAAATATCCTCTAAGGACTTTCCACCTGTCTTCATCTCAAGAATCGGAATCTTCGCATCTGCACATGCAAAAAATACTGCTTCCCGGATGTCCGTCTGCTTTGCGGCACTTAACTTCACCTGTGTCGTGCCCTCTTCTGTACCGGATGTGATCTCGGACTTTGCAATATCCGGGATCTGATCAAGCACCTGCCCAGCCTGTTCTTCATCGGATCGTAAGGTAAGTTCGATCTCCTGTCCGCCGGACATCAGATTCGTCAGATTCTCTGTGGTGTCCGATGCCACCAGCTTACCCTTTGATATGATAAATACATGATCACACACGGCACTGATCTCGGAAAGAATATGGGAACTTAATATGATCGTATGTTTTTTGCCAAGTTCACGGATCAGTTCCCGGATCTCTATGATCTGCTTTGGGTCAAGTCCGACCGTCGGCTCATCGAGTATCAGTACCTCCGGGTATCCGAGTACAGCCTGTGCAAGTCCGACTCTTTGTCGGTATCCTTTGGAAAGATTACGGATCAGACGGTTCTTCATATCCGTGATCTTTGTTAAGTCCATTGCTTCTTTTACATACTGTTTCCGCTTTGCCTTTTCAATCTTCTTTAACTCTGCGGCAAAATCCATGTATTCCTGTACGGTCATATCCATGTATACCGGCGGCAGCTCCGGCAGATAGCCGATGCACTTTTTTGCCTCCTCCGGCTGTGCGAAGATGTCAAAGCCGTTGATCTTCACTTCTCCACTCGTCGCTCCTAAGTATCCGGTAATGATGTTCATCGTCGTAGACTTACCGGCTCCGTTTGGTCCTAAGAATCCATAGATTTTTCCTGATTCAATCTTCAGATTCAGATCATCTACTGCTGTATGGTCACCATACTTTTTCACCAAATGATTGATCTCAATCACAATTACTCCTCCTTTAGACTATCTTTTATCAGATACTATCTTATTTTTGAATTGTGTTGAAAAGAAGATGAATTTGTGTTTTTTATGTGTCCAGACAGACCACAGCAAAAGACCGCCAGATATTCTTTCCAAATATCTGACGGTCTGCTCTTACATACCTCATATGTTCATTCTATTTTGCACTCATTACGCACAGGCATATCTGCTTCTACGCATCCACTCCAAGTTCATGCAGTTCCTGCTTCACCTGTTCGATCGAATGAAATACGATTCCGTGCATGCCCTGCTCTCTGGCCGCTTCTATGTTATCGGTACGGTCATCGATAAAGACACATTCCTCCGGTACTAACGCAAAACGTGTAAACAGGGTCTGGTAGATCTCCGGCTCCGGCTTTATCTGACCGACCTCATAAGAGAAGATCCTGCCATCTGCAAGCTCGGTACAGCGTAGTGCTTCTCTCGTCTTGTTGTAGGTATCCTTGCCATAGTTCGAGAGGATATAGACATGGTAGCCATTTGCCTTTAAGCTCTTAATCCAGTCCTCGGAATAGGAGAATGTCCAGATCGCATCCGACATATGATCCCAGAACAGGCGGATCTCACGTTCATACTGCGGAACCTTTTCGATCATTCCACCAAGGATCTCTTCATCCGGCAGCACTCCACGGTCAAACTCACTCCACTGCGGGGTACGGACGGTCGCATCTAAGATCTCCTCTGCGGCTGCATCGTCAATGCCTAAGCCCTTTAAGGCTGCAAGCGGTGCCCATTCTACTAATACATTTCCAACATCTAATACAACATTTTTTATCATGGTCTGCATCTCTTTTTCTAATTGCTATATAAATGATCGGTACCCTTCTGATTAACGGAAGATAATGTCATCTCTTCCCGGTCCGTTCGATACCATGGTGATCGGATAACCAATCTTCTCTTCTACGAACTCAATGTATTTTCTACAGTTCTCCGGAAGATCCTCATACTTTTTGATTCCGCGGATGTCACATTTCCAGCCCGGTAATTTCTCGATGACCGGCTTTGCCTTCTCAAGCTTTGCAGTTACCGGGAAGTCAGTTGTGACCTCACCGTCAATATCATAAGCAACACATACCGGGATCTCGTCTAAATAACCAAGTACATCTAATACGGTAAATGCAACATCGGTTGTTCCCTGCAGACGGCATCCGTACTTGCTGGCTACACAGTCGAACCATCCCATACGTCTTGGACGTCCTGTGGTTGCACCGAACTCGCCGCCATCGCCGCCGCGCTTTCTTAATTCATCTGCTTCTTCGCCAAAAATCTCGCTGACAAATGCTCCTGCACCGACTGCGGATGAATATGCCTTACATACAGTTACGATCTTCTTGATCTCATATGGCGGGATACCTGCTCCGATCGCACCATAAGCTGCAAGTGTGGAGGATGATGTTACCATTGGGTAGATTCCGTGATCCGGATCCTTTAAGGTTCCAAGCTGACCCTCTAATAAGATCTTCTTGCCTTCCTTGATCGCCTTGTCCAGATATGCAGATACATCACATACATATGGTGCAACCATATCACGGTATTCGTGTAAGGTAGCTAATAATTCTTCTTCTTTTAAGAGTGGCTTGTGGTACATGTGCTCTAATAAGATGTTCTTTGTCTCACAGGTACGTTTTACCTTTTCCTGTAACAGTTCTTCATCAAAAAGCTCACTAACCTGGAAGCCAATCTTTGCATATTTATCGGAATAAAATGGTGCAATACCGGACTTTGTGGAACCAAAGGAGTTCTTTCCAAGACGCTCCTCTTCATACTGGTCGAACAGTACATGGTATGGCATAACCATCTGTGCACGGTCAGACACAAGGATCTTCGGTGCCGGAACGTTGCGGTCTGTAATGGACTTGATCTCATTGAATAACTTCGGGATGTCAAGTGCAACACCATTTCCGATGATGCTTGTGGTATGACTGTAAAATACACCGGATGGCAGGGTATGCAGTGCAAACTTACCATAGTTGTTCACGATCGTATGACCTGCGTTTGCTCCACCCTGAAAACGAATGATAATATCCGCTTCCTTTGCAAGCATATCTGTAATCTTTCCTTTTCCTTCATCGCCCCAGTTAGCGCCTACTACTGCTGTAACCATAATAATCCTCATTTCCTTTCGTGCTGATTTATCTTATACTAAAAAATACATAAACCCGAAAACAGGAATGGTGCAAAAAACACCATTCCTGTTTCTTACTTTCTGATTATACCGAATACCACCGTATAAGTAAAGGCAATATTTGTTATAACCTGTATAAGTTTCTCTTATATCATTTCATATCCTATATATTCTGGATGGCGATACCGCACTTTTACAGCATAGCAAGCATCTTCGATGCTGCCGCGGTAAGTGGCACACGGTCATTCGTCACGATACAGAACTCCCTGCATGGGATCGGCTTATTAAACACAAGCTGGAACAGCTCTCCGGATGCGATCGCCTCGGCAGCAAAGTCCGCTACCACACTTGCCACGCCAAGCCCCCTTTTTGCAAACTGGATCAGCATATCGCTCGTCGGCAGCTCGAATTCCGGGCTGATCTTCACCTGATTCTCCTTTAAAAATGCTTCCACATACTTTCTTGTAGATGTATTCCCCTCTAAGCACATCAGCGGCATCTTCTCTAATTCCTTATAAGAAAGCCTGCCGCCCTGCATATAGGCAAACTTTTCCCCCGCAACAAAGATGTCCTCGATCCGGCGTACCGGAGTCTGATGCAGGTTCTTCTCTAAGACAAACGGCGTCGATACGATCCCAAAGTCGATCTGACCCTCTCCTAACAGACGAATCGTCTCCGGCGTCGGGGCATTGCGGATCGTCACCTTGATCTTCGGATACGTCTCGTGAAAACGCTCTAAGTGCTCTAACAGATAAAACTGCAGTGTCATATCGCTCGCCCCGATACAGATCTCTCCGCTTTCAAGATCCTGCATCTCCAAAAACTTTTTCTCACCCTGACGGATCGTCTCATAGCCACGCTGTACATAGGAATATAACACTTCTCCTTCCGCAGTCAGACGAACCCCTTTTGAGGTACGCATAAACAGGGAAGAACCAAGTTCCCTCTCTAAGTTACGCACCGCCTGGGACACCGCCGGCTGGGAAACAGACAGCGCTTCTGCCGCGAGCGAGATACTTTTTAACTTGCCTACATAATAAAAGATTTTATAATATTCGAGATTCGTATTCATGAGCGAATTATACCATAATTGAAACGATTTTTACATTGTTATTTCAAAAATGCGGTTGTATACTAAAGCGAATTGTGAAAGCTATGGTTCCTGCTCCATTGATGTATGAACTGTAAAATAAACGGGTGTAATGCCCAGAAATGAGGTTAGATATGACAAAAGATATGACATCGGGAAATCCGTTAAAAATTATACTTCTTTTTTCCATACCGGTTCTGTTCGGAAATCTGTTCCAGCAGTTCTACAATATGTTCGATACGATCATCGTCGGACAGTTCCTTGGTGAGGATGCACTTGCCGCTGTCGGTGCGACCGGATCGATCATGTTCTTAGTACTCGGTTTTGCCTCCGGTATCGCCCAAGGCTTCGGTGTCATGGTCTCCCAGGCATTCGGTGCAAAGGACATTGCAAGATTAAAGCACTATGTCGGTGTCTCTCTCGTGCTTGGCCTGATCGTATCGGTTGTCTTAACGGTGATCACAGTTATTTTTTCGAGAGATCTGCTTGTATTTATGAACACCCCGGAAAACATCCTTGCAATGGCAGATTCCTATATCCGTATCATCTTCTATGGAATCGTATGCAGTATGTTCTATAATATTGCTTCTGGAATCCTGCGTGGAGTCGGGGACAGTAAGACACCACTTTACTTCCTGATCCTGTCTTCCGTATTAAATATTGTACTCGATCTGTTCTGTATTGTGGTATTAAAATGGGGCGTTGCCGGTGCTGCATATGCGACCATCATCGCACAGGGTATTTCTGCACTGCTCTGCTTCATCTATATGTTTAAAAAGTTCGACATCCTGCAAATTACAAAAAGCGACTGCCGTCTCGACGGTGTTACCGTCAGACAGCTCATCGCTCTTGGTATTCCAATGGCATTGAATTATTCTCTGATCGCAGTCGGTTCCATGATCTTACAGAGTGCAGTAAACGTCTTCGGCTCAAGCGTCGTTGCTGCCTTTACGGCTGCAAGTAAGGTAGAACAGATCTCTACCCAGACGATGCCGACGCTTGGAACGACGATGTCCACCTACTGCGGTCAGAATCTTGGTGCCGGAAAATTTGTCCGTATCTTTAAGGGTATGCGGATCGGTCTGATCATCGGCTTATGCTGTGCCGGACTTGCAGCCATCATCTGCGCCGGATTTGGCAGACCGTTTGTCAGCATCTTTTTAAGCAATCCGTCTGATACGGTACTCTCCTATGCAACACAGTACTTAAATACCATCAGCTGCTTTTTCGTTTTCCTGACCTTCATCTACCTGTACCGGACATCCTTACAGGGACTCGGCCGTGGCATCATGCCAATGGTAAGCGGCATCTTTGAAATGATCTGCCGTGTTGCAACGGTTCAGCTTTTACTTGCTCCGTTCGGCTACTGGTCCGTCCGTCTTGCAAGCCCGGTCGCATGGATCGGTGCCGGTGTACCGCTTATGATCAGCTACTTTATCTGGTGTAGGAATATCCGGCGCAAGTATCAGATCCCGAAAAATGCAGATGAATCTTTTTCGCTCTGATTATTTGATCTTATTCTGGTTCTTTAAGATATTTGCAGGGATCTTTGCATCAGAAACACCTTCGTTGAACTGATCCCAGCCAAAGTTCATGCGGATCGTGATTGCCTTGTTCATGGAATCACTGTCATTATTTTCAGTATTGTTTACGGATGTAGAACCGGTTGTATATACACCTTCTGCATCCGGATCCATAGCGATCGCCCAGTCAAAGTCCATACGGTTTTTGCTGTTTACCACAAACAGGGTATCGTTTAAGAACTTCATTTCCTCTTTGTTCTGATTCTCAAATGCGGAAAGTCTTACAAAGTCCACACCACCCATTGTAAAGATGTCATCTTCATCAAAGTACTCTGCAAGTCCGGTTACTTTTCCATTTCCCTTCTCACAGCACTCACGCATTGCAAGGAATGCAACACCGATCATATCCTTTAAGTTTCCTGCATCTTCTCCATCTGCGGTAATATCCATTTTGCTTAACTTCGCTGCAACATTTCCAACGTTACCGACATCGGTACGGAATGCCTGCGCATAGCCCGGATAGATGTTTTCTAAGGAAACCTCGATGCTGTCGCTGATCTTTACACCTGCTTTTGCCTTGTAATCACCGATCGTAACCTGTAACTCGCTCGGATCAACAAGCTTTGCATCAAAGCTTACATCATTGTAGCCATCTGCCTTTGCATAATAGTTATCGATCGTTCCGTCTGCTGCGATCTTATTGTAATTCGTTCCTCTTTCGAAATAGGAAGCGGCTGTCATACCGGTATCTCCGATACCATCAATGATCGACCAGCCCTGATCCTCATTCTGGTACTGTGCTAACAGTCCAAGATCCATAAACTGCAGATCCATGTTTCCGGTGGAAGCACTGGTTGTGATGTTTAATGCATCTGTCCAATATGCATATCCTGTTCCTGCTAGTACCATACTGAGTGCTAACGCACCTGCGATAAACTTTTTCTTCATTCTAACTCTCCTTCTATGCTCTTTTTTCTACAGTCAGAGTATATGAAAAAACAAGCCCCCGCGGAACGTACGAAAGTATACTTTCCATCCGGTACTTTCGTATACCTTATTCCATTAATTCCCCATACAGATACCGCCGCTTCTCTTCCTGTACAAAAAAGTACAGCACCCTGCCATGCGGTTTTTCTTCGGATGCATAGAAAATCGGACGATGGAGTTCTTCTGCTACCTTTAATAGTTCCCGGATCCCATCCACCTGATAGACCTCGGTCCCGTCCTCCTTCGGATAGACTAACAGAGAGGTAATCTGCCCACCATAGGTATGAAAAACCGCATCCAGCTTTTTCCTCCGTTTCTGCTCTGTGGTATAATCCCCGGTAAAAAATAAGAGGATAAAAAATAATGTTACAAAAACAGCTAAAAGCACCCCAAGAAGGATCAGCTTACTTTGTGCAGGCTCTGCGGGAATACGCTGCTCCTTTGTAAGCATATCTGCACCGGAGACATCCTTCGTATGTTCTATCTGAAACCTTCCGGCAGTAAGCGGGATATAAACCGCAGCTTCAAGCGGAATCTCTTTCTTTTTCCCATCCTTTTTCACGGACAGATTCCCCTGCAGCTCCACTGCGACCTCCAGACTGCTGCTGACCCCAAGCTCTTCCATGGCTGCATCTGCGGCTGCCTCATAGTCAGCCAGCTTCAAAGATACTGTCTGCGTAATCTCATACTGTTTCCTTTCTTCGTCCACCGGCTTGTCCGTGAGTACCCCCATGTTTTTTTCCCAGATAATGTCCTTTTCGCCGTCATCCATCTGATACCCACGCAGCCAGACCTGTACCGTGCAGTCCCCTGACAGATCTGCTTCATCACTTCCCTGATAAGAAGCAGAGGCAGTCACATCCACATGATCGATCAGATTCCGGATATAGTTTTCATCCATCCCCTGCTTTTCTCCTGCCACATAATCATTGGGAATCAGCCAGACCTCATAGGACGCACTGCTTTGCGTGGTATAATCTAACAGCTTCTCCTGTTCTACCATCTCGGTATGATCACAGATAAGACGGATCATTACCGCTGCCGTTATCACAATTACAAGCAGCACTGCCCCCATCAGCCCATAGCGTTTTTTTCCGATCCGCACCTTACTTCTCTTATGCTCTGTTCCGGTTGGCTTTGTTTTTGAACGTTTCTGCATGTTCCCTCCTCTAAAATTCCACATCATCCGGCTGGCTGTCACTACTTTTTAACCACAGGATCAAAAGTCCTGCGTGTGGGATACGATGATGAATGATCCCACGCACTTCTTCCGGCTTTACCAGTCTTACATCCTCCGAAGAATTATTATCTCCCTTTGTCTGGAAACAGTACCCTCCATCTTCTTCTATCACCTGTAAGATCCGGTGGGAAATATTGATCTCATCGCGCTTAAAATTGATCACATCTCCTGCCTTCAGATCCTGCAGCTGTTCTTCACTGCTTATTTTTTCGATCAATACCATATCTCCCGGATCAAAGACCGGCTGCATGCTTCCCGTTAAAACAACCGAAGGATAAACCGGGAATACCCCTGCAAAAAACCAGATGATCCCGACACAGAATGCGAGTGATATACAGCCTGTGATCTGTCCCTTTCTTCCCGCAGCCGTTCTTCTCCGCTTCCCCTGTAAGATCTCTCCCCGGTCTACTGCCTGCATCAGAAAAAGTGCCGGGAGGATCAATGCGTATACCGTTTCCGCAAGCCAGTTTACGTTCGGCAGCACCGGAAAATACCACTCAAATGCGGTCAATAGCGCCGCATAGCAGAAGCCGCTGCGACAGCTTCCATAGAGATCTAAGACAGACAAAAAGATATGTTCCATCACCAGTGGCAGGATGACTTCAAAAAGATAGATGACAAAAGTTTTTAGCTCCTGCATGGATGCAAGCTTTGCATAGTTTAATTCCACACTGATAAAGCACGCAGTTATAAAAGCAGCCAGAAGTCCCCGCTTCCATCCCCTTCTCATATGAAATACACGAAACAGAATCTCACTGCGGAAAGCCTCCCGCACAAACAGCACCGGAAACTGCCCGATCAGATTACGGAATAATCCCATGATGCTGTGATCATACGGACTTGTCGAAAAACTGCCAAAAAATGCTGCCGTCACCACCCTTGCACCGATCAGCAGGATCGCTGCTAAAAATGCAATTCCATAGAATTCACTGTAGTGGCTGCGTCTGATAAGTCCCCGGCTTCCCACATGCCGCCAGATACAAAACACTGCCAATACAAGCCACGAAACCGTCTGCATGCGCTACTCCTTTTCTCCAGAAGACAGAACATCTGTAGAAGGAACTTCTTCGGTAGATGTTCCTTCTTCTATTGCAACGTCTTCTGCTCCAGGCTGTTTCTTATGTTCATTTACTCTCCCGGCTTTCTGCTGTTTCCGATGTTCAGATGACGTTTCTGCCTCTGACTGCTTCTCATTCCCAATGACCTTCCCGGCTTTCTGCTGCATCTCTGTGTCTGATTGTTCTTCTATCTCCTGCAATACTTCCGGCTGCTTCACCGAATCAGGCTCCGGCTGCGGTACGACTTCTGCCTCTGCTTCTATTTCACGGGCAAGGTTCCAGACTCCGTTTAATGTAAATGTATGTGTCCAATACGCATACGTACAGGAGAAAATACGTTCTACCAGCGTCTGTTCCACTTGCTGCTGTAAGCTAAGATTCCAGTTTAATTCATACTCCATCTGTAATGCTGCCGGCTGTCCCGCCAGTTTCTCATTCCACTCTGCCGGCAGCTTCTGCTGCATTGCCTGTTCCCACTGCATCCTGCTCTCCGGCGTCAGTGTAAAGGTCTGACAGATTTTATCCTGCGCATCCGGACACATTTCTGTCTCAACTGACAAGGTCAGATCCGGTGCAAAAACCGCATACTGCTCCAAGTCAAGTCCGATCTGCTGTTCCCCTGCACATACTACCGCTCCTTTGCAATGCAACGTGATCTGATTTACCGTGGTATCACAGGTAATATGATCGAATGTATTGGCTTCCTGTGCAAGAATAGGATATTGTAATGTGATCTGTCTTCCCTCACACAGCGCCGGTAGTACCGCCATTGGCACAGTCTCCTTTAACTGAAGCTGTATGCTGTCATTTTCTGCAGCATCCGCTTTTACCATATCCACAAAAAGTCTATCCGGATTCTCCTCATCCTTCCAACCTGTTTCATACGCTTCCTTCTGATCCGGCAGCTTATAATTGAATGCTCCGGATGTCACATCTGCCTGTATCCGAAGCTCTTTTCCCCACTTTGCGTAACAGGTGCCTGCAAGCAGCAGACATAGAAAAAGAACTCCCCATATTTTCATTCCCACACGATATTTTCTGATCTTCATACGAATAACCACGCCTTTCTCTTTGCCCGCAAAATCTATTTCTCACAGGACTCTTTTTTCTCTTCCCTATATAATGCCGCTTCTACCCGGTGCTTTAAATTCAGCTTCGCTAAAATATTGCTGACATGCTTTTTCGTTGTAGATTCCGTGATAAACAGTTCCTCGCTGATCTGTGCATTGGTGCGTCCCTCCTGAAGCAGTGCAAACACTTCCTGCTCCCGCTTTGTCAGAATGTCCTCCCGCTTTCTGCCATCATAGTGCTTTAATGCGATCGACACTTCCGGGGAAAAGAACTGACCGCCACGGCTGACAAGACGGATCGCATATCGGATGTCTTCGATCGCTGCCTGTTTTACAATATATCCATCTAACCGCATTTCCCATGCCATCAGAAAATCTTCCCGTTGTCTGGAAGAAGTCAGCATAATATATTTCACACCATCCCGGATCCTTTTTGCCTGTTGAATAAAGGAAAATCCGCTTTCTCCCTGCAAAAAAACGTCTACAAACACCAGATCTAACGGATGGGCAGTAATCAGGCTGACTGCTTCACCTACCGTTCCGGCTCCGTAGACAACACTTGCGGGATCTTCCGTTTGTATCACCTGACGGATCCCATAACGTACCAGCGGGTGATCGTCTACAATCATAATCTCCATGCATCACTCCTCCATCCCCTGCAGACTATACTCTTATCAATATATGCACCGGCAGAAAAAAAAGAACAACGACTTTGGACAACTGATCCAAAATCACTGTTCTTTTCAAAAATTCCTTCTATTGTTGTATCCTGCTTCTTTGTCATTTATGCATTCTGATCAAAGCATAGAAACCAGCTATGCATCAATCCGCTTGCTGCATGCAATTGCCAGTGAACCAGGTCCGATATGACATGCAATACTCATTGGCAATGGATCGATCTCGATCTCCTGATCCGGGAAATGCTCTGCGATCTCCTTGCGGAACTCTTCTGCCGCCTCCCGGTTCTGAGTATGTGCAATATACAGATGTACGGTCTTGCCGCTTGCATCACCAAAGCGGTTCTTACAGTCATCTAACATTGCCTGGATCATAATGCTTTTTGCCTGCTTGATCGTTCTTGCCTTGGCAAATGCATCTAACTTCTCACCCTGGATCTGCAATACCGGCTTTAACTTTAACAGTGTACCAAGTGCAGCTGCCGCCGGTGTGATTCTGCCACCCTTTTTCAGGTAATATAAGGTATCTACCATAATATAGATACTGGATTCGAACTTCCAGCCCTCTAAGTACTGTTTGATCTGCTCTGCATTCATGCCACGCGATGCCAGTGTCTTTGCATCGATTGCTGACTGCTTCTGTGTAACGGAGATACGCTGGTTATTCACAACCTGAACCTTACCATCGTAATCCTGTGATAACATGATCGCTGTCTCACAGGAACTGCTCAATCCGCTTGACATCGGGATATAAACAACTTCCTCATGGTCTTCTAATAACCGGTCCCACATATCTGTTACATCGGAAACAGCAGGCATGGAAGTAGAGATCTCCGCGTTATCGGATAACTGCCGGTAAAACTCCTCTTCTGTCAGATCGACTCCCTCTAAATGTGTGTTTCCATTTATAAAAAAAGGCATCGGAAGCAGATGGATTCCAAGATTCTCCGCTTCTGTCATCGTTAATCCGCTATTACTATCAGTAAGAATTGCGACCTTACTCATATATGGCTCCTCCTTCACGTTCCTTACAAAATATGTCTCGTTCATACAAGGCGATATGACGATTGTAACATATTTTTAAAAATGTGACAACCTTCCCCGGACAAGATATTTTGAATTACCAACTATTTTTGTGCTGTTCGAAAACCAGAAAACGCAGGATGCGTTCGGTATCCTTTTTCGCATGTGTCACAATGGTGCATTCCTTTCTTTTCTTATTGCAAAAAATGCTGGTCAGTGCCACATACTGGCAAAGCTTGGATTTCAGGTTCAGATGAAATCCGTCCTGTGTCAGCAGCTCCACCTCCCGTTCACATCCGTCGATCACATGAAAAAACTCTTTTAGATTCTCTGGCAGGATTGTATAATGCACATTCTCACACCCACTTTAAACGGTATCCTTTTATTATATGCAGGTAAGTTCTTTCTTAGAGATCATTTTTTTATAAAGTGTGCACACCTATACAGATTAGGGTGTCGAAAGATTCTTTTTTATATTAAAAGGGCAAAATGCACAAAATATGTAAAGCAAACTTTTATTTGCGCTTTTAGCTGCGAGTGAAATCCACTGCTTACGAAAACCACAAGTGAAGCCTTTGCTGAACTTGTATGGTTGTAGTTAGCAGTTAGTTCACGATGAGCGTTGCAAATGTTTGCGGAACATCTTTTGTGCATTTTGTCAATTACAAAATTAAAAACATCTTTTGATACCCGAATCCTATACTACAAAAGAGCTGCCCGTCACAAACGTGACGGGCAGCTCTTTTCTGTTTTCGGTAATGAATTACATCATTCCCATTCCAGGATTTCCTGCCGGCATTGCAGGTGCATCCTCTTTGATATTTGCAACTACAGACTCTGTAGTAAGCAGTGTAGATGCTACAGATGTA
>JALERL010000013.1 GCA_022764465.1 Lachnospiraceae bacterium | reverse complement strand
ATGTAAGTGCCATAGAGCTATCTTGTTCAACTGCCGTATAGGCAGCCATATATGGATGGAGGTAACTACTTATGGAAGCAGGTATGAAAAAGGAAATGGATGTAAGAGAAGAAGGAAAACAGGAAGCAAAAGCAACTGCTATGCGGGTCTCTGTTGTCAGTGTGGCCGTGAATCTGGTCTTGTCACTGCTTAAGCTGCTTGCCGGAATTTTTGCAAATTCCGGTGCAATGATCTCGGATGCGATCCATTCGGCATCGGATGTGTTCAGCACTTTTATCGTAATGATCGGTGTCAATGTATCGAGCAAGGCATCCGATGAGGAGCACCAGTATGGACATGACCGGTTAGAGTGTGTGGCATCGATCGTCTTAGCGGTTATCCTTGCGATTACCGGTGTCGGAATCGGTATCAGTGGCGCAGAGAAGATCCTTGGAACAGGTGACACAAAGCTGGAAGTACCGGGTCTTTTTGCATTATTTGCAGCAGTTTTATCGATTCTGGTCAAGGAATGGATGTACTGGTATACAAGAGGCGCAGCGAAAAAAATCAATTCCGGTGCACTTATGGCAGATGCATGGCATCACCGTTCCGATGCTTTATCTTCGATCGGTGCACTGATCGGTATTGCGGGAGCACGACTGGGTTATCCGGTCTTAGATCCGATTGCAAGTGTGGTGATCTGCATCTTTGTTATAAAGGCATCGTATGATATTTTTAAGGATGCGATCGATAAGATGGTTGATAAGTCCTGTGATGAGGAAACAGAAGAAAAGATCCGTACGCTGATCCGGGCACAGGAGGGAGTCATCCGCGTGGATCTGCTCAGAACCCGTCTGTTTGGTGCTATGATGTATGTGGATGTGGAGATCGCCTGTGATGGTACAAAGCCATTATCGGAAGCACATGCGGTCGCAGAACGGGTGCATGATGCGATCGAAACAGAATTCCCGACCGTCAAGCACTGCATGGTACATGTGAACCCGGCAGAGGAATGTGCATGTAAGTGATAAAGAAGTCTATGCATGTTCCTTCCGGTATTGCTTCGGTGTGATTCCGTGCTTGCCCCGGAACGCTTTGATAAAGTGGCTGCAATCCGAAAAGCCGGTCTCCTGGCTGATGTAGTTCAGGTCAAGATTCGTAAAAAGCAGGAGATCCTCTGCCTTGCTAAGCCGGATAAATTCAATGTATTTCTTGCAGGACTGCCCATAGAGTTCCCGGAAGCTCTTGGCAAAATAGGAATAGCTCATGTGGCAGATGGCGGCAAGATCCTCGACCTTGATCGCTTCGTGCGCATGTGCATCAATGTATTCGGTGATCGTGTGGATCGAATCCTCGGTATCCGGCAGGGCAAGCGACTGGTCGGTGTCAAAGCCCAGCGCACGCCATTTCCGCAGGATATGGGTAAGCAGTGCATTGATATGCGACTGGATCATGATCCGGTAGCCATATTCCTGTGCAGCCATTTCCTGAATACAGTTCGAAAAAAGATGCTCAACCGGACAGTCCGAAAGATCGTCCGCAGAAAAGTAAAGCGGCGCATGCGGATCACCCTTGGCAAGCTGGAACAGGGAGTTGAAGTGGATCCCGGAGAACGTCGTTCCGGATGCATTTGCAGAGGGTGCAAGCTGGTTGATGTCGAATTTTAACACATAATATTTTAACGGGAGGTTCGTTGTGGTATAGATCGAGTGTACCTGCTGTGGCAGGAACAGGATCATATCACCGGGTTCCACGACATAGGTGTCCTTCTCACAGGTCATCATGGCAGAGCCTTCTAACATAAAGATCATTTCCATAAAATAATGCCAGTGTGGACGGATCGGAAATCCGCAGAAGCTGGTGTCAAACAAAAAGCACTCATACGGAGCGTTCAGTTTATCACTATATTCAAATAAGGAATTCATCCGTGCGTACCCCCTCGCTACAGAATTGTAAAATCGTTTTTTACTATTTTTATAATTAAACATTATATCAACCTTATGGTCAAAATGCTATATTTTTTCCATAAATGATACGGTAAAATGCTTACAGATTGAGAGGGAATACAATGGATTTACATTATATCTGCGGAGTGACCTTTGCTCCGTTCGTGAAGGAAGGAAGCTTTACACAGGAGAAAGCAAAAAAGAGCCTGCGGCTTTTACAGGAGCGTACCGGTGCAAATACAGTCATTCTGGTACCAAACGGATTGCAGGATACACCACAGTCGGAAAAAATCGACTATAGTTCGAAGGCAAACGTTTCCGATGACGAGTTAAAGGAAATGATTACTTATGCACAGGAGCTTGGACTGCATGTATACCTAAAGCCGACGGTAAACTGCAAGAACGGAACGTGGCGTGCACATATCAACTTTTTTGACGAGGACGTTCCATGCGAACCAAAGTGGGGAAACTGGTTCGAATCCTATACCGAGTTCCAGACACATTATGCGAAGATCTCCCAGCAGATGGGCGTGGCAATGCACATTGCAGGCTGTGAGATGGTACAGTCCGAACGCAGGGAAGCAGAGTGGAGAAATGTGATCGCAGATATCCGCCGTGAGTACCGTGGTCTGGTGTCCTATAATACCGATAAGTATCAGGAGCATAATGTCAAGTGGTGGGATGCAGTCGATGTGATCTCATCCAGCGGCTATTATCCGATCGGCGACTGGGAGAATCAGCTAGACCGGATCGAGAAGGTCGTAAAGTACTTCGATAAGCCATTCTTTTTCGCAGAGGCAGGATGTATGTCAGTGGCAGGGTCTAAGGATGTGCCAAACGACTGGAATGTACGTGGAGAGATCGACTTAGAAGGACAGGCAGAGTGGTATGAGACGATGTTTGAAGCCTGTAAAAAGCGTGACTGGGTCAGTGGCTGGGGCATGTGGTCCTGGACGGACAAGCTTTATCAGGCAAGAAATGCTGCCACCCATGGAGACTATGAACTGTATGCCAAGCCAGCAGAAGTTGTTGTAAAAAAATATTTTGATGAATTAACTTCAAAAAAGTAAAAAAAGATAAAAAAAATCTATATACAAATTAATTTAAGTGGTGTTATACTAAAAAGGACATAAGTATACATACAGAAGCTTATCAGACAGTGAGCCGGGACTGGGGTGATAGAAAGAGATCTGAAGTTGATTCCGGCAATATTAAGAATGGAAGAGGGAAAGAATATGGGTTACATGGAAGAATACCAGAAGTGGTGTACAGACAGCTATTTTGATGCAGATACGAAGGCAGAGCTTGCTGCGATCGCAGACGATAAGGCAGAGATCGAAGATCGTTTTTACCGTCAGTTAGAGTTCGGTACCGGTGGATTACGAGGGGTGATCGGAGCTGGTACGAACCGTATGAATATCTATACGGTACGTCAGGCAACACAGGGACTCGCAAACTACATCCTTTCACAGAACGGACAGGATAAGGGTGTTGCAATCGCATATGATTCCAGACGGATGTCACCGGAATTTGCAACAGAGGCTGCACTCTGCCTGAATGCAAACGGAATCAAGGCTTATGTTTTTGAGAGCCTTCGTCCGACACCGGAATTATCATTTTCTGTAAGAGAGCTTGGCTGTATCGCAGGAATCGTAATCACAGCAAGCCACAATCCACGTGAGTACAATGGATATAAGGTATACTGGGAAGATGGTGCACAGATCACACCACCGCATGATAAGAATATTTTAGCAGAGGTTGCAAAGGTTACCGAGTTTTCACAGGTTAAGACGATGGAACTTGATGCAGCAAAGGCAGCAGGCTTATATCAGACGATCGGTGCCGAGATCGATGATAAGTACATGGTAGAACTGAAAAAACAGTCCATTCATCCGGAAGTCATCAAAGAGATGGCAAAAGATATCAAGATCGTTTACACACCACTGCATGGAACAGGAAATCTTCCGGTCCGCCGTGTGTTAAAAGAGCTCGGTTTTGAGAACGTCTATGTTGTACCGGAGCAGGAGCTGCCGGATGGCAATTTCCCAACTGTTTCCTATCCGAATCCGGAGTCTCCGAAGGCATTTGAGTTAGCACTTGCACTTGCCAAAAAGGTTGATGCAGACATCGTACTTGCAACTGATCCGGACGCAGACAGACTTGGTGTTTACGCAAAGGATACAAAGACCGGCGAATATGTAAGCTTTACCGGAAATATGTCCGGAATGCTGATCGCAGAGTATATCTTACGTGAGAAGAAGGCAACCGGAACACTGCCGGAGAATGCAGCATTAGTTGAGACAATCGTTACAACCGATATGGCAAAAGCCATCGCAAAGGCATATGGCGTGAAGCTGATCGAGGTATTAACCGGATTTAAGTTTATCGGAGAGCAGATCAAGTTCTTTGAGCAGCAGCATACCTATGAGTATGTATTCGGTCTGGAAGAAAGCTACGGCTGTCTGGCTGGTACCTATGCAAGAGATAAGGATGCCTGTGTGGCAGTTATGATGTTATGTGAGGTTGCTTCCTGGTGCAAGTCTAAGGGAATGACACTCTGGGATGCAATGCTTGATATGTATGAGCGTTACGGCTTCTACAAGGAAGGCTTAGAGACCATGACCTTAAAGGGTATCGATGGTGCGGCACAGATTCAGGAAATGATGAGCAAGATGCGTAACAACCCGCCAAAGACACTTGGAACACATGAGGTACTTGCAGTACGTGATTACAAGGAAGATACCAGAAAAGACTTAAAGACAGGCGAAGTAACAGCTACCGGACTGCCAGACAGCAACGTTTTATATTATGAATTAAGCGATAATGCATGGTGCTGTGTACGTCCTTCCGGAACGGAGCCGAAGATCAAGTTCTACTTTGGTGTTGTCGGAACTTCACTGGAAGATTCTGAGAAAAAGTTAGACGAGTTAAATCACGCAATGCTGGCATATGCTGAGAACTAGAATTGTAATTTGAAAATGTATCGATAAACGTACGAAATCGCAGAAGTAGATAAGAAATCTGTTTCTGCGGTTTCTGTTTTATTTTATGTATGGAAATCTTAAACGCTGGAGTGTGCGGTAAGCGCACACTTTATGTTGCAGATCAGACACGGTAAGATGGAGGTATGAATGGGAAACGAAGATAACAGAGAGCAGAAAAATGTGCATCCATATGAGACGGTTTTAGAGGAAAATGCTTCCATCTATTCCACGGAAGAAGCAAAAACGGAGAAGCAGAAGTGGGCATCGATGAATAAGCAGCAGCGTAAGGAATACTTTTTATCCTATTATGCATTAAAGCTGCTTGCCTTGATTGCTGGGATTATTATTGTGATCTTTCTGATCGTACATTTTGCAACGAAGCAGGATATGGCACTCGGCATCCTTGCGGTCAATGCGGACGGTTCGAATGTGGTAGCAGAAGGACCGGAGTATTTTAATGACTTTTTAGAAGAGAATGGAATCGATCCGAAGAAGAATACCGTGAACTTAAACCGCACGATGTACATTGATACAACCTCAGAGGAGAACATCGACCAGACGAATTTAGAGACGATACAGACGTTATTTGTAACGAATTCTGTGGATGTATTTCTTGCAGATGAGGGCTTTTATACGGCAATGGCAGGCGGCGATTATATTGCAGACCTCAGGGATTATCTGCCACAGGATGTACTTGACAAGTATCAGGATGACATCGTATATGTGGAAAGCTATGAGACCGGAAAAGAGATTGCAGCCGGAATCCGCTTAAATACGAGCGAGAATGCATGGATTGCAGCGACAGGCTGGTATGATATGGATGAAGTAGTCGTCGGACTTTCCGATGGCATGAGAGCACCGGAACTTGCGGTGAAGTTTCTGCTTGAGATCTTACAATAGTGTGAAAAGACAGGAGACCGGGACATGATCTGAGTTGACACCGGTGTCCTGTCTTTTTGTATCCGTTGATCTTGTGACAGATCGGTTACAGACCACGGAGAATATTTAAGTAATCCTGTCTCTGATCAACAACAGCATAGATGATGACCTGTCTGCCGGCTTCATCAATCTTATAGAATACCAGATCCTTTTCAAGAATTAGTACCTTATATCCCTGACGTTTTAAAACAGGATACTTTGGATCGGTCCCGATATAGGGATCTTTGCCAAGTGCAAGGATTTTCCTTTCCATGTCGTCTAGTTTTTCAAGAGCAACTTCATTTCCAAAATTCTGGGCAATATATAGAATGATTTTCCGGATACCGGCATCTGCGGTATCTGTTCGGATGATACGATAGTTCAAGCTCAGCCCTCCTGTAACATTGCACGCAGATCTGCAAAAGTCTCTTCCATAGGAGCAACATGTCCGTTTCTGACATCATCTTCGGCTTCGGCAAGCACTTCTAACAGCTCGATCCGGGCTTTCATGTTCTTGTATTCTTCATAGGCGAGAGATACCGTATCGCCTCTTCCGTTCACAGTGATAATTACTGCTTCTTTGTTATCCTTGCACAGCTTTGAAATCTCGTTATAGTGGTTTCTAAGATCGGCGGATGGTCGGATTGTTTCTTGTAGAGAAAGCATGATAAGTTACCTCCATTTGAATTATGATACGAAAAAATCCCATATTAATCATAGTAACGCTGCTTGACGTGCGGAATGTGCGACTGGTGATGGCAAAACTCGTTTGAATTGCTAATTTATTGGTGTTGATTTTAGGCTCTTTTGATTATTTATATTCATTCGACAGCTTGCAAAATTGCGCCGTAGTGTGCGCCTGTGTCACACACTCGATTTATGACGTGTCGTGTGGGAATTACATGCCGTTCGACAGCGAAAGATTGCATGGGTGCGGCTCGTTCAAGCGCATAATCTACAAACTATTATAAAAATAAATAACGCGTTTGACGCACCTATGCATTATAAACTTAGCTGGAGACGGCATTTACTCCCACTAGACTAAGGATTCTTGAGAGCGTGTGCCATAGACGTACGCTATGGTACAATGTGCATCTGGCGAATGTACACAAACTTCGCGCCTAAAATCATCACCTAATAAATGCATGCAATTCCAACGAACTGTTCCACCATCACCAGTCGTACATTTTGCAATTTAAGCAGCTGATATCAAATGATATGTGGAATGTTTTTATGATTATATACAAATTATATCGTTAGATGTCTATAATAGCAAGCGATTTTTCTGTTATCAGGAGATAAGCCGGGTATCTGGTCTACCGATAAAAATTGCTCCCGGATGTTCACCACTGCAAGAATGTGATATATAAAAGTAACAGTTTCAGATTCGAAATCAACTTAAAAAATATAAAATTAAGTTAAAACAACCAAACTTTTTTCGAAACTATGTAAAGTAATTGACTTAAAAAATGAGACTAAATATAATAAAAATAAAGTTGGAGAAAACTTTATTTTAGCACAAACATGTATTGGGCCCACAAGTTGTGCGACAACAGTGTGACATAGCAATATCGATGCCATGCAACACAAGTATGTGGAAACATGATTTTCACATGCAGATTTCGATCTGCAATCAAGACGCAGAATGGGAAAGGGAAGGTTTGAATGAAGAAAAAGATAATAAGCAGAATGCTTGCGTTTGCGCTGGCGGCTGCAATGGGGATCACGGAACTGTCCGGTACCGGAGCGATCGATAACCTGATCGTGGTACAGGCAGCAGAAGCACAGGAGACACTTGCGTATACCGGAACCGGTTCGATTACAGAGGATCTCGACTGCACCGGATATACGGATGATGACTGCTGGGATGAAGGCAAAAAGCTGATGCCTACTTATGAGACAGGCATCTCAGGGATTACTTTGGCAGAAAATGCAGTACTGAGAGGAACAGTAACGATCGATCAGGAATTATATGATTCCTTAAGTGCGGATAAGTCTTATGTGAAGTTACAGAGTGCAGTAAAGCTTGGGGACAAATGGGACTTTAACACGGCAGGCTCTTATCCATATCTGAACCAGAGTGCATTTCAGGCAGCAGGGGATGGAACATATACAGCATCCTTTGAAGATAAGTTCAGTGATATTACAGGCGGTGATCTGCATGAGGTACTTTTTACCATCGTAGGTGTTACCGCAAAGGGTCAGATCACAATCTCAGACGTTACGATCAACAATATTGCGACTGAGGATGTGGTGCTTCCGGAAGCAGGACCGACCGTTATGGACAACTTCGATGATGCCGAAGCTGGAAGCAATGCAGGCTGGCAGCAGGAAGGCGGATGGCAGTATGATAATGCCGTCACAACCGCAGTGGAAGAGAAAAACGGCAGCAGGATGTTAAAGGTCAGCTTAGACTATACCGGATGTGAGGGTTATAGCTGGAGCGAGGCGAAGATCCGTAAGACCTATGATGCAGGTGTTTCGATCGCAGCCTATAACTTATATACGTTTGATATGATCTATCCGGAAGCACTGGATGGAAAGTTCAAGATCAAGGTTTTTGCAACCGATGGTGCAGAAGAATCCACGACCCTGATCGAAAAAGAAGGAACAGCAGAGGTTACAGATTTAGGGGATGGCTATAAAAAGGCAGCAGTTACCGTGAAGTTCTCACCGGCAGAGCAGGAGTTAAAGGACGTAACGATCGGAATCGTTGGCATGAACACGGACTTTGTTGGTGACGTATATCTCGATAATCTGACCGTATCACAGTACAATGATGCAGCCGATTATGTAGACATTACATCTGTTGCAAATGAGACAGGCACACAGGCAGATATTTCCGGCATGCCGTCAGCAGTATCACTTGCCGATACGAATGCATCCGCAAAAACCCGTGCCTTATATGCATACTTAAAGAATCTCGATGCAAAGGATCAGGTTCTTTTCGGTCATCAGAACGATACACATAAGCATGCAAGCGGCAGAGATGGCGTATATTCCGATACTAAGGATGTAACCGGAAGCATCAGTGGTCTGGTCGGAATCGATTCACTGGCATTAACCGGTGTTGAGATCGGAATGACCGATACCGATGCAGCGATCGCAGAGTGTGTACGTATTGGAAAGGAAGCAGCCGCAGAAGGTGCGATCCTGACCTTATCCACACATATGCCGAATATGAGCAATGCGAAGATCACAGCAACCGGCAATCCAAACCGGCCATATGATTTTTCAGCCTGTGACTTCTCGGAAGCAAAGGATCTGTCGAATAACTGTGCCGCACAGGTATTACCGGGTGGAGCATACAACGCACAGTTCCGTGCTTACTTAGACATTATCGCAGAATATGCAAACGGACTCGGCGATATTCCGGTACTGTTCCGTCCATTCCATGAGAATACCGGCGGATGGTTCTGGTGGGGATCAGCCACAACAGATGTTGAGACTTATAAGGCAATGTTCCGTTACATGGTAGATTACCTTACCGAGGAAAAGGGTGTTCATAACTTCCTCTATGTATACTCTCCAAACGGACCGCTTACAGACGGAGCAACTTACTTAGAGCGTTATCCGGGTGATGAATATGTCGATATTTTAGCATTTGACTATTACGATGATTACAATACCTATCCTGCGACCTATTCCGCAGAATTCTTTGATAACTTAAGAAAAACCTGTCAGACCGTTAAGACGCTTGCAGATGAACGCGGCAAGGTGGCAGCAATCTCTGAGACCGGTGTCCGCGTGATGAAGGCAGACGGATCAGATAATGAAGGTATTCTTGTAAAGGATAACCCGATCAAGGGACAGAACTGGTACAGTCAGGTAAATGCGGTAGCAAAAGAAACCGGCATGCCGTACTTCTTACTCTGGGCAAACTTCTCAGATACGAACTTCTATGTACCGTATAAGTACAGCGACACCAAGGGACAGGAACTGATCAATGAGTTCATCGACTTCTACAACGAGGATTCCTCTATTTTTGCAGATGGAACGAATTTCTATGGATCAGGCAAGGCAGAAGAAACAGCAGTTGCCAATACGAATGCAGGTACTGTCAGCGGATACTTTACCAATATCTATGCGAAGTCAGTCATCTTAAAGGAGACAACGATAAAGGCAAATGTAAAAAATGCCAAGAGCGTGAAGTTCCGCTTGGAGAACGGCTCTGTTGTAAAAGAGATTCCGGCAGTTAAGGGAAATGGAAATGAGTATACCGGAACGATCACAACAGCAGTGTTATCCGCACTTGGAAAGACAGACGTTGGAAAAATTGTATTAGTTGCAGATAATAAAGATCTTTCAACCTTATCCTTTATCAGCTTTGGTAAGGAAAAGGATGTATTACCGGAAAATGTCATTGACAACTTTGAATTATACTATGGCGATAATGATTATCTGTCCGGTATTTACAGTGGTAATTCCGCAGCAAACTGCAGCTCCGCTTTTGTCCTCGATAAAGATAACAAAGCAGGCGGCACATATGGTGGAGCATTTACTTACCACTTAAAGACAAGCGGACCGGAAGTCTGGACAGGACAGATGAAGGGCTTATCCACGAACAACTATCAGGCATACAATGCGTTAACCATGTGGGTAAAACCGGATGGAAAGGGACAGAAGCTTGTTATCCAGCTCGTTTCAAACGGAGAGGACTTCGAAGCATACCTGACAGACTTTGCGGCAACAACAACAGCAAAATATGTAACGATTCCGTTTAGCAAGTTAAAGGGTAAAAACGGAGGAACCTTTGATCCTTCCAATATCACAAAGTTTGCCGTATGGTGCAACAGCGTTGGCAATACAGCAGCAGACATCGAGTCAAAGATCGTATTCGATGACATCCGTTTTGTAAAGGCAGATGAGGCATCTTTGGCACTTACCGGAAATGGAACTTATACACTGACAGATTCCGCTATTTTAATGAAACAGGCAGCACTTCAGGTTACCGGTGTTCCAAAGACACCAAAGTATAAGAGCAGCTTTACCTTAAAGACAACAGGCGGCAGCGGAAATGGCGCAGTGACTTATGCAGTAACTTCCGGAAGCAAGTATGCAAAGGTAGATGCCAAGACCGGAAAAGTAACCGTAACCGGTGTCGGTAAGGTGACCGTTAAGGCAACCAAGGCTTCCGATGGCAGCTATGATGTACAGACACAGACGATCAGCTTTACCACGAAAAAGGCAGATCAGGCAGCCTTAAAGATCAAGGGCGCACCGAAGAAGCTTGCAGCAGGAAAGAGCGCAACCCTTTCTGTATCCGGTGGAAACGGAAAAGGAAAAGTAACCTATAAGGTAACCGGCGGAAGCAAGTATGCAAAGGTAAGCAGCAAGGGAAAAGTAACCGTAACCGGTATCGGCAAGGTAACGATTACCGTAACAAAGGCAGCAGAGACGAACTACAATGCAAAGACAGCAAAAGTGACCATTCAGACCACACTTCCTGCTAAGAATGCAAAAGTAACGGTTGGAAGCTTAAAGTACAAGGTTACAAAGTCAGATAAGAAAAAAGGAACGGTAACCTGTTATGCACCGGCAAACAAGAATGCGACCAGCGTAAAAGTACCGGATACCGTAAAGATCGGTGGCGTAACCTTTAAGGTAACAGCAGTCGAGAAGGACGCATTCAAGAACTGCAAGAAGTTAAAGACAGCAACGATCGGCAAGAATGTAACATCGATCGGTACGAATGCTTTCTATGGCGATAAGAAGTTAAAGACCATCAAGGTTACCACAAAGAGCCTGAAAAAGGTTGGAAAAAATGCATTCAAGAACATTGATGCAAAGGCAACGATCAAAGTTCCTGCTTCAAAGTTAAAAGCTTATAAGAAGCTGTTAAAAGGAAAGAGTCAGGGCAGAAAAGTCACAATTAAAAAGTAATAAAACAAAATAGAAATATACTATTTTCTAAGACCGGAATATGGTGAAATAGAAATAGTGACAGCAAAGGGCTGGCTCTGTAAAGGGACAGCCCTTTTGACTTTATAGACTGGATATGCGCAAAAGATAGCGCAAGAATGGAGGTAACCATGCAGGAAAAAGACAGTCAGAATAAGAAGCGGTACGACCGCATTGAACAGATTACAGATAACCGTTTTTTGAATCTCTATCATATATATGCGCGCAGTGTCAGTGACCGGCCGTTTGATTACTTTGTTGCATCGAGAAATGATAAGGAGCATCTGAAGCATCAGACACACAGCATGCAGCCGGATGGAATGGCGGTCTATGCCCTGCGTAGGGATGATCCGGGTCAGATCGTGCTGATCCGTCAGTACCGGTATCCGTTAGATTCCTACATCTATGAACTCCCGGCGGGACTGATCGAAGCAGGAGAGAGTGCGGGCGAAGCGGCGATAAGAGAGATGAAGGAAGAAACCGGATTAGATTTTACCGTTTATGAAGACGGCAGGGATTACTACCGCAGACCATTCTTTTTAGCACCGGGTATGACAGATGAGAGCGGAAGTCTTGTATATGGGTATGCATCCGGTATACCGGGCAGGGAAGGTCAGGAAGATTCCGAGGATATAGAGATCCTTTTTGCGGATAAGGAGAAGGTACGCTGCATCCTGCAAAATGAGCGCGTGACGATCCGGGCAGCCTTTTTACTGATGCAGTTTTTACAGGCAGATCCGTCGGATCCATTTCATTTCCTTACGGTGTAAGGACGCACTGCCGGCGATTGAAACGGTATGTTAAGCATACGTTTGCGGCGGCAGTACCGCCTTAAAAAGTGCACAAAAAGGCAGCCGGAATGGAAAGAAAGAAGAACAAAATTAAGTTAAAATAGCTAAAAATAATTAAAAATACAAAAGAAAATTGACCTAATTAAAGTTAACGAATATAATAAGTAGTAGAATAAGGTAAAGGAAAATTCACAGTGAACTATAAAGCAGAAACAGGAAAAGTAAAAAAATATGGAAGAACCTGGATGCATGATGGCATTCTCTGGTGTGGGCTTTCCGGAAGCGGAATTGGCTTTACCTGCATGGGTACGAGGGTTGCCGTTACGATCGCCGGAGATGATACGACGTATGGAAACGAAACCGAGGGCAAGGCACGCATCGCAGTCTATGTCAACGGTATCCGCGTGGTAGATGATATGGTCACCAGACGTGAGCAGACTTATGAGGTGTTTGCATCCACTCATCCACAGCAGGCAGAGATACAGGTGTTAAAGATTTCCGAATGTGCGATGTCCGTAATGGGGATTGCAGGGATTGAAACGGATGCGGCAGATGGTATTTTTCCTTTGCCGGAGAAAAAGCGTAAGATCGAGTTTATCGGAGATTCCATTACCTGTGGTTATGGGGTGGATATGGAAGATCCCGAAGTCCCGTTTGCAACAGAATATGAAGATGTGACCAGGGCGTATGCCTATAAGGTGGCACAGAAGCTAGATGCAGATTACAGTATGGTGTCTTACAGTGGTTATGGCGTTATATCCGGTTATACCGAGGAAGAAGTTCCGGATACGAAGGAACTGGTTCCTACTTATTATAATAAGGTTGGATTTTCTTACGCACATCCGTATGGAACAACCGAGCTGTCGGAACTTCCATGGGATTTTACACAGTTTGTACCACAAGTGATCGTTGTGAATCTTGGCACGAACGATGACAGTTATTGTAAGGATGATCCTATGCGTCAGCAGCAGTTTTCGGAGAAATATACAGCCTTTTTGGAACAGATCCGGCAGTACAATCCACAGGCAGCCGTACTGTGTACGGTAGGCATGATGGGAGAACGGATCTACCCGGCGGTCGAAGAAGCCGTACAGCAGTATTGCCTGGATCATCCGGGCAGCCCGGTATATGCAATGCCGCTTACGGAACAGGAAAAGGAAGACGGGCTTGCATCCGATTCGCATCCGACCGAACGTACCCACGAGAAAGCGGCAGAGAAGGTGGCAGCGAAGATCCGCGAGATCATGGAGTGGCAGAGTATTTAGAAAATCTTAGATTCGGAATATGGAGCAGATGCAAAATATTTGTGTAATATGACAATGACAGCATCTGAAAATGTTTGATACAGAAAATACAAGTAGAATAGAGAGGAATCGTGTAAAAAATAAGATTTTTTGCACGCAGGAATAGAGGATAAAATATGGCAGTTCAATACATGGAAAAAGAAAAAATGTTTCAGTTAGATACCGCACGTACCAGCTACGTCATCGGCATCGTGGATGAGGAGCAGTTTGTCGGACATGTCTACTATGGCAAAAAGATCCGCCCACAGGACAGCACCTATCTGATGCGGACCGGAGAGGCTCCGTTTGTACCTTCCACGAACAATCGGGAGAGAGGTTCCTTTTACGATACCTTTCCGATGGAGTATGCGGGAAACGGACTTGGTGATTACAGGGAGAGCACGATCGCAGTACGGACACAGTCCGGTCATGCAGCCGTTTCCGTGAATTATGAATCCTATGAGATCACAGATGAGAAGCCGGCATTACAGGGACTGCCATCTACCTTTGGCAAAAAGGGTGAGTGCCAGACACTGATCTTACACTGCAAGGATGCAGCCTTAGATCTGAAGATCGATCTGCTCTATACCATTTTTGAAAAAGAAGATGTTATCACAAGAAGCGTCATCGTAAAAAATGATGCCACAGAGCCGGTTTATCTGACAAAGGTATTTTCTGCCTGCCTTGATATGGATGCGAAGGATTATGAGATGGTATCCCTGCATGGTTCGTGGGCAAGAGAGCGTCAGATCGAGAGCCGCAGCATCGGATATGGCAAACAGAGCGTAGGCTCTACCAAGGGAGAATCCTCCCATCAGGAGCATCCGTTTCTGGCATTAAAAGAGAAAAACGCATCGCAGGAGACAGGTGAGATCTATGCTATGCATTTTGTATATTCCGGTAACTTTTTAGCGCAGGTAGAGAAGAACCAGTTTGATTCCCTGCGCATGGTAATGGGAATCCATCCGGACAACTTCTGCTGGAAGTTAGCGTCCGGGGAAGCGTTCACAGCACCGGAAGTGGTACTTACCTACTCCGCAGCAGGCTTTGACCGCATGACAACGAACCTGCATACACTTTACCGGAATCATCTGATCCGCAGCCCATATAATCATACAAAGCGTCCGATTCTTATTAATAACTGGGAAGCAACGTATTTTGATTTTGATACAGATAAGCTGCTTGCGATCGCAAAACGGGCATCCTCCCTTGGCATCGAGATGTTAGTTATGGATGATGGCTGGTTCGGACACCGCAATGATGACAGCACAAGCCTTGGTGACTGGTATGTGAATGAGGATAAGATCAAGGGTGGACTGAAGCATCTGGTGGATGAAGTCAATAAGCTTGGCATGAAGTTCGGTATCTGGTTTGAACCGGAGATGATCTCACCGGATTCGAAGCTGTATGAAGCACATCCGGACTGGGCGATCGCCGTACCGGGAAGAGAGAATACGAGATCGAGAAACCAGTATGTCTTAGACTTAAGCCGCAGGGATGTTTTGGATTATACCTATGAGAGTGTTGCGAAGATCCTTCGCAGTGCCAATATCGAATATGTAAAATGGGATATGAACAGACAGCTTACGAATATCGGAAGCATGGAGCTTCCGGCAGACCGTCAGGGCGAGTTATATCACCGCTATGTATGCGGTGTCTATGAATTACAGGAGCGTCTGATCACAGAGTTTCCGGATCTGCTTTTAGAGAACTGCTCCGGCGGTGGTGCACGTTTTGATCCGGGAATGTTATATTACAGTCCACAGATCTGGTGCTCTGATGATACAGATGCGATCGAGCGTCTGAAGATCCAGGAGGGAACCGCCCTGATCTATCCGTTATCGGCAATGGGCGCACATGTTTCGGACTGCCCGAACCATACCGTAGGACGTGTCACGCCATTTGAAACCAGAGGATATGTGGCACTTGCAGGAACCTTTGGCTATGAGCTTGATATTACCAAGATCCCGGAAAAAGATCAGAAGGCGATTCCGGATCAGGTTGCAATGTATCATAAGTACAACGATCTCGTAAGGGAAGGAACCTATTACCGGATCGCATCCTATGC
>JALERL010000093.1 GCA_022764465.1 Lachnospiraceae bacterium | reverse complement strand
ATCGGAAGATACGATCTCATCCTCGTTGTATCCGAAGGACTCGTTAGCTGCTGCTTTCATAGCTGCATTGATATCTTCTTTTGTAACGCCAGCTTTCTTAACAACTGCTGTTAAGATTGTTGTAGATCCTGTAGGGGTTGGTACACGCTGAGCAGATCCGATTAATTTTCCGTTTAATTCTGGGATAACAAGTCCGATTGCTTTTGCAGCACCTGTTGAGTTAGGAACGATGTTCACTGCAGCTGCACGGGATCTTCTTAAATCACCTTTTCTCTGTGGTCCGTCAAGTGTCATCTGATCACCTGTGTAAGCATGGATTGTTACCATGATACCAGACTGGATTGGTGCATATTTGTTTAATGCATCAGCCATAGGTGCTAAGCAGTTTGTTGTACAGGAAGCTGCAGAAATGATTGTATCTGTTGCTTTTAATGTCTCATGGTTTGTGTTGTATACGATTGTAGGAAGGTCGTTTCCTGCTGGAGCAGAGATAACAACTTTACGAGCACCAGCGTTGATGTGAGCCTGTGCTTTTTCTTTGGATGTATAGAATCCAGAACACTCTAATACAACGTCTACGTTTAACTCGCCCCAAGGACAGTTGTTTGCATCTGGGAATGCGTAGATCTTGATCTCTTTTCCACATACGATGATGGAATCTTCTGTTGCAGAAACTTCATCAGCATGCTCGTATTTTCCCTGAGAAGAATCATATTTTAACAAGTGTGCTAACATCTTTGGGCTTGTTAAATCGTTGATTGCTACTACTTCATATCCTTCTGCTCCGAACATCTGTCTGAAAGCAAGACGACCAATACGGCCGAATCCATTAATTGCTACTCTTACTGCCATTATTAATTCCTCCTAGAATTTATAAAATATTCTTGCCTTGGGATTTAATATTCCCAACATGTCTATATTTTACCCAATTTCTTCCCAAAGTTCAAGTAGGTACATGCACTTTGTTAATTTTTTCACCATTTTATAGAATGATCCGCCTTTTTCAAACATTTTTTACAACTTTTCAACAAAACGCTTCATTATCTTTTGACATAGTGTTTAAATTCTATTATATTATTCTGTGTAATATATACAAAGAAATAATCATTACTTACGAAAAGATATTTTTTTCTTGGTACAAATGTGTAATTTTGCTTATCTGTTTTCAGCAATTTCGCACCAATTCTGATCAAAGGAGGAATCTCTTATGCTTTGGGACACACATATGCACTCTGCTTTTTCCGGTGACAGTGACGCAGCTCCGGAGTCCATGGTACAGGCTGCCATGCACTATCCGGTCGATGGAGTCTGCTTTACCGATCACATGGATTACGATTATCCGGAGGAACCGGACTTGTTTTTACTGGATACAGATTCGTATTTTTCTTCCATGAAGGAGTTGCAGGAAAAATACCGTGACCGCTTTCCGATCCGCATCGGCATTGAGATCGGATTACAGCCGCATCTTGCCGGCCGTCTGAATACTCTGCTTAACCGTTATCCGTTTGACTTTGTCATCGGTTCTTCCCACGTTGTCCACGGACTCGATCCGTATTATGCACGCTTCTACGATGGAAAAACAGAACGGGAGGCATATCTGGAATACTTCGAATCGATCTTAGAGAATCTGGATGCCTTCAATAACTTTGATGTCTATGGACATATCGATTACGTTGTCCGTTACGGTCCAAACAAAAATGCAGACTATTCCTATCAGAAATATTCTGACATCCTAGACTGCATCTTAAAAAGACTGATCGATATGGGGAAGGGAATCGAAGTCAACACTGCAGGCTTCAAGTACGGACTCGGTCATCCGAATCCAACCGAAGATATCCTGTCACGTTACCATGAGCTTGGCGGTGAGATCCTTACCGTCGGTGCAGATGCCCATAAACCGGAGCATGTCGCCTATGATTTTGACCGGATTCCATCCATATTAAAAGCTGCCGGTTTCAAATACTATACCGTATTCAAAAACCGCCAGCCTGAATTTGTCAGAATTCCTTAGCAGATCGTTCCGCCACCTGCAACATAATCGCCATCGTAAAAAACGACTGCCTGTCCCGGTGTGATCGCCCGCTGCGGCTCATCAAAGACACACCGGACGCGGTCTTCTCCGATACGCTCTACCGTACACATCGCACCCTTATGTGCATACCGGATCTTCGCAAGCAGTCTGGTCTGCTCTTTAAAATCAGCAAGTGCCATAAAGTTCAGATTATCCGCTTCTAATTCCTTAGAAAATACATCTTCCGATCTTCCGATCACAACTTCATTCGTCTGTGGACGGATCTCAGTTACAAATACATGCTCTCCCATTGCAAGTCCTAAGCCTCTGCGCTGTCCGATTGTATAATGTGTGATCCCCTTATGCTGACCTAATATTTTCCCGTCTGTGGTCACAAAGTTCCCGGCAGGCGGCACGTTTCCATTTGTTTCACGTTCAATAAATGCCGCATAATCATGATCCGGGATAAAACAGATCTCCTGACTGTCCTTTTTACTGGCAACCATAAGCCCGATCTCTTCTGCAATCGCACGGATCTCATCCTTATGGTATTCGCCAACCGGCATCAGTGTATGTGCTAACTGTTCCTGTGTCAGATTATACAGCGCATAGGTCTGATCCTTTGCTGCCGTAACCGAATTGCGGATTGCATAGCGTCCGTTGTCCAGCTGTGCGATACGAGCATAATGACCGGTTGCAATATAATCCGCTCCGATCGAAAGGCTTCGCTGTAACAGCGATTCCCACTTTACATACCGGTTGCATGCAATACACGGATTCGGCGTGCGTCCCTTCAGATACTCTGCCACAAAATAATCCATGACGCTTTTTTTGAATTCATTTTTAAAATTCATGACATAATATGGGATCTCAAGCCGCTGTGCGACACGTCTGGCATCATCCACGGCACTAAGACCACAGCAGCCGCCATTTTCTTCCTGTACATATTCTGCCTCATCCTGCCAGATCTGCATGGTCACACCGATCACATCATATCCCTGTTCTTTTAACAGGTAGGCTGCCACAGAGGAATCTACCCCTCCGGACATGCCTACCACTACTTTTTTCTTTTCCATATCTATTCTGTACCTTTCTCTTAGTCTGTAAACATTAGACCACAGGCTTATTTTCAATCTTTTTTCAGTGTACTTTACCACTCCGGTCACGTCAAGTGGTTCATTTTGCTTTTCTTGTTTTTTCCAGATAGCTCTGATATTCCGGCACTTTTTCCCGGAGTGTCCGGATATTGTTCTTTAACTTTTCCACGACAAAATCTATATCCTCCCGTGTCGTGTTTGCACCTAGGGTCAGACGCAGCGATCCCCTTGCTAACGATTCCGGAACTCCGATGGCGGTCAGTACGTGTGACGGTTCTTTCTGACCGGAAGTACAGGCCGATCCTGCGGAAGCACAAATGCCATCCATGTCGAGCATGACAAGCAGACTGGCTCCGTCTACATATTCAAAACAGAAGTCTGCATTATTCGGCAGTCTGCGTTTCCAGTCCCCATTTAATCTGGTAAGCGGGACTTCCTTTAATACCGAATAGATCAGATAATCCCGCAGACGGCTCTCTTTTTCCTGCCGCTCCGCCATCGTCTGATATGCCATTTTTGCTGCAACCCCCATACCGACAATTCCCGGTACATTTTCCGTGCCCGCACGGTTTTTCCGCTCCTGATCCCCGCCATGTACAAACGGAGGAATTCGCTTGCCTTCCCGGATATACAAAAATCCAATACCCTTTGGACCATTGAACTTATGTGCGCTTGCACTGAGCATATCCACATGCATTGTATTGACATGCAGCGGGATCTGTCCGTATGCCTGCACCGCATCGGTGTGAAAACAGATGCCATGTCTGCCTGCAATACTTCCTAAGCGTGCGATCGGCTCGATCGTTCCGATTTCATTATTTGCGGTCATAATCGAGATCAGGATCGTGGTCGGACGGATCGCACGGTAGAGCTGTTCCGGACGCACCATACCGTTGACATCTACATCCAGATACGTTACTTCATATCCGTTCTGTTCCAGATAAGCACAGGTTTTTAACACTGCATGATGTTCGATCTTACTTGTGATAATGTGATTGCCCCTGTGTCCGAGGCTCTCGGCAGTCGCCTTGATTGCCCAGTTATCTGCCTCACTTCCTCCTGCCGTAAAATAGAGTTCTTCCGGCTTTGCACCGATCGTCTCTGCAATCTCTCTTCGTACGTTTTCTATCGCATTCTTATTCTTGTTTCCAAAGTCGTATACCGCAGACGGATTGCCATAGCGTTCCTCATAATAAGGAAGCATCGCCTCCACCACCTCCGGTGCAACCGCAGTCGTTGCCGCATTATCAAGATAAATCATACTTTGCCCCTCTCACGTTGTTCTGCCTTTTGTCCCGCCTGCATATACTATGCTAACGATCAGATATCCGGTGGAAAATCCTATGAAACAGTTTCGCCCCGCCCTTGGCTCTTTTCTTACAGGAACTCTGCTGCTTACTTTTACGGGTCTTTTAAGCAGAATTATTGGCTTCTTCTATAGAATATTCTTATCACGTACGATTGGTGCAGAAGGACTGGGCATCTATCAGCTTATTTTTCCGGTTCTGTCGCTGTGTATCTCACTAACCTCTGCCGGTGTCCAGACTTCGATTTCCAAATACGTTGCAGAAGAGCAGGGAAGAAAAAAACAGACCAATGGGATCCAGTTTCTCTACGCCGGTCTTTTGCTGTCCTTACTGTTGACACTTTTTGTATGCCTGATCCTGCTTACCAATTCTGACTTTATTGCCACAAGGATTCTCGGAGAAAAACGATGCACGGAGCTTGTCCGTATCATGGCTTATTCGATCCCGTTTTCCGCCATCCACTCCTGCATCAACGGCTATTATTATGGAAAAAAAAAGACGGTTCTTCCGTCGGTCACGCAGCTTGCAGAGCAGCTTGCACGTGTGGGAAGCGTGTATGTGATCTACCTTGTCTGTCAGGAAAAATCTCTTCCTCTATCCCCTTCGATCGCCGTATGGGGAATTGTATGCGGTGAGATCTGCTCTACCCTGATCTCTGTCACTGCCACGCGCTTTATCCGATGCAGTGCGCCTTTGCTTCCTGCCTTAAAAAAGCTGACGCGCTACTGCATTCCACTTACCTTTAACCGTGTGACCTTAAATCTGTTTGGCAGTATGGAAGCAATCTTAATTCCCATGCAGCTACAGCTTTTCGGGTACAGCAACTCGGATGCTCTGCGTGTCTTTGGTATCCTGACCGGTATGGCTATGCCTATGATCCTGTTTCCAAATGTCCTGACCAGTTCTGTTTCGATCCTGCTGATCCCTACGATCTCTGAAGCACAGTCTGCCTGCAACCGGAAGCTGATCCAGCGCGCAATCAAAAAGACCGTAGAATACTGTCTGATTCTCGGTCTTTTTAGTACGTTATTCTTTTTACTTACCGGTGACTTCATTGGTCAGAAAATCTTCTGCAATACCCTTTCCGGCACCTTTATCAAAACACTCTGCTGGATCTGTCCGTTTTTAAATCTTGCCTCTACCTTAAACAGTATCCTGCATGGTCTTGGCAGGGCAACCCTAGCTCTCTTTTTGAATCTCGGCGGCTGCCTGATCCGGATCCTTTTTATCTTTTTTCTCGTTCCCGGCTTCGGAATCCGCTGTTATCTCTACGGAATGCTTGCAAGCCAGCTCTTTGTCGCCGCCGGTTCGCTTATCGCCTTACTATGTATCTATCGCCATAGTTCAGCCTGCCGCACAATTACTCCTGCTGATTAAAGAAGTGGTGCGATCATATGGTCAAACAGTTCATCTAACAGTGCTTCGTAACTTTCCTGATACTTTTCATGGAATGTTCTGGTGATTCCGCCGGAGCGTGCCGGATCAAGTTCATACAGTCCAAACGCCGCCTCATAGACATCCGGATTCTTCTCGTAATAAGCCTCTGTCATGGCATCCTCAAACTGGAATCTGGCTGCCTGTGACAGATGATCCTTAAAGTCTGCCTTGGATACCTTTCCGCTTTTTGCATAATCTTCATAGAAAATATCAAGTCCGGCATCTGCAACCAGTGCCTCCATGGCTTCCTTCACATCTTCATATGCCATCGGCTTATAATTCATCTGAAAAAATGTGTCAAATACTTCCTTACTTGGAAATCTCTCAAATAATTCTTCCATTGCTTTCTCTCTTTCTTTCACTCTTCTGTGTAATATATCCACAGCTTTTTCTCTATCTTGGCAGATTTTCCACGGCTGGTCAAGTCTTATATTGCATGCAGCATAAGTCGTTCGCGGTAGGATACTTCCATTCCGTCTAAAATGCGTCTGGCATGGCTGTACTGGTTCTGATGCGTGCGGATCACACAGATCTCTTTTGCACCCTTGTACTGTTCTCTCTTATAAAACGGAATCCGCTTCCAGACCTGTGTAAACGGGATCTGCTCCCGGATCAGAAGCTGCATTGTGTGGCTTCCCACACGCGCATTCGTCGTCCTGCATAACTCTACATCATGATCAATATTCTTATCGACTACTTTTACTGCTCTCTTTGCCATTCCCCAATACCTTTTTCCCTTTCTCTATGCAGCCTAAGCATGCTCCACAATTCCGGCTCATATACGGATTCCGGACACATACCCAGCCATCTCCTCCTACGACTTCACAAGTTCAATCCGGATCCGTTTTCCAAGGCAGTCTGCAACCTTGATCAGAAAATCAAGACTCGGATTATACTTCCCGCTCTCGAACCTCGAAATATTCGATTTCTTCGTTCCCACCAGTTCCGCCAGAGCTTCCTGTGTCATATGCTGTTCGCGCCTTGCCTGCTTTAACTCTTCCACGACTTCATAGCGCGGCAGCCGCTTTCCATCACTGATATCTTTCCCCTTCATTGTAATCTCCATTCTCACTCTTCCTATGTTATCATATATGATAACTATAGTCAAGAAATGAGTTTTTACCTGTACTGATTTTGCTGCTACGTTATGGTCAGGAATGGATAATTTGACTCAGAATCAAAAAAATACCATTTAGGTCATATAAATTTAGGAATATACTTTCATTCTTATGACCCAATATCCGTTTTTCTCAAATCAAGTCATATAAATTACAACGAAAATTGGCACATTTATGACCTGAAATCATATTTTTACTTATCAAGTCATAAATTAGCTGATCGGATATGCCGATTCCTATGACCCGGAAACACATTTTCCGCAAATGAGTCATAATCACAATAGAATCTTGTAAAACAAATATGACCCATATTGCTTATTTGCTTTATTTAGATCATATTTTCTACTTAAAAACTATGATCCAAATATAGAATATGATAAAATAAATGATATAATAACCACAATAAATCAAGAAACGAGGTATACGATTATGAGTGAAACTATGGAAGATTATGCTGCTGAATTAGAAGCATCTTTTAAAACGATCAACGAAGGCGACATCTTAACCGGTACGGTCATTGATGTATCAGAATCCGCTGTCACCTTAGACTTAAAGTATTACACCGATGGCATCATCCGTCTGGAAGATTTCTCTGACGAACCTGGATTTTCCTTAAAGGATGCGGTTACTGTTGGCGATGAGATCTCCGCAACTGTGATCCGTCGTGATGATGGCGAGGGACATATTCTCCTCTCGAAAAAGGAAGCAAATCAGGTCCTTGCATGGGATAAGCTAAAAGAAATGATGGAAAACAAGACCGTTCTTACGGTCAAGATCAGCGATACCGTCAAAGCAGGTGCAATCGCATATGTCGAAGGCATCCGCGGATTCATCCCTGCATCCAAGCTCTCGCTTGACTACGTGGAAGATACCAGTGAATGGATGTCGAAAACAATCCGTGTACAGATCATAACAGTTGATGAGGCAGAGGAAAAGCTTGTCTTATCTGCAAAGGAGCTCCTGCAGGAGCAGGCTGCCGAAGAACGCAATTCCAGAATTGCAAGCATCCCGGTTGGTCTTGTAACCGAAGGTGTGGTAGAAACACTGCAGAACTATGGTGCATTTGTCAGACTCGAAAACGGTCTTTCCGGACTTGTCCATATCTCACAGATTTCGAACAAACGTATTAAATCTCCTGCTGTTGTTTTACATGTGGGCGATAAAGTAAAAGTAAAGGTCATTGATACCAAGGATGGCAAGATCAGCCTGAGTATGAAAGCATTAGAGGACGTGACCGCAGAAGCAATTGAGGAAGAAACCTATGAGTTTCCGGAAACAGAGGAAGTAGGCACAAGCCTTGGATCATTGTTTGCAAATATTAAGCTGAATTAAAACATTGAAAATCACAGGCTGGGAGCCTGGCAGTGTCCTGATTATAGGATCTTATCATGTGACAAATGCCGGGCATCAGCGTTACTGTTCAGACCATTGTAAAAACTGACGAAATTTTAAAAAATATATTTGTGGATAAACTCAAGCAGGATGAGAAGTCTCGTTAACGACTTCCGAATCCTGCTTTTTCTTTTGAAATTATAAACAGTACATGCATGTTT
>JALERL010000022.1 GCA_022764465.1 Lachnospiraceae bacterium | reverse complement strand
TACTTTCAGGATAAGGTATCAAGTTCGATTGAAGAAGATGTTCTCTCCTACTTTGCAGATAAGAAGATGACCATCAAAAATGAAAATTCGATCATTGCAGATTATTATAAGACTGTGGACCGTGCCTATGCTGCACGGTGCCAGATCAAGGAAAAAGGCATCTCCCGCCTTGACCTGACACTCACCGTCAAGACAAAGGAACAGGCAGAAGCCATCTGCCAGAACTGGAAAAAGGAAAGTGACGCGGTCTATGCCTGCCTGATGGATTATCTGTTAAAATAGGCTTATTCACTCAAAGCCTGGATCATGGCCTGCTGGATATTCGACAGATACGTTGCACTGATCGGCAGCACTGTCCCATCGAGCAGGCTTAATTCTGTCTTACTGATATGACTCACATAATCCATATTTACTAAGATTGTCCGGTGACACTGCTTAAAATTCTTCGGAAAAGACTTCACGATCGTATTGAACTTGATCTTGGGGGAATACGTCTTATCTACCCCATTCAGATGAATATCCACATTATGATTTGAACTCGTAATATAGAGAATATTCCGGTACTTTAGCCGGATCACATTTCCCCGGTTAAAAATCGTATAAAAATCCGCGCTGTATCTGCTGTAGATATTTTCAAGTGCACGCAGAAGCTTTGTCTGATCGATCGGCTTTAACAGATACTGGTAGGCATGCACATCATACCCTTCTAAGATATATTCCCGATGGCTCGTTGTAAAAATGATCTCACCCTGATAGCCGTTCTTCCGCAGCTTCTTGGCTATCTCCACACCATTGATTCCCTTATCTAATTCAATATCAATAAAAATAATATGGTAATGGATCGGCAATCGGAAAAATACCTCTCCGTTTACAAATTCACAGATATTTGTCTCTACATGATAGGCTGCTGCCCACCCACGGATCTTATCATGCAGCTGCTGCCTGTAGCTGCTTTGATCCTCAATGATCGCAATACAAAAAGCTTCCATGTTTCCTCCAAGGATATTATGGCAGAATCACCGTAACAGCAAAGGTATCCTCCTTTGCCTCATAGGAATAAAATCCATGATACGACTCTACTACCTGTTCCATTCTCTTTAGTCCGATCCCATGATCTTCACCTGTCTTCGTCGATAACAGTTCCCGTTTTCCACTGAAATGATAGATACCATCCGAACTGTTTGCAATACGGATATAATACATATTGCGCTTCGGCTTCATGGTGATCTGAATCTGCCGCTTCTCTTCTTCTAAGATCTTTGCACACGCCTCAATGGCATTGTCTAAAAGATTCCCTAATATAATACACAGATCCATATCCGGTATCTGGAGCGCAGTGGAAAGAATAATCTCATACTGAATATCAATGTGCTGTGATCTTGCATGCATGAGCTTATCGGATACCAGTGCATCAATCACTGCATTACCGGTAGTAACCAGTTCATCCATGCCCTGTCCGGTATGATCGATCTGTTCACAGTAATCACGCAATGCCTCGTAGTTCTCCTCCTGCAGCAGCTGCCGGATTACGGACAGATGCTGCTTATAGTCATGCTTCCATGTCCGCAGTGCACGGATCGAATCACTGACGGATTCAATATGCCTTATTTCCATCTTATACTGCCGGTTGGTAATCTCAAGTTCTGCCTTTTCCTGTGCCACCTTGCCGATCTTTTCAAAGAGATAAAACGTCAGTACGATCATCAGAAAAATTCCAAGACAGATCATTTCTAACAACAGTTCCCCCGTCTTGATCGGCACTTCTAATACTACTTCAAAAAGCTGGGACAGTATAAAAATTCCAATTAACACAATGGTAATCATGGCATGAATCAGATAAACCGGCAGAAAATCGGAACGGTTCTTCAGCTTCCGTAAGATAAAATAGATAATCCCTGCATTGATAAGATAGATTACAGATATGATACAGTCTGCCGCATTCGACTCCACTAATATCATACCCGGCTTCTCTTTGACACTGAGATAAAAAACTCCGTATGCAAGTCCGTTCGAAGCAATGGATACGATCGGTTCCACCAGGGCTGATATCACTTTCTGAGACACCGGTGCTTCAAAGAATAATAACATATAGACAAAGTTCAGTATGATCTTTGCAAAAATCTGTTCCCCCACTCCGAATCCGAAGGAGGCAATAAGGCTCTGGATCATGCATATAATTCCTATTCCTATAACAGGTAATATGCGTGACTTCTGCATCATCCGTTTTCGTAAAAACTGATAATATAATAACTTCTCTACTGTCATGATGCAAAATAAGAAAATGCTTTTCATTCCACGTACCTAACCTCAATCATCTGTCTGCTTCATCTGCTCTATTTATTATAATTCTTCCTCACCTATTTTACAATTTTATTCCGTATAATTCACGACCCAAAATTGACATTTCACGACCTTTTCCTGTACAAAAGTGCAGTTTTTGTGCATAATTTTCTTGTTAGTATTTATACTCTACCAGGAATTGTAAATGTGCTCTACAGTTCCCAATAATTCAAAAGGCATGATATGTCACTTCCACAACATATCATGCCTCTCTCTCTTTTTTATGACCTTTTACGATCTTCTTTTCCCGTCTGATGTCTTCTTCTGCTTTGTACGGTCCTTAGGCTTTTTCTTCTGTACCGAATATCCGAACTTGCCAAGCTTTTCACCCAGTAAAAAGTATTCCCCATGGGAATAGCTGACAAGCCCTGTGCTGTTAAGGTGGAACTTGCCCGATGCGTCCATATAGCGGTCATCGACCGTCACACCGACCACTTCTGCAAGAAACAGATCGTGGCTGCCCAATTCCTTGATCTCTTCCACCCTGCATGCAAGATTGACCGGACTCTCTGCGATGGCAGGTGCCGATACATGATCTACTGCAACCGGAGTCAGATGCATCTTTGCAAACTTATCTACATCCCTGCCCGACCGGACACCGCAGTAATCTGTTGCAAATGTTAATTCCTTTGTTACAAGGTTTACGACAAATTCACCGCTTTCTGCTATGATGTCGTGGGAATAGCGTTCCTTCCGCACCGAAATCGAAAGCATGACCGGGTCAGAACAGATCGTGCCTGCCCATGCTACCGTAATAATATTTGGCTTCTCTCCCGTGCGCGCACAGCTTACCATAACTGCCGGAACCGGATAGAGCATATTGCCTGGTTTCCATTGTTGTTTTCCCATCGTTCACCTATTTCCCGTTCTTCTGCTGGATTCCTGCGATCAGAGTCGGTATGAGCTGTTTCTTTCTCGATACCACACCCTTTAAGATCATCTTACCCTTTGCATTCTTTTCACCATAACAGCTTACTAAAAGTTCCTCTGCCTCATCTCCTGCATAGATTACTTCTGAGGACTCTGCTAAGATATCTGTCAACAGTACAAAGACCATATCTAACTTCTGTTCGCCCATGGCAGTTTCTAAGTACGGGTTCAGTTTACGCTTCACATGGCTTAACTCCTGCTGGCTCATGGCACTTAACTGTGCGACACCGAAGGTACACTCATCGACATGGAAGGTCTTAAAGTCCTGATAAAACAATTCTTCCTTGGTCTTATTCTTAAAATCACTTCCGGCTTCAAACATTGCCTTGGCAAGTGCCTCGATATCTTCTCCTGCAATCCGTGCCAGTTCCTCTGCCACCTGCTTGTCCACTTCCGTACAGGTCGGGGAACGGAACATCAGGGTATCGGAGATGATTGCTGCAAGCAGCAGTCCTGCGATCTTTTCCGATACCTCTACGCCTTTTTCCCGATACATCTGATAGATGATCGTAGACGTGCAGCCAAGCGGCTGGTTCCGGAAAAATACCGGTGAGATCGTCTCTAAGCTTCCAAGTCTGTGATGATCAATGATCTCTAGTATCTCTGCACCATCGATTCCATCGACTGCCTGTGACTTCTCATTGTGGTCGACTAAGATCAGCTGTTTCTTTTGCATACTCAGCAGGTTACGTCTTGAGATCATACCCGCATAATAGCCATCCTCTGTTAAAACCGGGAAATCACGGTGTCTGACCTTTGACATCACTTCCTTGACATCGTCGACATAATCATCTACTTCGAAAGTGATCAGGTTTTCTTTTTTCATAATATACTTGATCGGCATACTCTGATTAATCAGACGCGCCACCGTAAAGGTATCGTATGGCGTACTGATGATCATACAGTCCTTTTCCTTTGCAAGCTGTATGATCGTCTTGGTAATCTTCGCATTTGAACACACAATGATACAGCTCGCATTCATCTCTACTGCACAAAACTGTGACTCATAACGGTCTCCGAGGATTACCACATCATCATCATCAATATATTCTTCCATCAGATCCGGGGTAGCGGCTGCTACCACTACTTTACCTCGGATAAAGTAACCATGCTCATTTCCGGTCACCATCACGCCGTTTAAAGTCTCTACGATATTCTTAAACTGGGTTCTTGCCGTTGATAAAATATCATTATCTAATACATCCATATAGGACTTTGCAATATCTCCGGTAACAATCATTCCATCTAAAGTATTATCCGGACGTGTGATCGGCAGTGACACAACGTCTAATGTCTTCATAAGCTCCCATGCACGCTTAATGGAAATATGACTGCTGACACCCTCTGTCCTTCTGTATTCAATATCCTTGATCTGTGCTCCGGCATCCTTGACAAGCTCCGGCTCTTCTACCTGAAAATAATCCAGTACATATCTGGTCTCTTCATTGATCTGACCGGCACGCTTTGCTTCGAAATGGTTCCCCTCCGTCTGATTCTTCAGGTCCGCATATGCAATGGCTGCACAGATCGAATCGGTATCCGGGTTCTTATGACCAATGACCCATACTTTCTTGTTCTCAACTGTTTCTTTCATAAATACACCTTTGTTTCTTTTCTATCAAAATCATAACTTACATTTTACACGATAATCAGAAACTGTCAAAACTTTTTCTTGTTTTTTTTCAGAATGCAAAAAGCTCCGGAACTTATCATTGTTCCGAAGCCTGCTTCTCCTAACCAAATATTCCCAAGCTATACAGTATAAATGCAACTAATACTACAAAATCCACGACCAAAAACCACGCCATGAACTTCACATAATTCTTCACCGAATGAAGCTGCTGATCGAGCGAATCATTCGCCTCTAACTTCGCCGTCAGTTCTTCGATCAGGGATGCCATATTCCGGTAACACTTCACATCCTCATTATGGATCTTCTCTGCCAGCTCTAACTTCATGGCATCTAACTGCTTCGACACATCATCAAGAGCCGTCTTCATCTCAGCAGTCTGCTCGGCCGTACGTCCGGTGGTATCGTTTACGTTCTTCTCGATCTTCTCTGCTAAGACGTTCAGCTTCGACTCTACCTGGGTGATCATATCATCCATCTGGGTATGTACACCGGTAAGCAGTACCTCGGCTGCTTCCTTCCGTTCATTCACCATATTCTCTAAATGCTTCGCGCGTATCTCATTCTCATCGACAATGCTCTGCAGCTCTGCAACCTTGCTCTCTTTCGAAGCTAAAAGTCCCTGTAACTGCTTTGCCTTCTCACGGAATTCATCGATCTGTTTCAATAAGAAATCTTCTTTTTCCACCTCTGTCTGCTCCTTTTTTGCACTTACCTGTGTATATGTACGATCCGTCTCGGGTATCTTTTCTGCTGTCTGCACCATGACGCGCTTTTCCTGTTTTACCGACCTCTCTGCATTCCGCTTCGCGGTCTCATCATGCTTCATCTCGTATTGATACACCCTGCCGAATATTCTGTCTAATATGCCAGCCATCGCTGTACCTCCCTAACGATCCGCCTCTGGCAGAATCTGTCAGATTTCATTTTATCATTTCAGAGATACTTTGTCCATAACCGGATTGCATTTATCGGCTTTGGGTGTCAAAAGATATTTTCAAATTTTATAACTGACAAAATACACAAAATATGTTCTGCAAACATTTGCAACGCTCATCGTGAACTAAACACCGTATTTCTTCTTTTCTTTCGCGGTAAGCTCTGCCCGCTCCATCAGATCCGGTCTCCGCTCGATCGTCCGTAAGATCGACTGCTCCCTTCTCCATGCATCTACCTTCGCATGGTCACCGGACAGTAAGATCGCAGGTACTTTTTTCCCATTCCACTCCTCCGGTCTGCTGTACTGCGGATACTCTAACAGATTCCCTTCAAAGGATTCCGTCGAACCGGACTCCTGATTCGATAATACGCCCGGCACCATCCGTGAGATTGCATCGGTCAGCACCATGGCTGCAAGTTCTCCACCGGTCAGCACATAATCTCCGATCGAAACGTAATCGGTTACGATTTCTTCTAAGACACGCTCATCGATGCCTTCATAATGCCCGCATAGCAGGATCAGATCTTCTTCTTTTGCATACTCTTTTGCCATCGGCTGCGTAAAGGTTGGTCCCTGCGGGGTCAGATAGATCGTACGCGGCTTATATCCGATCCTGTCTACCACTGACTTCCAGGCATCATAGACCGGCTGTGCCTGCATCACCATGCCTGCGCCACCGCCATATGGGTAATCATCAACCTTCTTATGCTTATCTAACGTATAATCACGGATATTAACAGCCTCGATGGATAAAAGTCCCTTTTCCACTGCCCTTCCGATAATACTCGTATGAAGTCCCTGCTCCACCATCTCCGGAAATAATGTTAAAATATGAAAATTCATCCCATCTGCCACCTTACTTCTGATTCATTTCACGCAGTCCGTCTAACAGATGTACACGCATACTGCCGTTTTCCACATCTACATCTAAGATACAGTCCTTGATCGCCGGTATCATTAACTCCGGTTCTCCTTTTTTCTGTACAATATATACATCATTGGCGCCGGTCTGAAGCACATCCGTAATCTCACCCAGTGCTTCTCCTTCATCCGATTCCACGGATAACCCGATCAGATCTGCAATAAAGTACTCATTCTTTTTTAACTTCACTGCATTTTCCCTTGTCACATAAAGGCTCTTCCCCTTGTACTGCTCGATATCATTGATATTATCGAACTGACGGAACTTTAAGATCACCATGTTTTTAAAAAACTTCACCTGTGTGATCTCAAGCTCAAGATTCTCTTTTCCGGTATCTAAGATGACCTGTTTTAACTTCTTAAAACGCTTCGCATCATCGGTGGTCGGGAATACCTTGACCTCGCCACGTACCCCATGGGTACTGGTGATAACGCCTACCTGTAATAAATCTTCCATTTTATCTCCATTCTTGTGCTGCTTTCTGCACATATCAAGTTTGTGTGCAAGCACAAATCTTGTGTGAAAAATCTTATTTTTCACACTAACTCCATTTCTGCACTGTTTTTTTGTGCATACCAAGTTTGTGCGCTGCCTTTTGCACATTATTATACCAAATCCCGAAACCTGCCACAAGACACGTTCCCAGACGATGCTAAGACTTTGTATTCGCTTCCGTCTCACTGCCTTCCATCAGCTTGAGATAATTGCCCTTATCGATATGCATCATCGAGATCTGGTTTTTATGACGTCTGAACCCATAGACACAGTCAACATTCCGTATCAGTGACTGCAAACGCTCATCCGGCACACAGACGATCATCTGAAGTTCCATCTGTCTCGCATATTTTAAACAGACAGCACTTCGTTCCTGATCCATCTTTGAAAATGCCTCATCTAAAAGCACTAACTTAATCTTCGAATCACGGTTGCTCTGCTGCATATAAAGCATGGCAAACCCGGCAAGTAAGGCAACATACTTTGGATTCTGACCTTCTCCACCGGAATCTCTTCCTGCCATCTCATCGACACTGTTCTCCCGGATCACATTCCCTGCTTCATCCGTTACCTGTTCATACATCCGGAAAGACAGGTAGTTCCGGTAATCCGCATACTGCTCCATTTCTTTTTGCTTCTGCTCTCTTTGTCTGTCATCTGCATCCCGCAGTGGCATGAACTTATCCGTTAAAAGCTGGATCTTTGCTTCATACTTTTGATAGAAGTCATCTTCTCCAAAGCTGATCTGACCTTCATAACCGTCATTGCTTAAGTTCTTACTGTCAAGCTCCGGTGCGGTCAGCATCTCATAGAACTGTCCGTTTTCGTTTTCTGCCGGTTCGATCCTGATCTGATAGGTACTGTCCGAGAAATTCGTCTTCCGTAACAGACGGTTGATCGAAGCAGTATGACGTTTCGCCGCGTTGATGTCTCCATGAATGGTCGCGATCACATTTTCACGCAGACTCTTATAGATAAATGCACACTGCTTTTCGAATTCCTTCAGGTAAGTAGATTCATAATCACTCTGATACTTCAACAGCAGTTCCTCATAACACGCGTTCGATTTTTCCATTCCATGAAATCCGAGGGACGGATACTGCTGGTTAAAGCTGTTCCGCGACTGCTGCAACGCTTCCGTCTGTGTTTCTTCCTCTTTCACAAGCTTTTCAGCCTGACGCTTCATGCTGTTTTTCACAGACTGACCGGAGCTTTGTTTTAAAAGTTCCTGCGCTTCCGTTTCCATTGCAGCATTTGCTACATAACCGGTCAGAAGATCCTTTAACTGGGTATTGTAATTGGCGATATTGGCTTCTTCACGGCTTAAACGTGCAGTCTGTTCCATTCTGTTGTTTTCGAGGGCAAGCTGTTCTTCCTTTTTCTCCTTCATCTGCGCTTCTAACTGCTTCTTCTGCTGCTCTAATGCAAGATACTGTCCCCTGCGCAGAAGCTCGATTCCATCGGACAGCTCCTTCTTTTGTTCTGAAAGTTCTTCTAATTCCTTTCCTGCCTTTGACAGACGGACATAGTATGCATCCTCATTTCCAAGGCTTTCGAACTCACGGACTGCACGCAGCCCACGAATCGTCTCTTCCTGCTCCTGATAACGGATCATAAGCTTTGTCAGTTCTTCTTCGTATTCTGCAAGCTTCGCCTTAGAAACACGGCTTCCGATACATGCATTTCTCGTATAATCCCGTTTTCTCAGATGACGGAAAATATAATTGCTGTAAGAATAGCAGTCCGGTGTGACGCCATCCCTGACCTGCTGTAACTCTTCGATGGAACGGCATTTTTTAATCCGTCCAAGATAATGCTTTAAGCATGTATCGACATAAGGGAAGTCCGTATCTACCGCTTCGTACAGCGTGTTTTCTTCCACACGGACATTTCCATCGCCGACCGCCTTTGTATGGATCAGTTCTACCTCTTCAAACTGCTTCATTTCACGGAATACCTTTGCCGCATCTTCTGCATAACGTGGCTCTGTTACAAGAGAAAGCTTTAATCTTCCAAGCCGTCCCTCGATCGCATTTTTCCACTCTTCTTCTCTCACATCAAACAGATCGGCAAAGACCGCAACCTTGACGGTATGTCCATAGATGTCACTGAGACGACGCTCTAAAGCTGCACGCGCTTTTTTTACCATATCCGGGTATGGCTTACGGTCGTTTTTCATATCCTCCACGAGTCCCCGCACTTCCTCTAATTCCTTCTTCGTCGTGCGGTTCTCATCTAAGAGATCCTCAAGCTCTGCTTCGATATTCTCCCGTTCACTTTCGATGCGGTCACGAAGCTGCATGCACTGCTCCTCTGTCACCTCACCCTCTGTAAACTGTCCGATCCGCTGAAGCAATGGATTACTGACATAGTCACTGACAAAGGAATCCTCTTCCCACCGCTTTAAGCCGGATAACACCTTCTGCCACTGTCTTTCATCGGATGCAAGCATTGCATACTGCTTCTCTAACTCGTGAAGCTGGCTTTCCTTCTGTCCGAGATCACTCGACTTAAGATCTGCTGACACCCGGATCAGTTCCTGCTCAAGTCCATCCCATTCCGTAATTAGTGCATTTTTCTGTTCTTCGAGCTGCTCTAAGTCCTGACGGATCTTCTCCTGATCTTCCCTTGCTGCTTCGATCCTGCCCTGACATTCTGCCACATCAATATAACGGATCAGTGCCTGTGTTCTTGCCATTGCTTCCTTCGTCCGGTATAACGCCGCGTTCTTTTCCTTTACATCCGTCAACAGTTCGATCCGCTTCCTGGTATCTTCAATCTTTTCTTTGATGTCACGGTATGCTCCAAGCTGCTCGCTGATCTTCTCGATCGTATCTCCGGTATTTTTCGGAAACATATAATCCCGGATAAACTGTCCGGTTCCGTTTGACATCTTAAGTGCGATCGCACTTTTTTCCATCGTCATAAAACGTGTACCATCGATATAGCCTAAGATCCCGTCATACAGTGTATTCAGATACGCTTCCTTCGACGGATAGATACGGTTCGCTTCCACGCCAAGCCGTCCATGTGCACTGCGCTGTCTTTCCTCCACAAGTGCACGGATCTCCTGATTCGTATACGGATAGCCATCCATCGTCAGATACTCCGGCACCGGCATACTGCCCGAATGGCTGAAGTATACATACTTTTTGATCTCGGTATCGTGCTTACGCACCTCAAATGCCATACCGACGCAGGTCTTTTCACCGCTTCCGGTATCTAAGATCTCTAAGACGATATTCGAACAGAAGTCCTGACCGGCACGGTTTGCCGAACCGTCCTTCTGCTCTCCACGCAGGTAGCCAAACACATTTCGTCTGTTTTTGGCATCATCTGCTGCTTTATTCAAAAAGCTTGAAGAAAAGCTTCCATATAAAATGACCTGAATAGCATCCATGACGGTCGATTTTCCGGAACCGCTTTTTCCGCTGAACAGATTCACATATTCATTAAATTCTAATACCTTATGTGTAATTCCGCCCCAGTTATTGAGGCACATTCTGGTAAAAATCTTCTTCGCCTGTTTCACCGGTAACCTCCTTTGTCATCTCCACATCTGCTTCCTCTTCGGTATACCGTCTGACTAATTCTGCGATCTCAACCGAAGAACAGAAAATATTTACGGTACTGTAGATATAGATCGGTGTCTCATCCTCGAGATTTGCGACCGCACCCGGAAGTTCGATCACCTGATGGGTCTTAAGCTGTCCGACTGCTTCCTGCCACTCCTGCGTGGTCAGACGCCGATTCAACAGATTCGTATTCTTTCCGTATTCACGGATCTCCCGCAGATTCGTGACCGTTGCCTGTAATCCGTCACCCATGATCTTATCCCGGTATAAGATACGCAAAAGTAACAGAATCTTCGTTGTCGTAAGGCTTAACTTTTCTGTCAGTACACCAGCCCCTGCGATCCGGAAAATATGCTCCTGTGGATCATGGATCAGTTCGCAGTCTAAGACTGCAAAATAATCCGCAAGAAAATCCCGGTGGCGTACACAGACCTGATACCTTGGGTTATCCCGCTGTGTCATCGTTGCCGGATCCATTTTTACCTGTAAAATACAGGTCTGCCGGAACAGATCCTGTATGGTCTTTTTGATATTCGTCGCTTCTGCCTGCGACAGTTCTTCCATATATCTAAACATCCGTTGTCTCTCTTTCTTTGATTACAAGCTTCGAAAAAGCAAAGCCCTGCTCTCCATGCAGTTCTCCGTCTAACTCGATCAGATCCTCACCCAGACGGTCGTCGGTCACTTCCTGCCATAAGAACAGCAGCTTCTCTAAGTCCTCGATCGAAGAAACCGTATTCTCTGACGTAACAAAGCTTCCATCCTGTGTGTTCTTCTGTAAAAAGGCTTCCATCTCCTTTTTCGTATAAAGCGGTCTTGGAACAAAGTCTGAAAGTTCTTCTTCTGTTCCATGAACAGTGTCCTCCGGGGACACCGGAATAAATTCACTTTCCACTATCGTCCGCTTCTGATACAGGCTCTGATCGTTCATCACACGAAACTGTGTGGTAAATGCCATATGCTCCGATAAGTCTGTTAAGATCGCATCGCTGTTCTCATGCTCGTCTAACAGACGCAGCAGAGAAATCATGCCATTCTCATCGCCCACACCCTCCTGCATGATATAGTGGATACGCGCTAACGCACGTCTTGCAAACACAGCCTTCTGTTCGATCAGCTTATTGTACTTGCGTTCGATCATATCAAACTCATGCTCGATCTCATAGACCAGACGGCTGACTGCTTCGTTGTCTACACTCTCTTCTAAGATCTGGCTGATCAGCTCCTTAACTGCTTCCTTATAACGGTAAAAGCTGTCTGTCGTCGTAAGGATTGCGTACTTTTTACTGTCATTGTTATTGATCTCATCGACTAAGACCTTCTGAATTCCGATAAAATCCTTCTGCCCCGCTAATTTTTCAAAATACACACGCATGCCATCCTGCATATTCGAAAGCATCTGTCCAAGCCTTTTTGAAGTATGGAGTGCCGTCTTTAAAATATCACGGTTACGGTCTGTATCCATATGATACGTATAAAGTGCACTGTAGATGGACAGGATGCTTTCACGCTCCATACCATCATCTTCCTGCTGCAGCTTTACAAACAGTTCCACAAAAAGCTGACTGTATTCCGGAAAGGATAAGATGTAGCGGTTCTGCTTTTCATCATAATCACTCATCAGCCAGCCCCAGCTTACGAGCCGGTTTACGATCGCCGATGGGGAAGCATCCGATAACTCATTTTCTCTATCACCCAAAGTAGCAGTCTGTACAGCTTCTTCTGTAAAACTCTCCTCTGTTTCTTCCTGCCACTGTATCTTCATTTTAAGGATCGTCTCTTCCACGATCGCACGGCACTCCTCGGTTGTCAGTCCGAAAGAAGCATACCGCTCATTGTTTTCTTCATAGATTGCTGTCAGAAACAACATATATGCATCCATATTTTTCGTACGGAATAATTTATAAAATTCTTTTGGAATTCTTTGCTTTAAGTTCATTCTTGATCCTCATTGCTATATACATCATGCTTTTGTTATATCGCAGTATTCACTATACGGCACCATACGGATCGTTCCGTGCCCGGCACTTTCACGATCCTGCTCAACATTCGCATATCGCGGAACTTACGTTCCACTTTTATGCTCATATTGAGGCGGGTCATTCATCCATAAAAGCACTCCCATGCAAGCATGTCGTGCTTTCATGGATGCTGACCCTGGTGCCGTAAAAAGGACCGGTCAGATATCATCTGACCGGTCCTGTCCGTAATCGGGATTACTGCATAATCTCAACAATTACTTTTTTGTCTTCTTTTGAGGCTGCTGCTTTAACAACAGAACGGATTGCTTTCGCAATACGGCCCTGCTTGCCGATGACTTTGCCCATATCTGACTGAGCAACACGAAGCTCCACAACGATGGACTTCTCATTCTTTGTCTCAGTTACGACAACTTCATCCGGAAGGTCAACAAGCGATTTTGCAATTACTTCTACTAATTCCTTCATATGTCCACCTCACACTTCCAGTGATTACCGAATCATTATTTTACGATTCCTGTTGCTTTGAAGATTCTGTTAACAGTCTCTGTTGGCTGAGCACCGTTTGCTAACCATTTCTTTGCTAACTCTTCATTTACATGATATTCACTTGGATCTTTTGTTGGATCATAAGTTCCGATCTCTTCGATGCACTTTCCATCTCTTGGGGATCTGGAATCAGCTACAACGATTCTATAGAAAGGAGCTTTCTTCTGTCCTAATCTTCTTAATCTGATCTTTACTGCCATTACGTTTCACCTCCTCATAGGTTCTGATTGAATTATGTTAAAAAGGAAGTTTGAATCTTCCTCTTTTACCACCTTTACCGCCCATTAATCCGGGCATCTGTTTCATCATCTTCTTCATCTGCTCAAACTGCTTCACAAGACGATTTACTTCACTGACATCCACACCGGCACCTTTTGCTATTCTGTGCTTTCTGCTTGGATTCATCAGGGATGGATTGCTGCGTTCCTGCGGGGTCATCGAATAGATGATCGCCTCGGTTCTTGCCATACTCTTCTCCGCAGCTTCTTCATCGATCTGTGGCATCTTACCGCCACCCGGCATCATACCGGGCATCATGCCAAGTACATTACCGATTCCGCCAAGCTTCTTCATCTGGCTGACGGATTCCAAATAATCATCAAAGGTGAACTCAGCCTTTCTTAAGCGCTGTTCCATTTCCTTTGCTTTATCTTCATCGATCTGCTCCTGCGCTTTTTCAATCAGCGTAAGCACATCGCCCATACCAAGGATTCTTGAAGCCATCCGATCCGGATAGAACTGTTCGAGATCGGATAACTTTTCACCCATACCTACATAGAGGATCGGCTTACCGGTTACCGCACGGATGGAAAGTGCCGCACCACCTCTGGTGTCACCGTCTAACTTCGTTAAGACAACACCGTCGATTCCGATCTTCTCATCAAACATTCCTGCCACATTCACGGCATCCTGTCCGGTCATCGCATCGACTACTAAGATCGTCTGTGCCACATCAACCTGTGCCTTGATCTCCTGTAACTCCCGCATCATGTCCTCATCAATATGAAGACGGCCGGCAGTATCTAAAATAACGACGTGGTTACCATTTTTCGCTGCATGCTCAACTGCTGCCTTTGCAATATCCACCGGCTTGTTCTTATCGCCCATGGAAAATACTTCCACGCCCTGCTTTTCTCCGTTGATCTTCAACTGCTCGATTGCCGCCGGACGATATACATCACATGCCGCAAGCAGTGGCTTTTTGCCCTTTACCTTCAACTTTCCGGCAATTTTTGCAGTCGTGGTCGTCTTACCTGCACCCTGAAGACCTACCATCATGATGACTGTGATCTCCTGACCCGGACGAAGTGCGATCTCCGTCGTCTCAGAGCCCATAAGCTTGACCATCTCTTCGTTTACGATCTTGATCACCATCTGTCCCGGATTCAGTCCAGACATGACATCCTGTCCGATCGCACGCTCCTGGACGGATTTCACAAAGTTCTTAACGACCTTGAAGTTTACATCTGCCTCTAAAAGTGCCATCTTGACTTCCTTTAAGGCAGCCTTTACATCATCCTCGGTCAGTCTTCCCTTGCTGCGAAGATTCTTAAATACATTCTGAAGTTTTTCTGATAAGCTGTCAAATGCCATATCAAAGCTCCTCTAATATCTGATTCGAGATCTGCTCGATCTCTTCTATCACTGCACCATCACGATTCTGCTTAAACTCATTGGCAAGATAGTGGATCTGCTCTACCTTCTGCTTCGCATCGAGGAACTTCTTCACTAAATGAAGCTTCTCCTCATACCCGTCTAACAGCTTGTTGCACCGCTTGATCAGGTCATGCACACCCTGTCTGGTCACACCCTCGCAGGCTGCGATCTCTCCGAGTGAAAGATCATTAAAAACAAAATCTTCATAGATTCTTCTCTGGTGATCATTTAACAGTTCACCATAAAAGTCATACAGGTATGCCTGTTCCACTTTTTCTTCCATGTCACAATCACTCCTGTAACTGCTATTCCTATGTGTCAATGCTTTTTCCTTGACATCAACCTTGCCTATCATAACGCAAAAAGCATATGGTGTCAAGTATTTTTTCTTTACATTGACGCAGCTTTTTTGAAATGGTATCATTCTAAGAAAAACAGGATAAAAAGGACGGATAAAAACATGAAATACAGAACCGAAAATGAACTTGCACATTTTAACTTTCAGGATGCACACATCTCTGAACTGATCGCCATGAACGGATACTTCCATGCCATCTTAGATGACGTTACGATCCTGCCGGAAAACAGCTGCAACCGCGACATCCGCGAGATGCGCGCCAATGAGCTCTCCTTAAAGATACCGGATGGTGCGATCACTTCCTTTATTAAGGAAGGCTACAAGGTCTTTGATGCAGACGGCAACTTAAAAACGCTCTATGAAGATGAGATAGTAAGTGCAACGGATTATTACGATCTGTTAAAGTCCATGACCGACTGCTATCTGTATGCAATCGAGAAAAAAGAAAACTCCTATTTCTTCTCGATCGATGCTGAGGAATCCACTTATCTGTTACAGGTCGATGGAACAACAGACATCGAAGAATGGGAACGCTTTTTAAATAAATAAGATTCCAAGCTGCACAACCGCACAGCCAAGGCTTATGATCGACAACGCACCGTAGATGCGCTCCGTCTTTCCATCTGTCAGGAAAAATCCCGCCGTTGTCATAAGAAAGATAAGAATGGTAAGTACCAGCAAAAATATATGAATCATTTTCCCTCCAACTATGAAAAGTGGAGTATCTAAACAGATGCTCCACTTTTTTATGATTAAAGATTTGCACGAACCAGCTTCGGCTTATAGCCATTCTTCTCTAAAGCCTTGATGATCTGTTTCTTATGATCGGTTCCAAAGCACTCTAACGTAATGCGCAGTTCCACAGCCGCACTCCGGTTGGTCGAAACAAACTGGTTATGCTCTAACTTGATGACATTTCCCTGTTCCTTTGCGATCGTATCTGCAACCTTGCTTAACTCGCCCGGCTTATCCGGAAGTAATACGGATACGGTAAAGATTCTGTCTCGAAAGATCAGTCCCTGCTGAACAACGGAAGACATCGTGATCACATCCATGTTACCACCACTTAAGATAGAAACGATCCGTTTGTCTTTGACATTTAAGTGCTTTAAGGCTGCAACGGTAAGCAGACCGGAGTTCTCCACGATCATCTTGTGATTCTCTACCATATCTAAGAACGAAACGATTAGCTCGTCGTCTTCTACCGTAATGATCTCATCCAGATTCTTTTTGATATATGGGAAGATCTTCTCTCCCGGTGTCTTTACAGCTGTACCATCTGCGATCGTATTGACATTCGGAAGGGTTGTCACTTTTCCTGCCTCAAAGGATGCCTTCATACAGCTTGCGCCTGCAGGCTCTACACCGATCACCTTGATATTTGGATTCAGCAGCTTGGCAAGTGTGGATACACCGGTTGCCAATCCGCCGCCACCGATCGGCACAAGAATATATTCGACTAACGGAAGCTCCTTAAAGATCTCCATTGCAATACTTCCCTGTCCGGTTGCAACCGTCAGATCATCAAATGGATGGATAAAGGTATATCCGTTTTTCTCTGCTAATTCATAAGCATGTGCGCATGCCTCGTCATACACATCTCCGTATAAAACAACGTCAGCTCCATAACTCTTGGTACGGTTGACCTTGATCAGTGGGGTGGTTGTCGGCATAACGATCGTTGCCTTACAGCCATAACACTTTGCCGCATATGCAACACCCTGTGCATGGTTTCCGGCAGATGCTGTGATCAGTCCCTTTTTGCGTTCCTCCTCGGATAACGTGCTGATCTTATAATACGCACCACGTACCTTGTATGCTCCGGTAAACTGCATGTTCTCCGGCTTTAACCAGACCTTGTTGCCGGTCTGCTCGCTTAAGTAATTGCTGTAAACTAATTTTGTCTCTAAGGTAACCTCCTTTACCTTTTCACTTGCTTCTTCAAACTTATCTAATGTTAACATTCGTCACTGTCTCCTTCTTCCTCTTTGTCTGTCTGAAACAGGGCATTGACAAACTGCTCCGAATCAAACTTCTGTAAATCTTCGATCGTCTCTCCGACACCAATATATTTTACCGGAATGCCAAGCTCAGACTGGATTGCAACTGCAATACCACCCCTTGCGGTTCCGTCCATCTTCGTAAGCACAATTCCGGTAATCTGTGCCACTTCCGAAAACTGGCGTGCCTGCTCTAGGGCATTTTGTCCGGTCGTCGCGTCTAAAACAACCAGCGTCTCGCGGAAAGCATCCGGATATTCCCGTTCTAAGATACGATTGATCTTTTTTAATTCTTCCATCAGGTTCTTCTTATTGTGAAGACGTCCTGCGGTATCGCAGAGAAGCACATCTGCATTTCTCGCCTTCGCAGCCGCAACTGCATCATATACCACGGCTGCCGGATCGGAGCCTTCCTGTCCGCCGATCATATCCACACCGGCACGGTTCGCCCATTCGCCAAGCTGATCCCCCGCTGCTGCACGGAAGGTATCGGCTGCTGCGATCACAACCTTTTTGCCCTGATCCTTCAACTTACCGGCCAGCTTTCCTACGGTCGTTGTCTTACCAACACCGTTGACTCCGATGACAAGTACAACGGACTTCTCATCTTCAAAGCGGTATGCTGTCTCTCCGACATCCATCTGTTCCTTGATGCTTTCGATCAGCAGTTCCTTACATGCGGCAGGTTCTTTGATCTTTTGTTCTTTTACACTCTCCTGTAACTTCTCTATAATTGCCTCGGTTGCATGGACACCCAGATCGCCCATGATCAGAAGTTCCTCGATCTCTTCGTAAAAATCATCATCGATCTTGGAAAATCCCGAAAAAATCGCATCGATCCCGGATACGATATTATCTCTTGTCTTTGTCAGACCGGAAACCAGTCTCTTAAAAAATCCCTTTTTTTCTTCCATCTCACCACTTCTTTCCTATTTCGATCATCCGGTATTACTATGCTTTCTGTTCCTTTTCGAGGTCTCCTTCGATCAAGTTGACACTGACTAAGGTGGAGACACCCTTCTCCTGCATCGTAATACCATACAGTCTGTCTGCTGCATTCATTGTACCACGTCTGTGCGTAATTACAATAAACTGTGTGTTTTTTGTCAGCTTATGCAGGTATTTTGCAAAACGGTCTACGTTAGAATCATCAAGTGCCGCCTCGATCTCGTCTAAGAGACAAAACGGCGATGGCTTTAAGTTCTGGATCGCAAACAGCAGGGAAATTGCCGTTAAGGACTTCTCCCCACCGGATAACTGCATCATGTTCTGAAGCTTCTTTCCCGGTGGCTGTGCAATAATACGGATACCGCATTCTAAGATGTCTTCATCCTCAACTAACTCTAACGTTCCCTTTCCTCCGCCAAACAGCTGCTTAAATACGCTGTCAAACTCACGCTGGATCTCTGCAAACTTCTCCGTAAACTGCTTACGCATTCCGGTATCTAAGTCCTCAATAATTCCAACCAGTGTCTTTTCTGCTTCGATCAGATCATCATGCTGTGTCTTTAAGAAGCCATAACGTTCGGACAGTTCCTTATAATCCTCGATCGCATTGACATTGACATCACCCAGCTTACGGATCTCATCCTTTACGGAAGTGATCAGTTTCTTTAATTCCGGCAGATCATCAAAGCTCTCGTCCCTTAATTCCTTTGCATTGTGCGGAGTCAGTTCGTATTCTTCCCACATGTAATTGGTCTGATACTCACTTGCTTCCTCTAACTTCTCGCGCTGGCTGTTTAAACGGAAGATCTCCTTATCAAGTCCCGCGATCTGCTCGGAAATATCCTCCCGTTTCTGGAAAAATCCCTTATATTCGGCAGACATTGCTTCTTTTTTTGCAATATTTTCTTCTAAAGTCTTTTCTACGGCAGCATATGTCTCATCGGATGCAAGGATCGTTTTTTGGATCTCCTCAATGTCATGCTCATGCTTTTTCGTATCTTCCTTCGTCTCAGATGCCTGTCTGACAAAGCCTTCCATCTCATCGGTCAGCTTCTTTACTTCCGCAAGCACACGCGTCAGATTTTCCTGTACAAATTCTGCCTTCTGCTGATAAGCCGCCGCCTCTAAACCGATCTCGGATACCACATGCTGCGTAGCTTCCTCTTCCTTCGTAAGTGCTTCTAACTGTCTTTCATACTGCTCACTTTCGTTTTGGATCTCCTGCTCACGCGCAGCAGCGGCTTCGATCTCTGTAAGGGTACGTTCCCTTTCACGTCTGATTTCTGCAAGCTGTTCCTCGATCTCTGTATTTTCACGCTTCAAGCCGGCATAAACATTCTCGCTTTCCGCGCGCTGCTGTCTGATACGTTCTACATTCAGCTTTGCCGTATTCTGAGTCAGATATTCTTCCTGCAAGCTGTTATTTAACTTCTCAAGATCTTCCCGTAACAGCTCCTGCGCTAAGGTAATCTCCTGTTCTCTTGTGCGGCATGCGCGGATCGTCTGCTGATACTGTTCTACCTGCTTCTCTAAGTCATCAATCTCACGCTTTCTTCCAAGCAGGTTGCTGTTATTCTTAAACGCACCACCTGCCATCGAACCTCCCGGGCTTAAGTACTCGCCCTCTAAGGTAACAATATGTAAGGAATATCTGCTCTTTTTTGCAAGTGCGATCGCATGATCGATCTCATCGACCACGAAAACACGACCTAACAGATAGGACATCACTCCATCAAACTTCGCGTCTGTTTTTACCAGTGTGTTTGCAAAACCGATCACACCGGTTTCTTCTAAAAAGTGTTCCTTCTTACTCTGATCCTTACCGGTCACACTCGTAAGCGGAAGGAAGGTCGCACGTCCAAACCGATTCTGTTTTAAGAAGGCGATCATCCGCTTTGCCGTCTGTTCATCATCGGTGACAATATTCTGGATATTGCCGCCTAAAGCTGTCTCGATCGCTGTCTCATACTTCTTGTCCACCTTGATCAGATCTGCGACAACACCAAGGATTCCCTTTTCCTGCTCCTTGTTTTCCATGACCTTACGGATACTGTTTCCGTAGCCGTCGTACCGCTCTGCGATATTTTTCAGGGACTCTAAGCGTGACTGTTCCTTATGATAGCCTGTCGTCGCCTTTTCTAGTTCACTGCGTGTTGCAGAAAGCTTCTGTTTCCACTCGGTAAGCTTTCTTTCAATCTCACTTTTTTCATTCTTATGTCCGGCAATCGACTGGTTGACTGTTTCAAGCTCCTTCTGATACCCGGCTAAGACTTCTTCTAAGTCAGCTTCTTCACTCTTACGCTTTAGCAGACGCTGGTTTAACTGTGCCTTACGAATATTCACCTGCTCCGCCATCGTATCGAACTTCTGCTGTCTTGCCTTCGTGGAAGCGCGGTTATTCAAAAGCTCCATCAGCTCTTTTTTGCCATCCTCAAGAGATGCCCTGCAGGCTGCGATCGACTGCTGCACCCCGGCAAGCTTTTGCTCTGCCTCTGCTTTCCTTTGTCCGATCTCCTCACACTGTTTTTCTAAGGTCTCTTTCTGTGCTTCGTAGTCCTGATACTGCGCCTCTTTTTCCTCTTTGTCCCGTGTGGCACTGTCCATACGCAGCTTCAGATTCTCATCCGACATCTTTGCTGCCTTGATCTGTTCCTTTAATACGTTGATCTGACCTTCGAGCTTCCCTTTTGTCACATTCGTATTACTCAGTTCTTCCCGGTTCGCTGTGATCTGCTCATCGAGCATTTCCATATCCTGTTCCATCTTTTCGTACGCCGTCTTGATATTCTCATAGGCTTCGTTATTTTCCTTTAAGTTGGCATCTGCGATCTTATACTTTTCCTGTACCTCTTCTAACTGTACGCGGATCCGCTCTGTTTCCATCAGAAACATGTTCACATCAAGTGTCTTTAACTCTTCTTTTTTCTTCAGATAAATACGTGCCTTTTCGGACTGTTTCTCTAACGGGCCGATCTGCCGTTCTAACTCTGCTAAAATATCGTTGACACGGATCAGGTTCTCCCGTTCATCCGCTAACTTCTTCTGGGCAGTTACTTTTCTCCGCTTATACTTTACAATACCTGCCGCTTCGTCAAACAGCTCTCTCCGTTCCTCCGGCTTACCGCTTAAGATCTTCTCAATCTGACCCTGTCCGATGATGGAATAGCCTTCTTTTCCGATACCCGTATCATAAAAAAGCTCATTCACGTCCTTGAGACGGCATGGGTTTCCATTGAGCAGATATTCACTTTCTCCGGAACGGTAGACACGTCTTGCCACCGTGACCTCGGAGTAATCAATCGCAAGCTGATGATCCGTATTATCGAGCGTGATCGCTACATATGCATAGCTTAGCGGCTTCCGGTTCTCGGTTCCTGCGAAAATAACATCCTGCATGCTTGCCCCACGCAGCTGCTTGGCACTCTGTTCCCCCAGTACCCAGCGCACTGCGTCTGCAACGTTACTCTTTCCACTTCCATTTGGGCCAACAATTCCTGTTATCCCATTATGAAAATCAAACACGATTTTATTCGCAAACGACTTAAAACCATGCACCTCAATACTTTTTAAATACATAACTACTCCTTTATCTTAAGAAGCGCCTGGTAGGCAGCCTCCTGCTCAGCGGCTTTCTTCGTGTGACCGATGCCCTGTCCGATCACTTGTGTACCAATCCGTGCCTCTACGATAAAGCGTTTGTCGTGATCCGGTCCTTCCTCTCCCATAAGCTGATAGTTCAGTTCTTCGGTGTACTTCGCCTGAACAATCTCCTGAAGGATAGTCTTGCTATCATAAAAGAGCTGCTTGTGTTCGATATCCGTTAAGATATATTTTAAAATAAACTCTTTTGCACTAGCAAAACCACCATCTAAATAAATCGCACCGATCACTGCCTCTAATGCATCGGAAAGAATAGACTTTCTCTTTCTTCCGCCTGTCTGGTCTTCTCCCTTTCCAAGATAGAGATAATCACCAAGATGCAGTTCATTCGTGCAGAATGCAAGTGTCGGCTCACACACTAGGCTGGCGCGCAGCTTCGTCAAGTCCCCCTCCGGATAATCCGGATAATTCAAAAATAAAAATTCACTGGAAACCACTTCTAAGACCGCATCTCCTAAAAACTCCAGACGTTCATTGTCTGAGTGCTTTTTCATATGCTTCTCATTCGCATAAGAACTATGTGTCAATGCCTGTTTTAATAAGCCTTCCTGCTGGAACTGATAACCTGTCATAGCCTGAAATTCTTTTAGCTTGTTCACTTTTTCACTCCTTTGCAGATCTTTTGTCTGATTCTGTCGATTTTTCCATACGCGACAAAAAGCCCTGAGACAGGGCTTTTTGCACTTTCTGATTAATTAGATGCTTTTTTGATCTGCTCTACAGCGTCACCAACAGTAACAATCTTCTCTGCATCTTCGTTTGCGATCTCGATGTCGAACTCTTCCTCAAGTCCCATGATGATCTGGAAAACATCCAGAGAATCTGCTCCGAGGTCATCCACAAAAGTAGTCTCCATTGTGATCTCTTCCTCGTCTACGTTCAGTACTTCTGCAATAATCTTTTTTAATTTTTCAAATTCCATAATTTTTTCCTTTCTATTCTTCTACTGTCTCTTCGACAATATTTTTTTTGATCTTTTCATTGATATCCTGTTCTTTAAAGGTGACACACTGGATAATAGAATTCTTCACTTCCTTCGCTTTCGCGCTGCCGTGTGTCTTTACTACCAGACCATTTAAGCCAAGTAACGGTGCTCCGCCATAAGCAGAAGCATCAAATGCCTTTAAGGTCTTTTTCAATGCAGGCAGTGCAAGTGCCGCACCGATCTTACTCTTTAAGGAACTCATCATTCCCTGCTTGATTGCTCCAACGAGTGTAGAGCTTAAGCCTTCATAGAGCTTTAAGATTACATTACCGGTAAACGCTTCACATACAATGACGTCTGCCTCTCCGTGTGGAATCTCCCTTGCCTCGATACTGCCGACAAAATTGATATCCGTACATGCCTTTAACAATGGGAAGGTCTCTTTTACCAATGCATTTCCCTTTTCTTCTTCTGCACCGATATTAACGATCGCAACACGCGGATTCTTCACACCTACAACATGTTCCATATAAATCGAACCCATCTTTGCAAACTGTACCAGATGGGAAGCTCTTGCATCCACATTTGCGCCACAATCTACCAATAAGGATACACCCTTCTCGGTTGGGATCAGTGGTGCAAGTGGTGGACGTTCGATTCCCTTGATCCTGCCTACGATCACCTGTCCACCCACTAAGATCGCACCTGAGCTTCCTGCGGATACAAGCGCATCTGCCTCTTTATGCTTTACCATATTCATCGCAACCACGATCGATGAATCCTTCTTCTTACGAATTGCCATTACCGGTGGCTCTGCGGTCTCAATGACTTCCTCTGCATGCACAATCTCTATCTGCTCCTTCGGATAATCATACTTCCCTAACTCTTCCGCTACCACATCCTGCTGTCCGACTAGCAGAACCTTAATATCATTTCTGGTGGCAACTGCTTCCACTGCACCCTTTACAATCTCACCCGGTGCATTGTCACCGCCCATGGCGTCTACAGCTACCCGTATCATGTCCTGCATGAATCTACCTCCCTGCACTTTCATCAGGAAATCCTCTTCCCTGATCTTCTATACTGAAATATACTATATCTCTACTTATAAATCAACCAGAGAAATCACTGCAAATCCTATTTTCTATTCTGATGCATTCTCTAGTTCTTGTATTCCCGGTTTCTTTCATCCTCTGCTGCAATATCTTCTTCAGACATAAATCGGCGGAAGATCTTCTCTAAGATACCACTCCATGCCCACATGAATGCTGCCGGAATAAAAATGATCAGAAATGGAAAAAACCAGTCTGCCAGAATAAATGCCGCTAACATGATCACCATAAGCACGGTCTTTGGCAGGCTTGCAAGTGCCATTAATGCTGCGTTCTTCATGATCGCACGGTTCGTGTTCTCAAAGCGGGCGATATTTGGAAATATGTACAGTGCCCATACCACAAGAAAACCAAGCATAATGTAAAAGAATGCAAATAACTTTCCAATAGCCTGTCCGGCATCGTAGAACTGCTTCATAATATAAGCATCCCAGCCCATAAAAACTCCTGCTGCAAGCAGGATCAGCCAGATTACCGTAGCCTGTTTAAAGTTCGACTTGAATGCACCCCAGAATTCACGGAACACATATCCTCTTCCATGCGTCAGCACCTTATTCACCGTATAATACAGTGCTGTTGTGGACGCTCCGATCGTAAAAACCGGAATCGAAAAAATAATCCACAGGATACTGAGACAAAATACATTGATGATCTTATCAAAAGCCCGGAAAAATACGTTATCAAAATTAAAAATACGATCCATTTTAATCTCCATTCTTGCGCTGCCTTCTGCGCAATATCACTTCTAGTGACAGTTAAAACTGCCAAGGTTATCTTAGCATGTACCTACACTTATTGCAAGATTTTCTTATGATCCGTCCCCGCCAAATAAAGTGTGCGCTTGCTTTTGCTGTATAGGAATTCCAACGGATTTTCCTATACAGTAAAAAAGACCCCTCAGCATAGCTGAGAGGTCTTCGCTTTCCGGAATTAATCCTGAGCAATAATCTCCTTTTTGTTGTAGGAACCGCAGTTCTTACAAACTCTGTGAGGCATCATTAAAGCGCCACACTTGCTGCATTTTACTAAGCTCGGAGCAGTCATTTTCCAGTTTGCTCTTCTTTTATCTCTTCTTCCTTTGGAAGATTTGTTCTTTGGACAAATTGACATCTGGTTACACCTCCTTAAATTTATTAAAGACATCTTGGATAGCCGCCATTCTTGGATCCAGCTCTGTCTTGTCACAAGCACATTCATGCAGGTTCAGATTTGCACCACACTTCTTGCAAATCCCCTTGCAGTCCTCCTTGCACAGAACCTTCATTGGCCAGTTCACCAAGATTTCATCATAGACTAGCCTGTCGACATCCAGATGAAAGCCTGTCATGTAGTCAGCCTCTTCCAGCTCACTTTCGTCTGATCCTTCCGTCTCCTCTAAAGGAAACTCCTTATCAAACGTAAGATGGATTCGTGTCTGAACTTCTTCCAGACATCGATCACATGGTATTGCAATCATTACATCTGTCTCACCTTGGATAAGCAGCCGCTTATTCTCCTCGTTAAGCAAGTGTAATTCGAATGGCTTTTTCTCAATGAATGGAAAACTGCCTAATCTCGAATCAAATGATGGCATTTCAATTGTAACTTCACAAATTGCTTCCTTGTTTTCACAAGTGCAAACATCTTCTAATTCTAGTATCATGCTCGTCTCCTATTCACACCTAATCAATTATACATACCGGTCTTCTGTTTGTCAACAAAATTTTACCTTATTTTGTGTCTTATTTTACCAGTGCAACTGTTTCTCTACAAATAGCCAGCTCTTCGTTCGTCGGGATCACACATACCGTAACCTTTGAATCCGGTGTAGAAATGATGCAGTCCTCTCCACGTTTCTTGTTTGCTTCCGCATCCATTGTGATTCCAAGATATCCAAAGTAGGATAAGATCTTCTCACGGATGAAGGAAGTATTCTCACCGATTCCTGCGGTAAAGGCGATCGCATCCACACCATTCATGGCTGCCACATAAGAACCGATGTATTTTGCAACACGGTAAGCGAATACTTCACATGCTGCGATGGCGCGCTCATTGCCCTCATGGTAAGCTGCTTCCAGATCACGGAAATCGCTCGATACTCCGGATAATCCTTCCACACCTGACTTCTTATTTAATACATTCATAACGCCTTCAATATCAAGATTCTCTTTTTTCGCGATAAACTCCATGATCGCCGGATCGATATCACCGGAACGTGTTCCCATGACAAGCCCCTCTAACGGAGTAAGTCCCATGGAAGTATCTACGCACTTGCCATCTAAAACTGCGCTGATAGAAGCTCCGTTTCCAAGATGAGCAACAATAATCTTGGACTTATTATAATCTAAGCCTAAGAACTCTGCAGTACGCTTGGATACAAAGCTGTGGCTGGTTCCGTGGAAGCCGTATCTTCTTACCTTATACTTCTCATAGTATTCATATGGAAGTCCGTATAAGAATGCTTTTCTCGGCATGGTCTGATGGAATGCGGTATCAAACACACCAACCATCGGTACATTTGGCATCAGATCCTGGCAGGCACGGTTTCCGATCAGGTTTGCAGGATTGTGTAACGGTGCAAGATCGTTGCACTCTTCGATCTGCTTTAAGACGTCCTCTGTCAGCACGATAGAACTTGCAAACTTCTCTCCGCCATGTACGACACGATGTCCGACTGCATCGATCTCTGCTAAAGTCTTAACCGCACCTGTCTTCTCATTTACCAGTGCATCTAAGACCATCTGGATCGCTTCTTTATGTGTAGGCATCGGAGATTCGGTGATCTCTTTCTCACAGCCTTCCTTCTGATATACAAGTCTTCCATCAATTCCGATTCTCTCGCAAAGACCCTTTGCTAATACTTCTTCACTGTCAGAGTTGATCAGCTGGTACTTCAGTGATGAACTACCGCAGTTAATTACTAATACATTCATGCTTTTCTCCTTTTCTTTGCCAAACGGCTGCAAAAGTCGTTTTATATTTGCCATTTACAGGCTGCACAATTAGTTTTATTATAAACCTATATTCTATACGAAACAATAACCAATCTGTACAATTTTAGATACATAAAGTGTACTGATTTTTCTAATGAAGCTGGAGGAATTATGAAAGTTACCGGTATTATTGCAGAATACAATCCATTCCACAACGGACATCTCTACCAGATACAACAGATCCGTGAAAAACAGCAGGCAGACTATATCGTTGTCGTTATGAGCGGGGACTTTGTGCAGCGTGGCACACCGGCTCTCTGCAATAAATATGCCCGTGCCAGAATGGCTCTCTCCTGCGGAGCGGATCTTGTACTAGAGCTTCCAACCCTGTGGGCAACCGCAAGTGCAGAATATTTTGCTGCTGCCGGCATTGCCCTGCTCGATCAGCTCGGTGTTACTGACAGTGTATGCTTTGGGGCAGAATGCGACGATCTTAAGCTTTTAACAGGGATTGCGGATGTCTTAGCCATGGAACCAACAGACTATCAGCGTATTTTATCCGACGAATTAAAAAAAGGCGTAAGCTTTCCGTCTGCAAGAAAACATGCGCTGCTTTCGTACTTAAGCCGTTCTGCGTTTCCGGACAAGAACTCTTCCGCTCATCCGTTTGAGCAGTTGCTTGATACCCCGAACAATATCCTTGCGATCGAATACTTAAAGGCACTGTGCTTAAGAAACAGTTCCATAACTGCCGCTCCTCTGCTCCGTCAGGGCAGCGGCTATCACGATACCGATCTGAATGAAATGGCATCTGCTTCTGCGATCCGCAGTGCCTTAAAGGAAGGAAAGGAGCACCTGCTGACTGATGCGATGCCGGATGCTTCTTATACGATACTGATGGAATATGCCCGGTCAAAGCCATTTCTTGATGCAGATAGTCTTTCTTCTTATCTGAATTATAAATTACTGATGCAGCGTGAGGATGGCTATGAGGCCTTTGCAGATTGTGGAAGAGATCTTTCGAACCGTATCTGGAAATATCTGCCACAGTATCACACCTTTTCCGGCTTTTGTGACCTTTTAAAAAATAAGACACTTACCCATACCCGGATCTCACGTGTACTGCTTCATATTCTTCTTGACATCCGTAAAGAGGATTACACAGACGGACTTCTCGCAGATTATACCCCTTATGCGCGTATCCTTGGTTTTCGCAAGGATTCTGCTGCGCTTTTGTCTGCCTGCAAAAAGCAGTCTTCCGTTCCGCTTATCACTAAGATGGCAGATGCAAACAAGCTGCTTGAAACACAGTCCGCACACCCGGATATTGCAAAAAAAATGCTTGCACTCGATGTACGAGGTGCAGGCATCTATGAGAGTCTGGCGGCTGCACAGAACAAAACAGCCGGCTGTAATGAGTATACACAGGGGATTCTGCGGATCTAGGATTCCCAACGTGCATCAATGCATATCGATATCGTTATATCCTTTTATACCGTCTGCTGACCAAATATAGAAAGATACTCCTGTGCTTTCTCCATAGGTATATTCAGCTTGTTCTGAAGTCTGGCTAAAATATCATCCTTGGAAAGTCCAAACTCATACCCTGTTTCAATAATTTCTTCTGCTCTTCCATCAACCATTCCTTCTTTTCTTGTTTCTTCAAATACCGTACACATATCCGCATCTCCTTTCTTCTGGATCATATTATAATCCATCCTACAATTTGCTGCACCTGCAGCCGTCATAATAACATTTTTTCCTACTTTATGTTCTCCTGCATAGTTGATCGCTTTTTCCCGGATCTTAACAGTTGTTTTGTCGGATATTTATGCAGATTCTGCATGTGAGATTATTTTGATTTGATAAATAGATTTTTTATTATAGTAACTTATACGCACAAAAAAAGCAAGTGGCTTTTGCCCTTGCTTTTTTATAATCCTATATTGTCCTACTTCTTTTTTTTATGTGTTTCTGTTGTTGTGGTTATTGTTATTGTTATCGGATCTTTAAAAAGCCAGCCGATAAATTTCACCAATAACCCTATCAAAAACAATAACAGATCATTTGCTATCATAGATATTAGGATAATAATTAATCCTATAATTTCTACCCATTCCATTTTTTCGTTTTTCATTCACTCACCTCTATATTTGTATTATATCATATTTGACTTGAAATACAATACTAAGGTAGCGCATAGAAAAAGACCTTAAAACGAACTCGAATGCTCATTCTAAGGTCTTCTCTCTTTCTCTCCCGCGGTAACTTTTCTTGCCCCTTCATGGTAACTGAGGGTTGCGGAGAATATCTAGCGATTAGTGATGGAATAAACGGATTCCGGTAAAGCACATTGCCATATTGTACTTGTCGCATACCTCGATGACATTGTCATCACGGATCGATCCACCCGGTTCTGCAACGTATTTTACACCACTCTTGTATGCACGCTCGATGTTATCTCCAAACGGGAAGAATGCATCGGAACCGAGTGCTACGTCAGTGTTCTTATCTAACCATGCGCGCTTCTCTTCGCGTGTAAATACTTCCGGTTTTACCTTGAAGATCTTCTGCCACTCACCTTCTGCAAGTACATCCATGTAATCTTCACCGATGTAAAGATCGATCGCATTGTCACGATCCATACGACGGATGCCGTCTACGAACTGAAGTCCGAGAACCTGTGGAGACTGGCGGAGGAACCAGTTATCTGCCTTGCTTCCTGCTAAACGTGTACAGTGTACACGGGACTGCTGTCCGGCACCGATACCGATGGCCTGTCCACCCTTTGCGAAGCATACGGAGTTAGACTGTGTATACTTTAAAGTGATCATTGCGATTGCAAGATCGATCTTTGCAGATTCTGGGATCTCTTTGTTCTTTGTTACTACATTTGAGAAGAAATCATCATCGATCTTTAATTCATTTCTTCCCTGCTCGAAGGTAACACCGAATACTTCCTTGTGCTCGATCGGCGCCGGAACATAATCCGGATCGATCTCAATGACATTGTATCCGCCCTTTTTCTTCTCTTTTAAGATTGCAAGTGCTTCGTCTGTGTATCCCGGAGCAATCACACCATCGGATACTTCTCTTTTGATCACAAGTGCTGTTTCCTTGTCACAGACATCGGATAAGGAAATAAAGTCGCCAAAGGAAGACATACGGTCTGCACCTCTTGCACGGATATATGCGTTTGCAAGCGGAGTAAACTCCACATCCATATCATCTACCCAGTAGATCTTACGCTCTACCTCGGAAAGTGGTAGTCCGACTGCTGCTCCTGCCGGGGATACATGCTTAAAGGAAGTTGCTGCCGGAAGTCCGGTTGCCTTTTTTAATTCCTTTACCAGCTGCCAGCCGTTGAATGCATCTAAGAAATTGATGTATCCAGGCTTACCGTTTAATACCTTGATCGGGAGTTCCTCACCGTCTGCCATATAGATGCGAGATGGCTTCTGATTCGGGTTACATCCGTATTTTAATTCTAATTCTTTCATTTTTTCTCCTTTGATCCTGCAATCTTATTTGTTTTTATTTACGATACGTGTCTCATATTTTCCAGTTGCAATATCAATATAACGTACGAATAAGGACACCTTGTTATCTTCGTTCAAGCTGTTCCATACAAGCTCGGTAAAGCTGTCGATGTCACCGTCTAATCCGACTAAGGTCGGCTCTCCCTCATAGCTTGGAAGTGGATTGCCATCGCCCATGTAGGTATGGATAAAACGACCCTCTCCGGCGATCGGATTCTCATATGCGAAGGTGTAACGGTTACAACTGTCCGGATTACCGTTATTACTCTTTAAAATAGACATTGCATAATTGTACTTTCCATCTTCTACATGCATGATACCGGAAATTCTCGGTGTATAGTTTGGTGCATCCGGCTCAAACTCTCTGGTGCGAAGTGCCTGTTCAAAAGTCTGCTGCTTGTCCATCAGTTCATAGATCGTATCGGTTTGATCACCGTTTGTTACAATGGTCTTGTTGCCGAGTACACGGACCGGTGCATATATAATCAGGCTTGGATCACTTAACTTTGACGGGTCAAAAGCCTGTGTACGGATGCCTTCTCCATCCTCTACGAATACACGGTTACGGCTGTTTTCACTTCTTCCCATGATAAAATATGCCGTTACTGCATACCTGCCATCCTTTGACTTACCAATCACGATACCTCTACCTGGATAAGAATTGCCTTTTAATTCCTGCTCCAATGATTTCTGATTCATATCTGATCCTCCTGTTGTGTGATAAATAATCTGTTTCCGAATCTATTCTATCATGGTACTTTTTCGATTACAATAAAATCGCCATTATTAGTTT
>JALERL010000014.1 GCA_022764465.1 Lachnospiraceae bacterium | reverse complement strand
CCCATGATTCCTGCCATGCCGATTGCCTTTTCCCCATCGCAGATCATAAGGATCGTATCATCCAAGGTACGCTCCTGTCCATCTAAGGTCACGAACTTCTCACCGTTTTCTGCACGTCTTACGATGATCTCTTTTCCTGCGATTGTATCCCAGTCATATGCATGCATTGGCTGTCCGTACTCTTCCATGACATAGTTCGTAATATCGACGATATTGTTGATTGGGCGGATTCCCTGTGCCCGTAATCTCTCCTGCATCCACTTTGGTGATGGCGCAATCTTAATATTTTTCACAACTCTTGCCGTATAACGCGGGCAGAGATCTGTATCCTGAACAGTTACTTTGATGTAATCATTGACATTCTCGGAGTTTCCGGTCTCTGTGACAACCGGAGGAACGAACTTCTTATCAAAGGTTGCTGCTGCTTCACGCGCAATACCTAAGATGGAGAAGCAGTCTACACGGTTATTGGTGATCTCATACTCTACGATTGTATCATCTAAGCCAAGTGCCTCGATCGCACTTGCACCAACTTTTGCATCTTCCGGGAAAATATAGATTCCATACTCCGGAGCTTCCGGGTACATATCGCGGTTAGAACCAAGCTCTTCGATCGAACACATCATTCCGTTTGACTCGATTCCTCTTAATTTTCCTTTTTTGATCTTCACACCGCCCGGTGTCTTTGATCCGTCATGTCCTCCGGCAACACGTCCACCGTCTAATACAACCGGGACCTTATCTCCTTCTTTTACATTCGGTGCACCGGTTACGATCTGTGTCACTTCTCCGTTTCCAATCTCTACCTGACAGATGATTAACTTGTCTGCGTCCGGGTGCTTCTCGATCTTCTTGATCTGTCCGATCACGATCTTTTCCAGATCTGCATCTAAGCGTTCGCAGAACTCAACTTTATTTCCTGATAATATCATGGCATCTGTATATTCCTGATCTGTGACATCTAAGCCAGGTACTAATGCCTTTATCCATTTTAATGAAGTATTCATGGTTTCTTTCCTTCCTGTCTCTTTTTTCTTACTAGAACTGTTTTAAGAAGCGAATGTCATTCTCGTAAAGGAGACGCATATCGTCGATTTCGTATTTTAAAAGTGCGATTCGCTCTAAGCCTACACCGAATGCAAATCCGGAGTATTCGTTTGGATCGATTCCGCTCATTCTTAATACCTTCGGATGTACCATTCCACAGCCTAAGATCTCGATCCAGCCTTCGCCCTTACAGAAACGGCATCCTTTTCCGCCACATTTGAAACAGGTTACATCCATCTCTGCACTCGGCTCTGTGAATGGGAAGTGATGCGGACGGAACTTAACCTTGGTATCCGGTCCGAACAGACGGGCTGCAAATTCCTGTAACGTTCCCTTTAAATCTGCAAATGTAATATTCTTGTCGATGACCATTCCTTCGATCTGATGGAAGGATGGTGAATGGGTTGCATCTACTTCGTCCGAACGGAACGCACGTCCCGGTGCGATCATACGGATCGGAAGCTTTCCCTTTTCCATGACACGTACCTGTACCGGTGATGTCTGGGTACGAAGTACGATCTTATCGTTTACATAGAAGGTATCCTGCTCATCTCTGGTCGGATGATTTGCCGGGATATTTAATGCTTCAAAGTTGTAATAATCGTATTCTACATCCGGTCCTTCGACTACTTCATAGCCCATTCCGGTAAAAATGCGCTCTACTTCTTCTAATGCGATCGTATTCGGATGACGATGTCCGACCTTATTCTTCTTCGCCGGAAGTGTTACGTCAATGACTTCCTTTTTGAGCTTTAACTCTAATTCAGCTTCTTCTAACTTCTTCTTTGTCTCTTCTAACTTCTTCTCGATTGCTTCTCTTGTATCATTTACAAGCTGGCCTACCATCGGACGATCCTCCGGAAGGACATCCTTCATTCCCTTTAAAACAGCGGTCAGTTCACCTTTTTTTCCAAGGAACGCCACTCTAACATCATTTAACTTTGTCAGTTCTTTTGAGCTTTCAATCTGAAGAATCGCTTCTTCTCTGATTTTCTGCAATTTCTCTTTCATCTGAATCCTCTTTCTGCACACTGTTTTCTTCTGGCTCTGTCATTGTGTGCTGTCTGACAGATTGAGCTTGGTAACACGCGAAATCTATTGTACCTGCACTGATACCAACGGATTGTTCCGTGCTTTGCACTCTCACAATCCCTTGGTATCTGGGAATAAAAAAACTCCGTCCCAAAAGGGACGAAGCATGTTCTCCGCGATACCACCCTGATTCCCGGCCGTGACCAGACTCTCATATACGTAACGTGTACTACCCGTCACAGACTACTTCATTCATCCATGCTGCTCCAGTGTGAAATTCAACTGCTATCTTACCTTAAGGAAGCTCTCAGCCGTCTACTTCCTCTCTCTGTAAAAAGTATAGCGGTCTACTTATCACTTTCAACGCATTTCACTAACTTTTTTTATCATATCACAGCATTTTTTAAACATCAACCCTTTTCTTACTTTTTTATCTGCGCCGCAGCATCCACTTTTCAAAGCTTTCTTCAAACATCACATTGACTTCCGCGCAGATCATCATAATATACATGCAAAAATAAAGCCAGAGCATGATAAGGACGATCGTAGTCAGACTTCCATACATCGAAAATCCATGAAAATAACCGACGTAGATGGAAAGTCCGAAGGAAAACACATACCATGCCACCGCACATAAGACTGCTCCCGGAAGCTGTAACCGGAAGGATGCTTTCCGGTTTGGGATCATCTGAAAAAGCACGGCGAAAAACAGGATTAAGATACCCAGCATGATCAGCCCCCGCAGCCGCAGAACCATCTCTGTAGCACCGGCCAAGATCGGTACGTATTGTAATATTACCATTTTTAACGACTTTCCAAAAACAAGAAGTACCAGTGTAATCACAACCGCAATGACAAATACGATCGTATAAATGATCGCCCAGAAGCGCAATACAAACCAGTTCCTTGTTTCTTCCAATCCATTGATCACATTTAATCCGTTTGCAATATACTGAAAGCCCTTCGCTGCTGACCAGATTGCCACCACTGCGGCAACCGACACGATTCCTATGGACTTGTTATAGACTTCCTCCACGATCGATACAAAAAAAGGTGCGACATACGTTGGCAGTGTATGATTGATGATATTCATCAGAACGCCCTCTGTGACAGGGGTATACTGCAAAAGCGATGAGAATAGCATCAGAAACGGAATCGCGGACAAAATAATAAAAAAAGCCGACTGTGCCGCAAACGCATTGATATTATCCCTTTTGCATTTATCCAAAAACATTTTTACAGTTCCAATCAATCTCCAGATCATAATCTTCCTTTTCACTCCTCATTCGCATCTAACGTTCAGACGCCTCCGTTATTCTTCTTCGTAACAGTTCACCAGCTCGATTCCGGAATAGAAGTTCTTAAGAATTTCTTCGCAGTTCATTCCCGCATCTGCCATTCCCTTTGCGCCATTCTGGCTCATGCCAATGCCATGTCCGTATCCGCCACCGGCAAGCTGTATCGTATCGCCACCTGCTTCTGTAATCGCAAAGTATGAGCTTGGCAATACACTCATATCCGTCCGTTCCTTTCCATCCTGTCCGGTCACCCCGGTCAGAAATGTACCAAGTACCGAGCGGATACTGTATTCATCCGATAATACCACAGTTCCATGCTCATATGCAAGCAACAGACTGCAAACACCTCCGCAGGACGTCCGTTTCTGTATATTCACACCGGTTATCTTACCGAAACCGGCTGCCTGTTCCTTTTCTTTTCCATCCTTTTTGATACTGACACTATCCGGCTTTGCCGCCTTACGCAGATTAACCTGTGCGATCGATGCATCGGATCCTGCCGCATCTGCAATTCCTAAAACTGCATGCCAGCGGAAATAATTGGCAAAACTGTCATAGCAATCCTCATCCGGTGTCTGGATATATTCTGCAAAGGCTTTTTCATCCGACAGATCAAGCTTTTGCGGTTCTTTCCTCAACCAGACACCCTTCAGATACCCGTTTGCACCGTCCGTCTCTAAGTTCCACGACTGCATATCCCCGGAATGTCCATAGGATGTCGAATAATAGTAGGCCTCTACCACCTGCCCCTCATAGGAGATCACCTGTCCGGTTGTCGCATCCACTGCCTGACAGGCAGCTGCATCTTCTGCCTGTTTGTTATAGACCTGATAATTCGTACTGTCATCCATGTGCGCACCCAGATATGCATAGTCTCCGCGCATCATCTGGATATATGCATAACTTCTGGCACAGACCGCCTGCGTCTTTAAGGCTTCCATCGGGCAGGCTGCCATCATCTCACTTACCACAACTCCATAGAGATATTGTTCCATCGGCAGAACATTGACCAGTGCATAGCCATCCTCCTGCCTACGGATTTCAAACGAACCCCGGTATGGCAGTGAAGTTTCCTTTCCTGTTTCATCACAGAGCGTCAGCCTTCCATCTTCGGAAGGCTCTATCTTAAGGCTGTCTCCGAAAGCCTCCTTCAGATAATCGGAAGCTGCAATCATACTTCCGGCTTCCTTTTTCTCGGTATTTTTTCCAACGCTTACCGTACAGTCACTATCAGACTTTACCCAGACATTGGCATGTATGGTAGACGAACCATCCAATAAAAGCACCCGCACCGTTTTGATCTGTGCCGGTTCCTTTAACAAAATCGCACAGACACATTTGTCTGCCACAATATAGGAAATGTTCATATTTCCAAGCACAATATCTGTCAGATCTTTCTGTGTGACTGTATCATACACCTGATAAACCGGAAGTTCCTTGGCACGGTCAATGACTCCATAGCCGTCAATCTCCACTTTCTCATCTGACAATGTCAGTAACTTTCCTTCAATACTGTCTGATTTTTTCTGGATCTTTGTAATCTCACCATCTTCAAAAGAAAGATCGCATACTGTGTTTTCAATCTTCTCCTGCAGAGTCACCGGCAAGGTATATTCCCTTTTCTGATAAAGAAATGTAATCTTATCATCTGCACCTGTCACAAATGTATTCGATAATGTGATCGCTTTCTCACTATCACCACAGATTCCAAGAATCTGATCACCAAACAGATACATCTCATAAACTTTCCGCTGCTCTAACTTCTGTGGCGTAGACAAGGTAAGTGCATCCGGAAGCTGCGCATAGATTGTACTGCCCTGATCTTTCATGACCTGCTCTAATATAAAGACCGGCTGTTTTTTCACCTTCCCGGAAGTATCTAACAATTCTAACAGCTGCTCATAGATTAGATTCCACTCTGTCCGCTTTACATAAGAGGTCAGCTTCTTTTCCGGAATTTCAACATAATCTTCTACCTTAAGAAGCTTTAGAATATCTTCCAGTTGTCCGTATGTAAAATAACCTCCTGTCTCTACATCGAGATCCAGTTTCTCTTTTAACTGCTCCTTCCACTCCGTGTCGGTATAATATGTAAACTGAAGATATTCCGGAAGTTCCATCAGATTTATATATTTTTCTGAGAATCCGGCTGTATCGGATGGCTTATGAAGGGTTGTTCGAAAAATGAAAAATAAAAGCACAACACCAGCCGCAAGGATCAGACACTTCCCTGCGATCCGCTTCTTTTTTCGTTTTTGTCTGTAATCGTCTGTCTGCACGTTACGTGCTCTTATCTTCTTTTTCATTCTACTCCTCATTCCTGCACAAGCTTTTTCGTTCATATTAAGTTTGTACATATCTAAACCATTTTTACCGAAAAGAAGCTGCTTATAAAAAGCAGCTTCTCTTATCTTTTGTACTTATAAAAATCTTCTGTACCTATATGAACTTAATCTTCTGTACCTATATGAACTTAATCTTATGTGCCTTCTTGCTTCTTCGGTCGTAATCTGCTTAGATCTCCTTGGTAGTCTGATAGCAATATCCTCTTTGGTAGATCTTAAGGTAAAGCCCAAAATGCCGGTTCCTGCTATTTTGACTCCTAGCTGTCGCTAGGTGGGTAACCGCAACTAACTTTCTGCCTTCCACTGATTCGAGGCGGCCTGACATCCGGTTAGAAATATAGGAATCCCGTTTAAAGTAAATGTAGGTTCAAACTAGCAGGATTATCGCACATCCCAGGTTATTTACTGATTAGATTATACTATATTATGCGTGAAGAATCAATGTAAAATTCATGTCAAATTCTGTTATTCCAGTTCACTTGTCACAGAATCCAGATAACGTACATGCTTGCATGTGAAGTTATCTGGATTCCATGTGACAAAAAGCCAAGATTGTAAAACTGTTTCCCGCGCCATTCGCAAAACGCTCCTTCTGAGCTTTTCCGTAGCTTCGCTACTGCTTTTGCTCATAGAGAGGCGCTTCCTTCGTCGTATTAAATGTATATAATTTTACATGCAAACATGCTCATTATATACATTTATGCGACGAGTAAACTGTTTTACAGGATGATCTTCTTCGGGCACTTCTCAGCGCAGACTCCACATCCGGTACACTTGCTCTGATCAATATATGCAACATTGTCTACGACATGGACTGCATCATGCTCACAGTTCTTCTCACACAGATGACAGCCGATACATCCTACGGAACATGCCTTCATAACATCCTTACCTTTGTCCTTAGAACTACACTGTACGATATGCTTTGCATCGTATGGTACAAGTTCGATCAGGTGCTTCGGGCAGGCTGCAACACATTTTCCACATGCCTTACATACTTCCTTATCTACCAGTGCGATTCCGTCTACAATATGGATTGCATCAAACGGACAAGCCTTTACACAGCTTCCATATCCCAGACATCCATAGGAACAGGACTTTGCACCGCCACCCGGTACAAATGCCATAGATGCACAATCTTCCACACCGGTATACTGATAATCAGTTTTTGCCTTTTCACAGTTTCCTGCACATTTTACAAATGCAACTTTACGTGTGCCTTCCTCTGCAGCGACTCCCATGATCTCTCCGACCTTGGCACCGACCGGTGCACCACCAACCGGACAGCCATTGACTGGAGCTTCGCCCTTAACGATAGCTGCGGCAAGTCCGGAACAGCCTGCGTATCCGCATCCACCACAGTTATTGCCCGGAAGAACACCTAAAATTGCTTCCTCTCTTTCATCTACTTCTACCTTGAACTTTTCTCCGGAGATACCAAGGAAAAATCCAATAAATAGACCTACGCCGCCAACTACAAGTGCAGCAATGATAATAGCCTGTATACTCATCTTCTTTTCCTCCTAGATCATTCCTGAGAATCCCATGAAAGCGATAGACATCAGACATGCAGTGATCAGCACGATCGCTGTACCCTGAAATGGCTTCGGGATGTCATTGTATTCGATTTTTTCACGAATTCCAGCCATAATCGTAATTGCAATAAAGAATCCGACTGCGGTAGCAAATCCGTTTACAACACTCTCTAAAATGTTATATTCCTTCGTGACATTCGTCAGTGCAACACCAAGTACCGCACAGTTTGTTGTGATCAGCGGAAGATATACACCAAGACTCTGATATAAAGCCGGCATAGACTTCTTTAAGAACATCTCAACGAACTGAACCAGTGCTGCGATAACCAGAATGTATACGATCGTCTTCAGATACTGGATATCTAACGGTGTCAATATAAACTTATAGATCAATGCTGTTACAAAGGAGGAAATCGTAATAACGAAGATTACTGCTCCACCCATACCAGCCGCTGTTTCTGTTTTCTTAGATACGCCAAGAAATGGACAGATACCAAGGAACTGGCTTAAAACGACGTTGTTTACGATTGCAGAACCAACTGCAAGTAAAATTAATGTTTTCATCCGTATCTATCCTCCTATTCTGCTTCTTTTTTACCGGTACACATCGAAGACTGACTACAGCTTGCGCAGTCACCGGTCAGACATCCGGATGGTTTTGCAAGCGGCTTGCCCTTTGCATCCATCTTCTTACGGATAATGTTCATTCCTGCAACTAAAAATGCCAGTACAAGGAATGCACCCGGTGCCATAACAAAGATCGTGATCGGTGTAAACCAGTCAAGGGAAAGGATCTGATGTCCGAATAACTGTCCTGCGCCAAGGATCTCTCTTACAATACCGATGGAAGTCAGACCTACGGTAAATCCAAGACCCATACCAATACCATCAAAGATAGACGGAACAACCGGATTCTTAGAAGCATAACTCTCGGCACGACCAAGGATAATACAGTTAACTACGATCAGTGGAATATACACACCCAGTGCAGATGCAAGGGATGGTGTATATGCTTTCATAAAGAACTCTACGATTGTAACCAGTGATGCAACGATTACAATATATGCCGGCATTCTGACTCCGTTCGGGATCACCTTACGGAATGCAGAGATCAGCATGTTGGATAAAATCAATACAACGGTTGTTGATAATCCCATTCCCAGTCCGTTGATCGCAGCAGTTGTTACCGCCAGCGTCGGACACATACCAAGCATCAGTACAAATGTAGGATTCTCTTTTACAATACCATTATATAAACGTTCTACATTCTTATTCATTCTTAGTTACCTCCTTCCAACTGTAAATCATTCTGGAAGTATGTAATACATGCATTGACACCATTTGCGATTGCCTTTGATGTAATGGTCGCACCAGAAATAGATTCGATCTCATTGTCAGATGCCGGTGCCTGTTTTACAACGGTAAAACTGTCAACCTGCTTATTTTCAAACTGTTTGTAGAAATCTTCATCCTGTGCCTTCATACCAAGTCCAGGTGTCTCAGCAATATCTGTGATAGAATATCCATTGACAGTTCCATCATTTTTAATACCAACAGAGAAGGTAATGTTTGCCTGGCTTCCATCCTTTGCAATTACAGTGATCACATAGCCGATGTCATTGCCGTTACTGTCCTTTGCAACCTGTACGTCAGTAATCTCATCGGAATAACCGGCTTCATCTAATGTAGATGCTGCCTGCTCCTTATCAAAGCCATCATATGCCTCAAAACTGTCTGCATCTGCAAACACCTGCTGATATGCTGCCTGTGAAGCCGCAAGGCTTGCTGCTTCGATCGGATCCTTTGTGATGCCGTAAACAGCACCCAGTATAAAGCCTAATACTAAGGTAAATGCAGTTAAAATCAATGCGTCATGCACTATTTTCTTATTCATGCTTTTTTACCTCCTTTACCTGTCCAAAAGCTTTCGGAATGGTAATCTTCTCAATCATCGGTACAAGCAGGTTGCTTAAGATGATCGCAAAAGAAACTCCCTCTGCATTCGCACCAAAGGTACGGAATAATCCGGTCAATACACCAAGGCAGATACCATAGAGGATCTGTCCCATCGGAGTGATCGGGGATGTTACATAATCGGTTGCCATGAAGAATGCTCCAAGCATCAGACCACCGCCACATAACTCTGCAACAATATAGTTCACATCAAATCCATGTCCGCTAAACAGGATCAGGAAGATAACGAAGGAAACGATATAAGTTCCCGGGATACGAAGATCGATCACACCCATAAGGATCAGGAAGATCGCACCGATCAGGATAGCGATCACAGATGTCTCACCGATTGTTCCTGCTGTCTTACCGATCAGCATATCCATAATGTTTACGGAATCCACTCCCTCATTCCGGATCAGAGCAAGTGGTGTTGCACCGGAATAAGAATCAATGCTGAAGTTGGTCATATCAGCAGCAAATGCAATCAGCAGGAAACATCTTGCACCCAGTGCAGGGTTCATGAAGTTCTGTCCGAGTCCGCCAAACATCATCTTAACAATAACGATTGCGAACACACCGCCGATCATTGCTTCCCACCATGGCAAAGTTGCCGGCAGGTTCAATGCCAAAAGAAGACCTGTTACGACTGCACTCATGTCTCCTAATGTACTCTTTTTATGTACAATCTTCTCAAATACCCATTCAGAAACAAGACAGCTTGCAATTGTTACTAACATTAAGATCAATGCCTTGTATCCAAAATTATAAATACCAAATATACTCGTCGGCAGTAATGCAATCACAACATAGAGCATGATTCTGCTGGTGGTATCTTTGGAACGCACATGTGGTGATGATGATACATTATATAACTCACTCACAACAATCCACCTCTTTCTTCTATTATTTTTTTCTGCGTTCTGCAATTATCTGTTTTTTCATTGTCTTAATATACTGCGCCAACGGACGTTTTGCCGGGCAGGTAAAGCTACAGCTTCCACACTCTACGCACTCCATGCCATGCCATTTTTCAAAGGATGCCATATCGCCATGCTGTGCGAACTTCGAAAGTCTTGACGGAACGATCTGCTCCGGACATGCCTCTACACATCTTCCGCAGTTGATACATGCAGTTGCAATATTCTCTGCTGCTGCGACTTCATCCTTTGTCATACATAACAGTGCAGATGTTGTCTTTGTAGTCGGAACATCCAATCCAAACATGGCAAATCCCATCATCGGACCACCGGAAATAATCTTCTGTGGCTGCTCCTTGAATCCACCTGCCGCATCTAACAGTTCCTGGAAACTTGTTCCGATCGCAAACTCAAAGTTGCAAGGATCTGCGACTGCATCTCCCGTTACGGTAAATACACGGTTCATAACCGGCTTACCGAGCTTTACTGCATTATAAACAGAAACAACGGTCTCTACGTTGTCTACGATACATCCTGCATCTGCCGGAAGCATCTTGGAATTGATCTCGCGATGTGTTACCGCATAGATCAGCTGACGCTCACCACCCTGTGGATATTTGGTCAGCAATGTAGCAACTTCAATACGTGACTCATCCTTTGTCAGCTCCTGAAGCTTTGCAATACACTCCGGCTTGTTGTTCTCAATTGCAATATAACCCTTTGCATTCGGGAACAGCTTTAAAATAATCTTCAAACCGCCTACGAGCTTATCTGAATCATCTAACATGATCCGGTAATCGGATGTCAGATACGGCTCACATTCTGCTCCGTTGACGATAATCGTGTCGATCTTATCCGGCTCTTTCGGTGACAGCTTTACGTGTGTCGGGAAACCGGCTCCGCCCATACCTACAACACCGGCATCGCGGACTTTTGCAATAATCTCTTCACCTGACAGTGCATCTACATCATCAACTGTCTGATACTCTACTTCTTTGAATTCTCCATCGCTTTCGATCACAATGGAATTCACCATGTCTCCTGTCGGAACACGCCTTGGCTCAATCGCCTTAACGGTACCAGATACCGATGCATGGATCGGTGCAGATACAAATCCGCCCGCTTCTGCTATCATCTGGCCTTTCAAAACCACATCACCTACAGCTACAATTGGCTTTGCCGGTGCGCCGATATGCTGTGATACCGGATATACCAGTTCGCCTTTGGGTAGTAATTCACGCGTTGGCTTATCTTTTGATAAATCCTTTCCTTCTACAGGATGGACTCCACCTTTAAATGTCAATAAACCCATTTCCTGTGCCCCACTTTCTTCTTAGTTTGTATTCCTTTACATGCGTAAAGTAGTGATAAAACACTTGTTCCTATTATATCACAATTCCTATTATATGTAAGGCTTTTTGATAAATTTCCATCATTTTTTTTCGTATTTTTTTGTGATATAATATACAAAATAACCAAGTTGTATATTGATTTTTTCACACTGAGCAGTGCTAAAAATATATAGGATTTTTATTATGAAAATACGACAGGAAGAACAAACTTTTTTACAGACAGATCCACTTACAAATGAACTTTTTTCAGAAGATGCAGTCTTTTTTGATATTGAGACAACCGGCTTCTCTCCAAGGCTCTCCCAACTGTATCTGATCGGATGTGCCACACGAAGCGGTGACATGCTTACGATCCACCAGTTTTTTGCAGAACATATGGGCGAGGAAGAAGCGATCCTGCAGGCTTTTTTTGAGGTGCTTTCCTCTTACCGGAAGATTATCTCCTATAACGGGGTCGGATTTGACATCCCATACCTGAAGGGAAAATGTGAACAGTTTGGCATTGCCGAACCGTTTGATGGCCTGCAATATATCGATATGTTCAAATCAGTCTCTAAGATCAGGCATATCCTGAATCTTCCAGACTATAAGCAGAAAAGCATTGAGCACTTTTTACATTTGGCGCGTAAGGACACTTACAGTGGCGGAGAACTGATCCCTATCTATGAATCCTACACCCGTACTACGGACGAAGCACAGCTTGCGCTCTTACTGCTTCATAATTACGAAGATGTGACCGGCATGATCGAACTACTTCCGATCCTGTCCTACACCAGACTTTTCACCGAACCGGAACGTGATCTGATCCATGCTTCTGCCAAGCTCCATACGAAAGATTCTATATCGGAGCTGGCAATCTCTGCATCACTTCGTTATGCACTTCCGCAGACCTTTGATGTCCGCATCGGGCAGTTTCAGATTTCCGTTACCGGTGACCGCCTCGAACTTACTGTCCCGCTTACAGATGACGCGTTAAAATATTTCTACCCAAACTACAAGGACTACTACTATCTTCCGCTTGAAGATACGGCAATGCATAAAAGTGTTGCATCCTATGTGGATAAAGCGCACCGTAAGCAGGCAACCGCTTCAACCTGCTATATCAGAAAAAAAGGACTGTTTCTCCCGCAGTTTGATCCGGGTTTTCAGTCTCCTGCGTTTTACAAAAACTATCGGGATAAGATCTCTTACTTTGCATGCACGCCGTCTTTCACCGGAAATGATGCGGCTGTATCAGCTTATGCCAGCCATCTTCTGACACACTTTGGAAACCGGAAAACTGTTTCGTATGATTTTTGAGTTTCCGTATATACTAACCCATAACAAGTAAGGAAAAGAGGCATGTTATGGCAAACGAAAATCCAAACGAAGTAGAAGTTACCACTTACGATAAAGTGATGGCGGCATGGCATCACTGCATGTATCTGACAAAACTGTTTGAAACCTATTATCACGAAACACATCAGGACAAAGAGGCCGCAAAGCTGTTTGAAAAAGCCGCAAATGGCACCGGCGATCATGCAGCGGTCTTCCGTGAATGGCTGCTTACCCATCAAAAGCATAAATAAACAGTAAAAAAACATGCAGAATGATTTCTCATCCTGCATGTTTTTAATCTTTCTGGAAGAAAAACGACTGATTTCTCCGATAATTCAAATCCTTATAATTCATGATCTGTTCAGTACTTCCGATAAACAGCACACCATCCTTTTTCAGGCTGGCGTTGAACTTCCGGTAGATCTCATCCTTTGCTTCCTCAGTGAAATAGATTACCACATTCCGGCATACGATCAGATTACAGTCGGTCGGATACGGATCTTTTAACAGGTTATGTTCCTTAAATTCAACGCACCGCTTGATCTCATCTGCGATCTTATAGGAGCTTCCCACCTGTGTAAAATACTTCTTCTTCAGATCATCCGGGACAGATGCAATACTCTTCTCATTGTAGATACCCAGACGTGCCTTGTCTAAGACCTGTTTGTCAATATCCGTTGCAATAATATGGATCTGGCTTAACGGAACGTGTCTCGATAATGCCATAACCAGTGAGTATGGTTCATCACCGGTAGAACATGCAGCACTCCAGATCTTCAGGTTCTTGCCAAAGGTCTGTATCAGCATCGGAAATACTTCCTTATCTAAGAACTGCCACTGTTCCGGGTTCCGGTAGAATTCCGATACATTGATCGTCAGAAAGTTCACAAACTGATCGAACTTATCCTTATCCTGCTTGATCAGTTTCACATATTCATCATAATCATTCAGCTTGCACTTACCGATCAGGGTATCGATTCTACGCCGCATCTGCTTTTCTTTATATGCATTCAGATCAATGGTCGTCAATGCCAGTACATCCCGTTTAAACTTTTCATAATTATCAAGCATTCCATTTCTCCTTTCTCTTCGGTGTTACTCTTTCGTTCATGTAAAACGAATTTTCCTATACTGTAAAAAACACCCACTACAACTGTAGTGGGTATTCAAACAGCTCTTATTCTTCTGTCTCTGCTACTGCATCAACATCAACGTCTTCAACTTCAGCTTCATCTTCCGGATCAAGTAAAGCCTTAATGCTTAAGCTGATCTTCTTGTCTTCTTCGTTAAAGTCAACAATCTTAGCTTCCACTGTCTCACCAACGCTTAATACATCTGATGGCTTCTCAACATGCTCTTTGGAGATCTGGGATACATGTAATAATGCATCAACGCCAGGTGCGAGCTCAATAAATGCACCAAAGTCAGTCATACGGGCTACAGTACCAACTACAACGTTACCAACTGCGTACTTCTCAGCTGCATTGTTCCAAGGATTATCCTCTTCGAACTTCATGCTTAATGCAATCTTTGTATCGTTAATGTCTTTGATGAATACCTTAACAGTCTCACCAACTTTGAATACCTTCTTAGGATTCTCAACTCTGCCCCAGGACATCTCTGAGATATGAAGCAGACCATCTGCTCCGCCAAGATCGATAAACGCACCGAAATCTGTTACATTCTTAACAGTTCCTTCTACAACATCGCCAACTTTGATTCTTGCAAATAATTCCTTCTGCTTCTCAGCCTTCTCTGCAACGAGTAACTGCTTTCTGTCACCGATGATTCTTCTGCGGCGAGGATTGAACTCTGTGATTACAAAGCTGATCTCCTGACCTTCATACTTGCTTAAGTCTTTCTCGAATGTATCGGATACCAGACTTGCCGGGATGAATACGCGGGCCTCATCAACAACGACGCTTAAGCCGCCGGATAATACTTGTGCAACCTTAGCTGTTAATACTTCCTGATTGTTGAAAGCTTCCTCTAAACGTTTGCTTCCCTTTTCAGCAGCGAGACGCTTGTATGTCAGAACAACCTGACCTTCGCCGTCATTTACTTTGAGCACTTTTGCTTCCATCTTATCGCCAACGGAAACAACGGTGGTTAAATCAACATTTGCTTCATTCGTATATTCACTACGTGTAATGATACCATCTGATTTGTATCCGATGTTAAGAATGATCTCATCTGGTTTCACACCGATAACGACGCCCTCGACTACCTCTCCATTTCTTATTGTTTTAAATGATTCTTCCAACATTTGTTCAAAACTCATTTCTGACATTCGTTTGAACCTCCTCAATAATTTTATTTGGGGTAGAAGCCCCTGCGGTAATACCTACGTTATCAATGGATTGTAATTTGTCCAACTTCAAATCTCTTAAAGTTTGTATATAGTAAGTATTTTCACATTCATTTTTACATATTTCAAATAACTTTTGCGTGTTCGAGCTGCTTTTGCCGCCAATCACGATCATTGCGTCCGATTCCCTTGCCAATCTTGCCGCTTCGCTCTGACGTTCTTCCGTAGCATTGCAAATCGTATTTAAAACAATTATATCATAACCTTTTTTCTTTATAATTTCAACTAAATCTTGAAATTTATTGTAATTAAATGTCGTTTGTGATACAACACAGACCTTTTCACCCGGTTTCAGCGCCAGTTTTCCGGCTTCTTCCTCACTTTGAAGGACTGTTGTACGCTTTGGATCACACCAGCCGCGGATGCCTTCCACCTCCGGATGTGTCGGATTGCCAATAATCACGATATGATAATCTTTCTCACTGTACTCTCTGACATAACGGTGGATCTTCAGCACAAACGGACAGGTCGCATCAACGACTTCAAATCCCTGCTCCTTTAGTCCGGTGTAGATCTCTTCCGCCACTCCATGTGAACGGATAATGACCGTTCCTCTCTCGTAATCTGTAAGGGATGCTCCCTCTTCGATCACAGTGACACCTTTTGCTTCAAGATCCTTTACCACTTCTTCGTTATGGATGATCGGTCCATAGGTATAGATCCTTCCATTTTCTTTTGCGATCTGTTCATATACGGTATCTACCGCACGCTTAACACCGAAACAAAAACCTGCACTTTTTGCAACTGTTACCTGCTTCATATGCTTATCTGCATTTCTCCTCATATATTTTACGAATGGCTGTAACCACTTCATCGATCGTCATCTCAGAAGAATCGACTAACACTGCATCGTCGGCCTGCTTTAACGGAGAGATCTCGCGATGCATATCCCGGTAATCACGGTCTGCGATGTCAGCTTTGATCTCCTCTAAGTTACAGTCTGCCCCTTTTTCCTGCAATTCATCAAAACGCCGTTTTGCTCTTGTCTCTACACTTGCAGTAAGATAGATCTTCACCTGGGCATCCGGAAGTACGCAGGTACCAATGTCCCTGCCATCCATGATCACATCTGTTTTGGCTGCCAATGCTTTCTGAAGCTCTACCAACTTCTTACGAACCTCTGGATAGACACTGGTTGCCGATGCCATATTGCCGACCTCTTCGCGGCGGATCTGTCCATTTACATTTTCACCATTTAAAAGAACCTGCTGTTCACCGTTCTCGTACCGGATCGTGATCTCAACATCCGCACATGCAGCACTGATGGCCGCTTCATCATCCGATGCGATCTTCTGATTCAAGAAATAAAGTGCCATCGCACGATACATTGCGCCTGTATCGACATATACAAAAGCAAGCTCTTTTGCAAGTTTTTTCGCAATCGTGCTTTTTCCTGCGCCTGCCGGTCCGTCTACTGCTATATTGATACTCATATCTGTTCCTCTTTTCTTCTCTGATTGTTCTGACTCTCTGTCTGATATCTTCGCACAAAAGGCAGTACTTAGTCAATACTGTTTCCGGCAAGATATCCGGTCGACCATGCGATCTGAAGATTAAATCCGCCGGTCACGGCGTCCACATCGATCACTTCACCCGCGAAATAAAGTCCCTGTACATGCTTTGATTCCATGGTGGAAGGATTGATCTCCTTTACATCCACACCGCCTCTGGTAATGATTGCTTCCTCGAAACCGCGCAGTCCGGTGAGTGTTACCGGGAATGCCTTTGTGATCTGTACTAAACGCATCCGTTCTTCCTTCGTGATCTCATGTACCTTCTTTTCCGGTGCGATCCCGGAAAGTTCCACGATCACAGGGATCATTTTGGACGGATAGAGCTTTGTGATTGCATTATCAAACTGCTTATTTTTTGCATCTTCAAAGTCACGCAGAATCCGCTTGTCTAACTGCTCCATAGTAAGAGCCGGCTTAAGATCGATCGTCATTGCAAGGTTTCCCTTTGCAATGGCATCATTGACACGGCTGCTTGCACTTAACATCAATGGACCGCTTACGCCAAAATGCGTAAAAAGCATCTCTCCAAAGTCTTCAAACAGAACCTTTTTCCCATTCCGGATCGTCACACTGACATTTTTCAATGACAAGCCCATCATTTCCTTGACATATGCTTCCTGTGCCACAAACGGAACCAGGGATGGTCTGCGTTCCACCAGCTTATGTCCGGTCTGATCTGCGAACACATATCCGTCTCCGGTCGATCCGGTAGAGGTATAGGAACAGCCACCGGTTGCCACGATCACGGCATCTGCCGGAAGCGTTGTATGATCTGTCAGACGCACTCCGGTTACATGGCCATCCGCGGTCAGCAGTTCTGCCACTCTTGTATGAAGTCTTACCTGTACCTTTTTCTGCTCTAATTCTCTTTTCAGTGTGGCGATCACATCGGACGAATGATCGGACACCGGGAACACCCGGTTGCCACGTTCTGTTTTTACCTTCATTCCGTGTGTCTCAAAGAAATCCATCACCCGGAAGTTATCGTACGAGTAGATCGCGCTGTATAGGAATCTGCTGTTTCTTGTGATATTGCCAAACAGATCCTCGGTATCACAGGCATTTGTCAGATTGCATCTTCCCTTTCCTGTAATAAATAGCTTTTTTCCAAGCTTCTCATTCTGTTCTAAGAGAACCACTTTCTGTCCGTTCTCTGCCGCAGCAAGCGCCGCAAACATTCCTGCCGGTCCTCCACCGATTACAATTACTTTTTTCATGCTTTGTTCTGATCCTTCTATTATTTATCCTTCAGCTTTGCATAACGCATCTTCAGGGAGTCATCGATAAAATTGATCTCATCATTCTCATAGACCTGATATTCATCCCAGATGTCCTCAAGCATCTCTAAGGTGGTTGCAACCTCATCCTGCTTTTTCATGCAGAGTGCAACGATCAGCGCATTGATCACACTAAGAGGAGCAACCAGCGAATCCACAATGGATGCCATATCGCTTCTGGCGATCAGATTACAGGATGAATACAGATTCATCGGAGAATGCACGCTGTCTGTCAGTGTAATCACCTTTGCACTGCGGTTGTTGGCAAACTCCATCGCCTTAAGCGTACGCATGGAATAACGTGGAAAACTGATTCCAATGATCACATCCTCCTTGTTGATTCTTGCCATCTGTTCGAATAATTCACTGGAACTGTTCGTCTGAAGCAGCACGACATTTTCAAACATCAGATTAAAATAAAACGCCATAAAGCTTGCAAGCGGAGCACAGCTGCGGATTCCCACGATATAGATCTTACGTGCGGACAGGATCGTATCTACCGCCATCTCAAATGCATTCTCATCGAGATTCTCCATGGTATTTTTAATCTTCTCCATATCCGCCTGTAACACCGTCTGTAAGATTTCCGATTGACTGATCCTGCCATAGGTCACTTCCATACGCTGGATGGAATTCAGCTTATTACGGACCATCTCTTCTAATGCCTTCTGGAATTCCGGGTATCCTTTATAGCCCAAGTGCGTTGCAAACCGGACAACCGTTGACTCACTGACACCGACCACTTCACCCAACTTCGCTGCGGTAAGAAATACCGCCTTATCATAATTGTCCGTTATATAAGCAGCTAATATCTTCTGCCCCTTACTTAAACCGCTGTATGCTTCATTGATCCGGTTTGTAAGCTCATTCGTGTTCCCCATGTCTGCACTTCCTTGTCTGTTCCTTCTGATTCATAACTTCGATCTATTAATTATATTTCTTTCTTACATCAAAAGACTGCGTACGCCTGTACGCAGTCCGCTCTTTTATTATAGCAAATTCAACTAAAAACGCAATGCTTATTCTTCTCCTATCGCGCTCGCTTTTTCATAAGTCCCATCTTCTGCTTCAGCATCACATAATTATTCAGATCTACATTGCTCTCCTTGATCACTCCACCGAACACCCGTCTGTCCGAATCGACATCTTCTTCCCGGACAAGTGTTCCGGCTAACTGCAATGCAAGCTTACACTCACGATCCTCGTAATTCAGATGAAAGCTTCCAATATCACCCATCTCCATACTTAAGTCTGAAACAAAGGCAATTCCCGATGTACTAATATCCTTTACGACAACTTCCCGCTTGTCGCGTGTGGCATCCACCTGAAGAATTCCCTTCGTTCCGACATACTGCCGATATGCTTCTCTGCGGTTAATTCGCTTTCCCTCTTTTGCTGAATACACGACCTGATACTTCTGTTCCTGATAGACAGTGCTCTTAATGACGCAATCATCCCAGACAAGCGGCTTGTCACCTTCCCCTGTATACACGACACTTGTACTGACGTTCTCGACATCAAAATTCACGATCCTGTCCCCATACATGATTGGATGAATCAGCAGTAACTTCTGCTTGTTCATCACAACTGTTGTCAGATATTGCAGTGAAGCATTCTTGTTCTTCGCTACGATCTGAATCCGTTCATTTTCCCCTATATCATATAGTTTCATAATCTCTTTCACCTTCGAACCCTACAGACCCCCTCTGTAAGGATTCCTTTGCTACACCCGCAAGTTATTTATTCCCACATATCAACCATAATATATCAGCATTTTTCTGTTTTGTCTACTAATTTTCGAAAAAACAGGTTTTTTATGCATATTTTTGTGCATTAGTCCTATTTTCTGTATGCTCATTTTGTATATTTTTTCTTTTTATTTTTATATGCGAAACTTTGCGAAAACATTTTTATTTGCGTTTTTAGCTGCGAGTGAAATCCACTGCTTACGGAAACCACAAGTGAAGCCGCCTCTGAACTTGTATGGTTGTAGTTGGCAGTTAGTTCACAATGAGCGTTGCAAATGTTTGTGGAACATATTTTGTGCATTTTGTCATTTATATAACTTGAAAGCATATTTTGACACCCTGATCGTTATGATAAAAAAGAGAACAGTTCCTGCTTTTAACAGGATCTGTCCTCTTATATCCGGCTTTTTAAAACCAGCTACCCTTACAGTTCAAACTGCGATACGAAGTCCTTGATCACGCCTACGGATTCCTTGCATTCCTGTAACTTGTTGTATCCTTCGGTTACAGTTTCCTGAGTCTTCTCCGACTTCTCTGCAATGCCGTTGATTCCATTCGTGGACTGCTCTACCATCGAATTGATGTCTGCTACCGTAGAAGAGATCATTCCAATATGTTCCTCTAAGGCTTCGATTGCCTGCTTGGTTTCCGACATAACGTGCTGGAAGGTATCTGCATCGGTATGGTACTGTGCACCCACCTTCGTGAAGTTCTCGTAATCTCCAAGAACGGTATTCTCCAAAAAGTCCATGATCGTATTCAGACATTCGGTCATATCCGTAACAGAGCCGTTTACTTCTCCGACAATCTCATCGATCACTGCCGCAGTATCTAAGGTCTGGGAGGCAAGCTGTCCGATCTCGGATGCAACAACCGCAAAACCCTTTCCTGCCTCACCGGCACGTGCTGCCTCGATATTCGCATTTAAGGCAAGCAGATTCGTCTGGGAAGAGATCTCCTTGATGTTATCGGTAAGCTCATTGATCTTTTTCACGGCCTGTGAACGCTCCACCGCATGCTCTACTTTTTCGCGCATCACACCATACATTTCATCTGTCTTATTTCTGGACTGGCGGCTTAACTCTTCCATCTCTGCCGCACGCGTCTGGATCTGTCCGGAGTTCTTCTCACCATCCTCAGCAAGCTGATAGATGTTGTCAGAGCTTTCCTTCATCTGTCCTACATTTTCAACAATACTTGCTGCACTTGCGCTTGCCTCTTCCATACCGGCAGCCAGATCCTGGGTTGCACTGGAGTTATCCTCTGCATAGGAGCTGTTCTGCATAATGATCTCATTTAAGGTATCGGTATTATCAACAAGCACCCTTCCGGTATTCTGTAAGTCTCCCATCATGGCACGCAGCTTCTTACGCATCAGATGTATTTCGTTCGCCATGGTTCCTGTCTCGTCCTTTAACTTACGGAGTCCTGCTCCTTCCTTGGTCGGGCGGAAGTCTAACTGTGCCGTCTGTTTGATCACGGCTGTCAACTGGCGGATCGGGCGGGTGATACTTGTGCCTAACAGGATTCCGATCACAGCAGATATAAAGAATGCTACAAATACCGCAGCAACGATCATCTTTGCAAGACTATATGCTTCGGCATACACCTCCGATGTTGGTGCCGTCAGTACCAGTTTCATGCCATTATCCAGATCAAAATACATAAGCTTTCTCGCCACACCCCGATAGGAATAATCCATGGTCTGACCCTGTTTGTCAGAATCAGCGAGAAACGCTGTACTATCGGCAAGGGAACTGTCTAAGGATGCAAGCTCCGTTCCTTCCTCCGCATCCTTATGATGCATCACTGCACCATTGGCATCGGTTAAAAATGCATAACCGCTGGTATAGATCTGTGTCGCATCTACCAGATCTGTGATCTGTGAAAAGTCGATATCCATACCGATCACACCAATTGAAGTACCATCCTTTGCAAATAACGGAACCACGTATGAGATCATATAAATATTGACATTCTCATTCATATACGGAGACATCCAGATTGCTTCTCCTGCCTGTACCGGAAGGTAATACCAGCCGACATGCTCCACATCACCTTCCTCATACATCGAGAAATCCGTCGGTGTCAGACACTGCAGATCACTGTCAACGCTCTGCCGCTGTGCAAAAACACCGGATGTAGGATTGGAATAATCCGGATTATAACGTAAATATACGGTTACCGCACCCTCGGTATGATTTGCAAAATCCAATACGGTCTGCTGTACTTCCTTTGTATACTCATCTGCATACTTTTTATCCTTTGTAAAGGATGCATAGTCAAACTTGCTCAATGCAACTTCACTCAAAGTATCAACAGACTGTGAGATCTTCTGGATCGTAGAATTGATCTCCTCTGCTTTTTTCTGTCCGGTAAGCTGCATATTCGTTAATGCATCACTTCCCGCTGCCTTCGCTGAATTGCAGATCGCGATCACCCCAATTAAGACCGCTGTAAACAAGGAACAGATCAATATGGACACAATCATTTTCTTTCGTATTGATTTCATTTTTCTCCTCCTCCGTATCTCTGTAACAAATACCTCTTAATTACACAAAAAGCAAACAAAACCATCCCTTTTCAGGAATGATTCCGTTTGCTTTTATTCTTAAATATTAAACCGGATATGCTCCGTTTTTCGTATCTGCAATACTTGCATCAACACCAGTCTGCTGTGCCTGACGATACTTAAAGAACTCTGTAGCGACCTGAGGGAACAATGCATAAGTGAGGACATCCTCATCCTGCTGTTTCCACTGCTTCATCTCTGCCTCAATCTTA
>JALERL010000108.1 GCA_022764465.1 Lachnospiraceae bacterium | reverse complement strand
AAAAAATATTTCTTAACTCCAGTCACATTTGTTTTCCTGACAGCATTGGAAAAGAGCCCTAGTTTAACAGTCCCCGGCAGTTGGCCACTCTGTTATACGTGGATTGGTTACCTACAGGCTAATGGTCCGCCGTTGGGTTCTACGATCTATTCGCGTGGATCACAGTGTTTCATGTGCGCACATAGGGAGAACGCAGATAACCCAGACCTTACAGTGACCACAGCTCTTTTCTAATACTGTCAGATTATTTACTTGTTACTTTGTGGCAGAAATAAGCTGCACATTGCTGCTTTTTCTGCTTGACTACATTTTTATCATAGGCAGCTGGCTGTCAAGGGCTTAGCCGCCACAGCGGTGCCTGCACCCTTGACTGGCAGATGACTATGATACACCTCTACGCTGCTTTCATTTCGATATTATCTGTCATCATGCCCCATACAAAACATGCCAGTTCTCTTGCTATCGCAGCTACCGCCACGTTTCTTTTTTTGCCATGTCTTATGAATTTATAGTATCGGCTCCGCAATCTCGTATTCGCCTTGTCGGCATACGCTATTACCTCTGCCGTATTACCATTCTGCCTTGCTCTTAATTCTTTTGATTTATGCCCCACCGCACCCTTACAGATTCCACCAGATGCTTCTATCAGTAGCTGTCTCAAATGACTGTTTCCTGCTTTTGTTATTCCAAGGCGGTGTATATTGTCTGAACTTGAGTTTTCTCCTGGAGCAAGCCCAAGATATGATGCATACTGGTTTCCTTTTGTAAATCTTTCAAAATCTCCGGTTTCAACAATCAATGACAATGCTGTATGCGTCTTGATTCCAAGAAAACATCCCAGTTTTTTGACTTTGTCATGATATTTTGTCTGTTCAGCGATTTCCTCGATACGTTTATCATATCTCTCAATCTTCGCTTCCTGCTCTTCGTATGATGCCATATATTCATTAAGTGTTTCACGATATAATGCATTCGTGATTTCCAGCTTCTTCAGCCATTTCAAATGTGCCAGTGTCCATTTTGTCCCATCATAGCAAAATCCATGTCTGATGCAGAATGCGTTGATCTGCTGTTTGATTTTCTTTAAAGCAAGCTTATGATCATTCCTCATGTGAAGATATTCTTTTACAGAATCGTCATCCTCTGTCGGAATATAAACAGCATGATAACCACCATATGATAAGCACTGTGCAATCATATATGCATCACGCATATCCGTCTTAATTCTCACACCTTGCGGTGTAAGCATGGTTGTTGGTGCAAGTATCACACATTTTACTCCTGCGGCTGTCAGCTGGTTATAGAGTGAATATCCCAGACATCCCGCCTCATATTCACACTGGATATCGTATTCATCGTCAAATCCAAGTTTCATTTTCAGATTTTCAATAAACAGCAAGATATTTTTATAATCCGGTGTTACCTTGATTGTTGCAAATACACGGTCATCCTCACCGATAATTGGTTCCATTGCGCATAATGTGTAATTTGTGGTATGGACATCCATGCCGATTTTTAGTATTCTTTTCATATGAGTGATCTCCTTTTGTATGCGGTAATCCCTGTTACCTTTGTTCTTATCAAACTCTAGTATACAGGTAAATCCACGTTGCTACAAATGTGGGGTCACTTCATATTATCTATAAGGAATCAGCAATGCACCGCTTAGCATTACATAGATGAGGTTACATGCCAGACACAACATATATAAAACAGTTAAAACATATGTCTTTTTCTCTCCGGTGATCAGTCCAACCGAGAGATCTACCTGAATTGCATGTGTTACAATTACCATGACGACAGCAAGCACACGCAGCCAGTCATAACTATAATCCCGATCCGGTTTTTGCTTCAATCCGAATATCCTTTTGATATAGTCACCATCGCGCCGCGATTTATAGCAATGGATCAATATTGAAAAAATACATACAACTCCTAATGCCAGTGTCCTCTTCATGGAAAGTCCAAACCGGAACATCTCTACACAAAAATATATTCCAAACAAAAACCATCCACATATTTCTGCGACCTTCATCCACTTATCTTTTGTCATCTGCTCTAAGCTCCTTCACATATTCATAACTAGCAAAAGCTTACCAAGGATAGTTTTCTTTGTCAATCTATTCTACGAATATCTGCTTCTTTAAGCATCCCATAAATCTGCTCCATATCCAGATATTCCCGTAAGGTGTCCGCAAGCTTATCATACTGCTTTTCCTTAAAGGTCTGATAGTCTTCAAATATACCATTCTCTACCCGGATTCCCTTTTTCTGTGCCAGTACACGGATGATAGCTTCTGCGACCGCTGCGCGGTCAAATAGTCCGTGTATATACGAACCATAAACATTGCTGCCATCTGTTATTATATTTTCCAAAGCATCCGCCTGTTGTGTTGTCGTACTTCCCATATGGATCTCATAGCCCTGAAAAGGGAGCCCGGAAAGTTCTGAAAAAATGCCATTTACCTCTGCAAGACTTCCTGTTATCTGACAGCGTTTTTTCTGCTTCTGCAAGACTGTTTTGATTGGTAACAGCTCCATTCCACGAAGCATCCCGCCTTCTTCCACAGCGTCCGGATCATGGATAACAGCTCCAAGCATCTGATAGCCACCACAGATCCCGAATACCGGAATCTGCTTGGAAAGCTTCTTTACCTCTGCTTCTAAGCCATTCTGCCGCATCCACTTAAGATCTGCCATCGTGTTTTTACTGCCCGGAAGAAAGATCATATCCGGATGATGCAGTTCTGCAACTGATGTGACATAGCGTACGCTCACCTCAGACATCTGTTCAAAGATACTAAAATCTGTAAAATTAGAGATCCGCGGATATCTGATAACTACAAGATCGATGAGTCCCTCATCTTTTTTCAAAAAGCGGTCGGTCAGACTGTCCTCATCCTCTAAGGCCAGATCCATATACGGAATGACACCTGCCACCGGTACCTGCCCTCTTTCTTCTAACATGGCAATACCCGGATCTAAGATGGACTTATCTCCCCGGAATTTATTAATGATAAGACCCTTTATCCTGTCTTTTTCATCCGGTTCCAACAGCATAAGCGTTCCAAGCAGCTGCGCAAATACACCGCCTCTGTCAATATCACCCACCAAAAGCACCGGTGCATTCACCATAGCAGCCATGCCCATATTCACGATATCATTTTCCTTCAGGTTGATCTCCGCCGGACTTCCCGCACCTTCGATCACAATTATATCTGCATCCTTTTCTAACTCATGGAATGCCTTTTTGATCTCCGGGATGAGCGTCGTCTTATACTTGAAATAATCCTTCGCAGCCATATTTCCGACTACCCTGCCATTTACGATCACCTGCGAGCCCATATCGCTGGTCGGCTTTAGCAGGATCGGATTCATGCAGACCTTTGGACGGATACCTGCCGCCTCTGCCTGCATCACCTGCGCCCTTCCCATCTCAAGTCCTTCTTCTGTAATGTAGGAATTCAATGCCATATTCTGCGACTTAAACGGAGCCACCCGGTATCCGTCCTGATAAAAAATCCGGCAAAGTCCTGCTGCCAGAAAACTTTTGCCGGAGTTTGACATTGTACCCTGTACCATGATTACTTTTGCCATTTTCTCAATTCTTTATCTCCTATTTTGTGCATGCTTTTTTCACAAATGAGTCCCTCGGGACTCATTTTTCATCTGTTTTGTACATGTCTTTTGCAGATGAACTCATCAGAATTCATGATCAATCCTGATACACGATCCTTCTCGGCTCTCTTCCATAAGGATGTGCCATGCATACGCCGCCAAACCATGTATAAGATTCGTCTCCCGCATTCATTCCATGCGCGACCTCCCATACTGCCTGACGCTGTGCTTCACAAAGGGATGCATCCTCTAAGTGTCTGCTGTGGCCGGTAAGGATATGATCAAATAACGGTCGCAGCTTCTGCACCTTATCTAACGATGCAAGCAGCACCGAAACCGGACATGCATCTTCCATCTGCATCCAGGTCTGCTCAATGATCGTATCCCCGGTAAAAAGAATCCGTTCCTTACGGTCTAACAATACGATACCGCCCGGTGTATGTCCCGGTGTGTCATAGATCTCAAGTGAGATACCACCAAGATCAATGACATCTCCTTCCTGTATCGTGGTAAATTCTGCCGGCCTGCGGTCGAGCTTCTTACACCATGCCGCAAAGTCCGGATCTGCAAAGTAATGCTCTGCGACTGCAATATCCCTCGGATGAATATACACACGGTCAAAATAGATATTCCCGTAGACATGGTCAAAATGACCGTGTGTATTGACTACCATAAGCGGCAGATCCGTAAGTTCCCGCACGAATGCATGGAGATCCTCTCTGCCATTTGCCGTATCGATCAAAAGTGCCTTGTCTGTTCCAGTAACAAGATATGCCGTCGATTCATCATGATCGTTAATAAGCCGGATATGACCGCTTATTTTTTCTTCTTTCATCCGTAAAAACATTCTATTTCACCAGTACTTTCACTTTCTTTGCATAACCATTTCTTGCATATACATAGACGTAACAGGTTCCCTTTGCCTTGGCTGTGATCTTTCCGTTTGCCGATACTGTTGCAATCTTACTGTTCGAAGATGTATAACGGAACTCCTTCGCATGTGTATTGCCAAGTGGTTTTTTCTTTGCATCCACCAGTGCAATCTTACCCTTAATTGTTGCTGTCCTGCCCTTTTTCAAGGTATAGGTTGTCTTGGTAAGCTGGATGGACTTTGGATTCGTCTGCTTTGTATTCTTTGCTCCTACCACATGTGCAGTCACTGTCTCACCAAGCATCGTCTTTTTGCCATTGACCTTCTTATATGCAACAACATAGACCTTGTAATTCTGTTTCAGATCAATCTTTTTACCATTGAGCTTTGTGATACTGACCTTGTTGATTTTTCCGGATTTTACCGACACAGTTGCTGTCTTTGGAAAGTTCTTGGAACAATACTGTACATAGACATCATAGCAGTCTGCCTTGGCTACCTTTCCCCAACTGACATTGATCTTATTGCCGGACTGTGAAACCTCTAGTCCCTCTAATAATGCCAGCTCGTCCTGAGCCATTTTTTTATCTTTTTTACGCTGTGCCTTTAAGTCTTTTTTTAACTTTGTAATAATAGCATCAACTTTTGTCTTGTTCTTTGCAAGGGATTTCTTCGTATCATAGGGAACTGCACCGATTGCCGATACCGCCTGACTTACCAGCTTCTCACATCTTTCCGTGTCGCCATCCACTGACAGCTTTTTCGCTGCTTTCTGCTGTGTGGTCTTATATGTAAGGAACGCTTCCTTATCCTTCTTGCTTGTAGATGATGTTTTTCCGTCCGGTACTTTTACGGAAGCGGCTGCACCTGCCTTCTCATTGCTTGTTGCTTTATAACGGACAAGAACCTTACCGGCAGACAATCCGGTGATCGTTGTACCGGTGACTGCCTTCCATGTCTTACCTGAATTCAGCGAATACTCCATCTTCTTGCTTACACCGGTGATCTTACCGTTTTTGCCGCCCTTTGTAGTTGGTGCTGCTGCCTTTAATCCCTTTGGTGCTGCAACAGATCTCTTATTGATCGTAAAGCTCTGCACTGCACGGATGCCGTTTACTGACATTACCGCCCAGTAAGTGCCTGCATTCTTTGGAGCCTTTCCATCAGAGGCTGCACCATTCTTCGCCGGTGTTGTCTGCTTCGTACATGCAGTATCCGTATAATACGTGATCGAAGGAACAGCCAGTCCTGCATTCTTCCACTTCGCTGTGTTATCAAGTGTGATTCCGATCGCCTTACCGGAATAAGTCTTATTCCCCTGTACCATGGAAAGCGAAACGATTCCGTTTGTACCTAACTTACAGCTACGATTCTGACACTGTGCATAGAGTGTATAAGGATCAACGGTTCCCACCGAATATCTCCAGTTATGTGCGGTTTCTTCACTCTCTTCATTTACCAGATAGAGATCACTTCCGCGTGCCTCAAGCTTCGTACCGGAATAATCCGCAAAAAATGCTGCCTTCTTTGCTGCACCGCCCTTGACCGCTAACATTTCCTGATAAAGTCCGCTGCTTAATGGTGCAATACCAATCTGTGATGATGCATCAAAGGTAGAACCTAAAACGATTGCATTCTTCGAATAATTGTCCAGACAAAGATCACTTGCCCTGTTATCTTTACGTACATTATCCTTGATGATATTTTTGCCTTCTAACGTAATGTCTACCGAAGAACGGATTCCTCCTGCCTCACGTCCTTCAGAGTAAGATTCTGATGTCTCAAGATTCTTATTGCCTGTGATCGTACAGTTCATCAGGGTAGCCTTGTCATTATCATACAGCCGGATCGTAGCATCACTGCCTGTCACATTATTCCGGATAACCGTATCAGCCATGAAAAACTCTGCGCCATCCACCCGGATCACACCATCATATCTGGAAGAATTTCCTTCTATGATACAATCTCCAATCTGACACAGAACGTTCCTTCCGGGACTACATGTCACATTTAAAATACCGGCCTGATTAAACTGTGTACTGTTATCATAAAATTGTGTATGGCTAATTGCTACTGAATTATAGGACCAGATACAGGAACCGCCATCCCCGGTCGTGATATTCTTATAGAACGTTCCACCAGTTACCCAGACCGAATTATCATGCATACTAAGGATGATACCGGATCTTCCACCGGAATATCTGTTTGCATGAAAGCCGGTAATAATACCGCCCTTGATCACTGTTCCACCCGAGGTAACATACTTCGATCCATGATCCGCATCCGGCCGGCTGTCTTTTACAATGTAATCCCCTTCAAAGCAGTTAACCGCATAAAAAAGCTTTAAAGTGTCATACTCCGCATCATATGGCAGCCCGCTAAAATCCAATACATGTCCATTGAGATCTACACATGACTTCCTATGTACGGTAATCTCGTCTGTAACTACAATATCCGCATTCAGACGGACATAGCCCTCACCTGCATAATCCCTCCACTCTTCTGCGGTAGAGATCAGCCACGGATCATCTAATGTACCACTGCCCTTCGGAGCAGAAGCAGCATAAACCGTCATGCTGCCTCCCGGCATCATGGTAAGAAACATCATACATGCCAGTAAAAACATCCGATACGTCTGAAAATACTGCCAGTAATCTTCTCCTTGTTCATAACCCATACCTCCCTTTTCCGTTGTAGAAAACTGTATACCTTTATTATATATGCCATGGCTTTCCTTTTCAACAGAAAAGGACGGTTAATGCTGCTATTTCATGCCCTTTTTCGTGCTTTTATGAATTCATGACAGATAAAACAAATCCCAGAAATGTGACAATGCACATTCTGGGATTCGATTTATCTGTTTTCTGAATTTCTTCTGATTTTTATAATGTAGCAGATGATTACAGCTACTGCGTTTCCTCCAAAGAAGATCCAGTCTAAGCTGCATGTTCCAAAAATTGCAAGTAATAATGCTGCTGCAAGATCAATAACCAGAATCGCTGTCTGGTATGGAACAGATACCTTCTTTAAGCCTAACAGAAGGATTGCTCCTAAGATTGCTAATACCAGAATCCACCAATGCAGGTGACAGGTATCGCCACTCTTTGTCTGATCCATATCCGCAGTCTTAGTTCCTGCTGCCGATGCTTCTGCATCCACAATCTCTGTATCCGCAGTTGTAACTGTTTCCTCACTTTCTTCCTCTACATTTTCTGCTGCTGCATAGCAGATCGCATAGGTCGAGAAGAGCTGTGTCCGGATTGTAATTGTATCCGGATTCTCATCAAGATCTGATAAAAGAACACATGCTCCATCATGACAGCGCATAATGCTATAAGCGGCTCCGTCAACCTTCAGTTCATCCGGAATATCAATCGTAATCTCAAGCTCCTGCTTGGCATTTGCAATCTTCTTCCACTTTGCTGCACCGATACGTTTTTCCAGATGAATATCGATAAAGGATGCCAGTGTAAAGCCTTCTTCTTCCTTCGTTCTCTCTTCTACTTCCTGTTGTACTAAAGTCTGGTCTTCCTTTGAAATATTCTCCGGTACTTTTGAAACAGTCAGACGGATTTCTATGCCTTCGCCCGCTTCTACCGCCGCTTTTTCTTCCGTATCCAGACATGCATCAATAATATCTTCATAGCTTGAAACCATTACTCCCTGGATCGACTGGTCTGTTTCCTTCTCACCATTTTCATCGACAGACTCGATCGTCACCTGAATGGATCCCTTTCCATATGCAATTTCTGCGGACTCTACTGCCTGTTGCTTTGCAATATCCTTATAATCAACTCCTATAACCTTGCTGTCTGTCGCAGAAGTTGCCGTATCTTTCTTAACCGCTGATGAAGTTTCCTTCTCTGTAACGATTGGAAGATTTGCTTCTGTTGATGTCGAAGTATTTGTGTCTGTTTTCTTTGTATCACCGTTTTCAGTAAATATTGATTCAAGATTTAATTTTGTTTCATCGCGTTTGGATGTAATAGCAGAAAGATCAGATGCCTGATTGATCTCTTTTTTTGCATTTTCTGCAATCTCAGATGCTTTCTTTACTGTGCTTTCCCGCCTTGCTGCATCTGTGATAGTCTCATTGATCTCTTTTACACGTTCCTGGTAAGCTGCCTCTATATCTTTCTTTGCAGCTTCCTTCAGTTTCTCTATCAGATCTGCTTTATTCTGCTGTAACTGTTTCTTCTGCTTTTCTGTCAGATTACCGTTATTTTTATCAAGCAGTTCCTCAATATCCTTGATCAGCTGTTCAATATTCTTCTGATCAGACGGCTGTACAAATGCCTTATCCGGAATACTGTCTATACCGGTCTTCTCATCTGTACCATGATACAGATCATCGAACGCATCTGATATTTTTGAAATACGTTCCTGCTTCTTTTCTAAATCCTTCTGATACTCCTGTAACTTCTTTTTCTGCTTGACAGTCAGACTCTCTGTTGGTGTATCCGGATTATCCACGTCTAAGAGATCCTTTACTTTCTTTAATTCTTCCGATAACTTCTTACTGTCATCTGTTGTAATACTGTCGATCTTTGGAAGTACATTATCCAGTTTTTCAATCTTTTCGATCTCTTTTTCTACCTTTTCGATATTCTGAAGCAATTCTTCGGACTTCTTAATAACGTCTTCGTATAACTTCTTTTCTGCTTCCGTCGGTAAATTCTTTGTATCTGCAAGACGCTTCTGGGCTTCCTTTTTTGTTTTCTCCAGCTGCTTCTTATCGGATGGTTCTAATCCTTTCACGCCAATCGCTGCTGTCTCTTTTTCCTTATGTATATGCTTGCAATCCTTGCAGATATAACCGGTATATCCCTTATCGATTGCAGTCGGATCAGTAACCTCTGCATCGCCATAACTATGTCCGGCGAACACAGTGACCGATGTCTTGTTTCCGCTCTTATCATAAGCTGTCAGTGTGAGTTTCTTTGTTCCACGTTCCTTTATAACGGAAGAAATATCAAGCACATACTTTCCATCAGCCCCACATGTAAGTTCTTTTTCCTTACCATTTTCTACACGGACAGTCACTTTTGAAAGATTTTTATCCTTAATCGTTACTGTCTGATCTTCACAATAATTCTCTCCTGCTTTGATACCGCTTATCACTGGCTTTGTTTCATCTGCAACAATTCCATTTGTTGAAAGATAAGTTACGTTTTTTGCCTTATCGGTCACCTTCGCATAGATAACAAACTTTTCCTGTGGATTGATTGTAATCTCTGATGCATGCTTCTTATCCAGGGTAAGCTTTGTCCAGCTCTTTGCATCTAATGCAGCTAAGTCTGCATAATTAAGTTCTGCTTTTTTCTTTGTTGGAGCATATAGGTAGTAAGAAATACTATCTACACCGCTTCCTGCATCACTTCCGGTAAATTTTACCTTCTGTGCATCTGTGCAGAACAAATTGAATGTTACTTTATTCACCAGATTCTTCCATACATTCGTCTGAACCGTAATGGTCCCTTCCGGTGCAGTAATATCTGCCACACCTTCTACTGTAATCTTCTGATCCTCTTTCATCTGGCTGATCGCATAGCTGCCATCCGCATTCAGATCGATTGCTTTTCCATTCAACTTCACCGCAAAGTTTTCTGTCTTAGAATATCCCTTTGCAAGTTCAAAACAAAGCGAAGCATTTTCTAACCAGTTTCCTTCCTTTTTATCTGTGCTGATCGAATATCCAACCTGCTTCTTTGCCTCTGGCAGGGTGATGACAAGCTTTCTGCCGGAACGGATCATAACCGTTGTGGCTTCGGAAGCATTGTAGTTCTTCTTCGCAGCATAACGCACTTCATAAGTTCCATCTGCTAAGTTCATATCCGGATCAATAACATCCTGATATTCTGATCTTGTAGTTACGCCAGAACTAAAGTCTACCTTGCGGTACTGCATTGCAGTGGTAAGACCGGTAATCGTTCCGTCCCCTCTGCCAAGGATTGTCTCATTTTTTGCTGTAAGTATCGGCTTGTCCTGATCTGCATTCACAATCTGAAAGCCTGTACTTGTCCCGCTTTCATCTAATACATAGTTATGATTATCGATAGATACGGTTGCGGTATAATCTTCTCCGGCATCCTCCATTACTCCCGTTACAACCGGTTCTACCGTATCCCCTGCAAGTACTCCATTGACGCTTGCTGCCGGTGCCTGCGGATGTCCATTATAAGTAAGTGTCGTATTTGTCCAGGAAACGGAAAGCTCCTTCGGCGCGATTGTAAATGTTCCAACATTCGCAAAAGCTACGTCATACACGCTTCCGGAAGGTGCTGTATATGTTCCGCTGATCTCATAGCTTCCAACGTTTTCGCCATGGGTTCTTGTCAGTGTAATTCCCGTCAATTCATATCCTTCAAGCAATCCATCGACTACTGTATAGGTAAGTTCAGGATCCTTATCTCCATATGTTTTGGAAACATCCTGAATTGCAACGGTAACTGTCTTTTCGGTAATGGTGGCATTCAGATCACCATATGCTGTATAATAACCATCTTTTTCAATCTTATAATAAATCGTATTGGTTCCCATTTCCGTAAAAGAATATGGTTCGCTGCGATAAGGACCGGCTAAGGACTCGCTGTAGCTTACCACCGCACCTTCTACTGCTGTCTCTGCCTTGACTACATGAGGTGTTCCATCGTACTCCTGATCAAAATACTCTGTTTCTACAATGTCTGTAAACATCCGCATCGTCTTAACTATCACACCGGTAGATACGCAGGATGCCAGAGAAGAACCTGTTGCAGCAGTCCTCGTCTGCACCTGATACTCGGTTCCTTCTGTCAGTCCATCAAAAAGGACTTCTCCACTTGCATCCGGTTTCTTCCAGGTACGTCCGCCATCAATCGTATATTCCTGACCTTTTACGCCTTTCACCCGGATGCTGTTGGTCGTTGTCGTTACATCACTTGTCGTGATCTCTGTCGGAGCTGAATTATCCGGGTTCGGTACATTCGGATCATCCGGTGCACCCGGTCTTGCCGGAATTATAATCTTTGCCGGCTCATAGGTTGTATCTCCCTGTGCTTCCTTCTGGATCGTAAGGGTAGATCCGTACCATTCCTCCATCAGCTTGACGCCAAGATCTGCATCCGCATCGTAGGTTCCGGTATCAATTACCGCACCGGTTTCATCATAGAGTATATAGGTCTTATCCTCTCCGATTACAAGCTTCCACTGTCTGCCATCTTCATCACGGGTAATATCGTATGTACCGGCACCGTCAAAACCATTGATTGTCTCACCCCTGAAGTCGATATTTAAGCCCAGTGTCTTTTTTAACTTATCCAAAGATTCGGAAACATTCGGATCAAGACTGGAGTAATACTCTAAGGAATCTGACTTACCGGCATTCATGGTTCCAAGATTGAAGGTAATTGCAATCGCATTATCTTCATTTTGATAGCCATTCAGATCTGATGGTGTCATTTCAATATCTTCATTCTCTGCATAGGTCTTAGCGGTAACCGGTGCAGAATCCCATAAGCCCGGAAGTGATGCATTGGATGGTGAAAATGCAACACCTCTGGATGCCCTTGCACGATTATCCACTGCAAGGAAGAAAAATCCTCCCAGAGACTGTGTGCCCCTTGCCACAACCATCGCATAATTGTCCGCACCTGCTTTCTGTGTAGAAACCGGATTACAGATTACCTTATTATATGTTGTATACGATCCATACTTCTGCTGATCCTGATCCGGATCAAAGCTTCGCACAAAACGAACATTAGAAATATTCTTTCCGCTTCTATTTTCAATTGCTACATCTGTCTTATATTCCAGATCATCCACGTCAAAGCTATAATCAATCGTAATAGCGACCCCCATTGCAGTCACACCATAGATTCTTGCTGATAACTGATCATCAGATGACGTATTTGTTGCAAATGGCTCAGTACTCCAGGATCCTATTTTGGCATTTGCACGGTCTGCGACACAATGTGTATACTTCGTGCCATCTACATCATATTCTAAAATCCATCGTTCCTCCGGAGACCCCGGCAGAAAAAAATCACCGGTAAGCGGTTCTTCCCCAATATTCCATCCATCCTGGTCTGACTGTAATCCCAGACCCTTATAAGAAGTTGATGCATGAAATGCCTGCTGCGTGCAGCTTTCATTTGTCACATTATCCGATGGCATCAAAGAGGTACCAAAGCTTCCGTGCTTACTGACACCTACCTCGATATAATTGCCACCCAGAAACACATTTCCATTTGAATCGGTGAGTGTTCTTGCTCCCGGCAGGCCACTTACTGTCGCTGCCTTTGCAACCATAAGTCCGGAAGTGTCCACACCGGTAAGAAACATCGCTGCCGTCAAAATAGAAACCAATATTCTTTTTCCATATCCTGTTTTCTTTTTCATCTTTCGTCCTCTCTTTTCTATAGTGAATCGATTGTCCTCAAACCACTGCTTAATATCTTAAGTTCATCAGTTCATCCAATACCTTATCCTTTGTCCGCTCTCCAAGAATAAAGCCACTCACCCGAAGATTCAGAAGCTCTTTTCCAAACCTTAGTTTCTCGGACATTGGGATCAGATTGATCTCCGGTGTCTCCTTCTTCAGGTGCCTCGCAAGAAACAGTCCCTTGCCCAGACGGTCTTCCATGCTGATAAATGCAACATCCACATAATCGTTCCGGGCGCATTCAAGTACTCTGTCAGGATCATCAAAGCTGTAAATATCCGTTTCATAATCCGTCTCATCATTTGCCTGCTCAATCATCCGGACTGTAGCAATCCGCTGCTTCTTATCCTCATCATAAACAAGTATGCACATAAAAAATCACCTCAAAAAATACACATTTCGGTTTCATACATTCATTATACAAACTGAATGTTGTCAAAACGTTGCTTTTTTGAGGTGATTTTAAATTATTTTGTTCTATTGATTATGCTTCAACTGCCGGTCGTAAAGCAGGACATTCCGTATCTCGCCCCAGCTATACTGCGCCATATATTCTCCATTGTATGCCCGTACTCCCTCCGGCTTATCGTCCAGATAATCGTAATAATCACAGGATATCCGTTCTATATCCACAGAATATTTTCCTCTGGATTCCCGCAGTGTCTCCCGCACACCGGCATGTTTCAGTGTTGATATTAAATCTTTCTTTAACTTTGATAGATATGACCTTGTATTATCATCTGACAATGCATCTTCCCAGAGCACACTACGCAGTTCCCCGGATGTTACCACACTGCCTCTCCGGTCGATCAGATAGGCAAGCATCTCCTTTGTCTTTGCCCGTTCAAACTCTAATGCCCTGCCATTTACAAATACTTCAAAGTTGCCAAAGCATCTTGCCTCCAGAATATTTTCCTGCACCCGCGTAACCGGATACTTTAAATCCTCTAACTCAATGCGGATCTTCTCCTTTGTAACCGGTTTACTGACATAGCCGCTCATACGAAGTTCGATTGCCTGTGCCATATATTTATCATAGCCCGTCACAAATACAATATTGATCTTCGGATACCGGATCTTCAACTGCTTTGCTACTTCAATGCCCGTCATAGTTCCCATTTCCACATCTAAAAATGCCACATCCAGCGGATGATCCTTTGCATAATCCAGTACTTCTTCCGGCTCGGAAAAAGTAACCAGTTCCGCTTCCGGCTCTGCTTCTGCAATTGCCTTTGTCAGATTCTGCAATGCCAGCTTTTCATCATCTGCTGCTATGATCCTCATATCCTGCTTCCTTTCCAATCTTTTGCTGATTCTTATTCCTGTGGCAGAAGAATAACTGCCTTTGTACCGGAACCCGGAGCACTCTGTAATGACAGCGTTCCTCCACACATATCCTGCAGACGCTTTCTCGTATTCTCGATTCCGATATGTATCCTGTCCTCTTCCTTTACTTTCTGCATGTCAAAACCAATCCCATCATCACTGACAATGATCCGGATGTCATTCTCTTCGCGCCTTGTCTGAATGGTGATCGTCCCTCCACCTTTTTTCTTACAGATGCCATGCTTGACTGCATTTTCGACCAGTGGCTGTAAGGCAAGTGCCGGCAACAGGAACTCATCATCTTCTATATCATACACCACATTCACGCGATCGCCAAATCGTTTTTTCTCGATTGCAAGATAAGTCTGCACATGTCTTAACTCCCGTCCAAACGGAATCGGGCCATCCAGATTCAGGGATTCTAAGTTACCGCGCAGATATTCCGCAAATTCTCCGATCGTCTCTCCCGCCTCCTTGGGATCTGTATCACACATTTCCTGAATAGAGGTCAAAGCATTATAAATAAAATGTGGTGCGATCTGCGAGATCATCACAGAGATTCGAAGATCTGCTGCCTCTTTCTCCTTTTGGGCAAGATTTTCGTTCTGTTCGATCATGGCTACTACAAATAGCAGAATCATTGAAATACTGATCGCGATATTGGTCAGGGAAATCCCATAGTAAAAAATCTGTACACTATCTGCCAGAATCGGTAAGATCATGTATGAGATCAGTGATATGAATAACCGTTTGCTGATATTCCTGCGTTCTTCTATGATCAGGGACAGATCGATCAGCATTCCAATCATCGGCAGCACCATGGACAGAACATGTCCCGGACTTCTATGGTAAAAATTATTCACATCAATATAATAATACAGATTGGTGAACTGTGAAAGTACCACCAGTAAAAGTGCAATCGCTGCGATCACGTAAACAGCCCGGATCCGTTTTACCGGTCTGCGCTTTTTCCCATAATATAGACAACAGCACAGGTACCCGTGATAAGACATCAGTAAAATGTCACTGAGAGAAAACACCAGAAAGTTACTGATAACTACGGCTGCATACCCGGCTGACCCAGGCTTGCCACGCACACCCCAGGCGATTGCATCACTGCACAGCAGTGCAGCACAGTTACATAAAGTAACAAGAAGCCATCTTCTTTTATGCTTATCAAAATTCTTACTCATAAACATGCACAAGGCTGCTATCAGGGAAAAGATACATCCCCATAATAGCAGCGCAATGTGCAGGGACTGGCGATTAAACATAGTCTCTCCCTACCTTTTCTATTATTTAAGATACTCTGCCAGAGCATCATATAAGACCTGTGGTTCGATCGGCTTTGACAGATGTGCATTCATCCCTGCCGCTTTTGAAGCCTCTTTGTCCTCTTTGAAGGCATTTGCAGTCATCGCAAGGATCGGTATCGTCTTCGCATCATCACGATCCATCTTACGGATGATACGGGTTGCCTGTAAGCCATCGAGTTCCGGCATACGGATATCCATCAGAATCAGATCGTAATAGGAATCCGGTGAGGCTGCAAACATCTCACATCCGATTTTTCCATTTTCCGCAGTCTCAACCTCGATCTGCTGATTGTGCAACAGCTTACATGCAATCTGACGGTTTAACGGATGATCCTCACACAGCAGGATCCGCTTTCCGGCAAGCTTTTGTAACTTGTCCTCCTGCTCTGTTTCTTCCGCTGTATCCCTTTTATCTTCTTTCTGTTCCTTCTCCTCATCTGCTAAGGAAAACAGGAAACGGATCGTAAAGGTCGTTCCTTCTCCCGTCCGGCTCTCACAGGCAATCGTTCCACCCATCAGATCAATGAGCTGACGGGCAATGGCAAGCCCAAGTCCGGTTCCATCATGAATCGGTGATTCCTGTGCAAACGGTTCATACATCTTTTTCTGGAATTCTTCGCTCATTCCGACGCCGGTATCTTTAATCACGATTTGATAACCAAGTTTATCGCCTATATATCCAGTCTCTGTTACGCTAATTTCCACATTTCCACCTTCCGGTGTGAACTTGACCGCATTCGATAACAGATTAACAAAGATCTGATTCAGCCGCTGTTCATCTCCATACAGATAACGGTTCTCCAGCTTCGAGATATCTGCCGTAAAATGAATTTCCTTCTGTGCTGCCAGTTCAGCGATCATTGCAATGATCATATCCCAGAACTGCGTCGAAGAAAACGGTTCGATCTCAAGTTCCATTTTGCCACTGTCAATCTTTGTCATATCCAACACTTCATTGATAAGACCGAGCAGATACTTTCCGGATCCATTGATCTTCGCAAGATACTCTAAGAGCTGCTCCTTTTCACAGGTACCCGTCACCTCCGGTGACGAAAAGCCAATAATGGCATTCATCGGTGTCCGCATATCATGGCTCATCCGTGAGAAAAATTCGGTCCGTACCCTTGTCTGGTTGATCGTCTGTGTCTTCGTCTCTAACGCATCTACTAACTGATCGATCTCCTTAATATTGATATGTTCCAGCCCCTCTTCATCCTCCGGCTTCATATTCTTGACACGAAGTGCAAGGCGTTTGATCGGATGCGTCAGAAGATGACTGATCAGAACCGACACCAGACATCCGACTCCAAGCATAACGAGTGTAATCACGAAAAGCGACTGCTTAATCTCATCACTGACAGATAACAATACCTCATCCGGTGTGATTCCGACCAGTGCGAATCCTTCCTGTTCAAATGGTGTATTCCGGTTATAGATCTTCAGAGGACTTACCGCACAATAAACATTCATATCCTGCTTTCCATGGTATTGATACAAATGCCCACTGTCTGCGAGCTTATCCTCTGCCTGTAAGCCAAACCCGCTCTTATCCGGAAATACACGGTCAAACATTGTACCAGAATACGCAACCACGTGACAGTCCAGATCATCTCCTTCGTATTTTACCAGAGCATATGCACCCTGTCCCTGCCCTTCTAATTCGCTATCCGGCAGGAGACCGGCAAGATAATTCACACTCAGTTCCACACCCATGACTCCATACACCGTATGATCTGCACCGATCAACGGAATGGAATAAGAGATCATCTTCAGACTGCTCTCAACAAAAGAATGCACCTCTGACAGATATGCCATATCAGCTGCATCTGCATCCGGTGTCTGATATGCCTGCTGCATCGGACGATAGAAATAATCTCCCTGATCTAAGCTGTCTGTATCAAACGTATACCACGCTTCCCAGTAGGTATCGAGTGGACAGCGGATATCTGCCGCGATTGAAGACGGACAGCGTACCATTAACAGATCTTCGCGATCGGTATATGATGCTGTCTGGTCATAATCCCGCACACACAATCCATAATACGACTGCTTATAATCTGCGATCGTCGGACATACCCCTGAATTATTCAGAATCACAAACACTCCATTTACAGAATCGTTCCGTAACATTGTAATCAATGTATCTGAGATGTCCTTCAAAAACAGCTTCTGCTGGTTCTCATCTGCATAAAGCGGCTTTCCCTCAGTACCTGCATACTGATTATAGACCGCATTCACCTCCTGCTGATAAGGCCTCATATCCGTCCATTCACTGCTGAAATGTGACTGTAATTCATTTTTCCGGTTCTCAACACGTTCCGTTAATATGTCTGCCGCATTCTCATTCAACGTACGCAGAATATGTCCATGTACTGTTACAAAATAGAACATGACAGACTCAAGAATCATCACGATAAAAAGTGGAACACATACCCTACGGAAAATAGTTGCTGTATGTTTCTGTTTCATTGCTCCTGAACTCCTGTTACTCACCCTGTGCTTCCTGTACCGCTGTATCTACCTGGCTTTTAACCCCGTCAAACCAGTCATTAAAGTATTCCGTAGTACTGTATTCCGCAACAGCCTCTTCCCTGGTCTGTCCATTTTTGATCTTCTCCGTTACAGCCTCACGGTCTTTTACAGCCTGATCTTCTAAGGCACTTCCCAGTATCTCCCGCACTTCCTTGCTGCCTGTAAATGCCTTGCTGGTATAAGTATTGCCCGCGGTATACTCTTTCGCACTGATCAAAAGTGCATCCTGTACATTCTTGGTCTTTTTCGAAAAGTCACTGCATGCTTCCCTGATTGCATCTTCTTCGTTTGCAGCCAGTTTTACCGGCGAATAGCCGCAGGAAACAGAAAACTCCATATTCTGCTTCACATCCGTAAACCATTTCAAAAACTCTACGGTTGCATACTCCTGTGTCTCATCTGTCTTCATCACGCAATAGCCTGCTCCCTGCTGTACCGATACCGGATCTAAGGCATCTTCAAATACCAGTGCCTTGCGGATATCCAGGTTGATCGGATGACTCTGATCATTCAGATCTGTCACCTCCGATGGCAGATAACTGACACTTGAAGTAGAACCCGTCATCGCAAGGATCGTTCCGGTCTTAATATCCTCCGAACGATAACTGGCATACGTTCCAAAATATCCATTGATATATGGAATGTAATAGTTGTCCCACAGCTTCTGAAAGGTTGCGCGGTCTAAATCCACCTTTCCTTTTCCGTTCTTATCTACGGTCAGGATCTCATGTCCAAGCTGCTTTGCTCCTATCATAATATAATTCGAGATCGAATCTCTTCCATATAATGCCTTACCATCCTCCGGCACATCCGGTGTCTGTTCATCTGTCCATTTGTAATAAGCTTCTGCCGCAGCAGTCAGATCCTCCACTGTCTGTATACTCTCCGGTGTGATTCCGGTCGCCTCACTAAATCCCTTCCAGTCTGTTGTATTCTCGATCAGACACTCCGTTGACTTTGAAACCGGCAAAAAATACAGCTTGCCATCCGTTGTAAACCGTCCCTCTTCAACAAAAGTCGGAACATACTCATCTAATTCATCATCCGTAAAATAGTCATCCAGTGGTAAAATTACATCTCGATTATATAAAAGATATCCTGTTTCCGCATATACCGATACTGCTGACGGCATATCAGCAGCTCCAATCTTTCCATCGACAGTATCCAAAATTGCCTGTACCAGATTATCAATACTTCCCTGACTGACAGACTGCACGACGATGCCTTCCTTCATGCCGACTGTCTCGTTAAATTCCTCTACCAGATTCTCAAAGGATGTAAGCTGATCTCCATTGTAATAGTTCCAAATCGTAACCGTAACCGGATTATCCGGATCTAATGCAGCTTTACTCTGCCCTCCATGTGTGCACCCGGCTGCAGATGTCAAAAACATCCCTGTCACCAGTACCATCCCTAAAAGTCTTTTCCGCTTCATCCGTCTGCTCCATTTCTACACAGTGATTCTGTGTTCTGCTCATCATTCCCCTGATTTCATTCTATATATATTTTACTGCATCCAAAATGTCATTTCAATTCTTCTGCCGACCCAAAACTTGCCATTTACTACCCAAAAAAGGTAACTTACAAAAAGGGGTAACCCACATGGAACCATTCCATGTAAGTTACCCCTTTTCCTATATACCTGCTTGGTTTTATTCGTGTACTGCTCCAATCAGTTCACAGATATCATCCACACCATAGCGTGACATATATTCTTCAATTCCGTCCACGATCTCGGTTGTGACTGTCTGATTCGTAAAATTCGCCGTACCAACGGATACTGCAGTTGCACCTGCTAAGATCATCTCGATCGCATCTTCCGCATTCATAATGCCACCCATTCCGATGATCGGAAGATCTACTGCCTGGGCCACCTGATAAACCATACGGACAGCGATCGGATGTACTGCAGGGCCGGACATACCACCGGTCTTATTCGCCAGTGCAAACTGCTGTCTGTGAATATCGATCTTCATTCCGGTTAAAGTATTGATCAGGGAAAGTGCATCTGCACCACCTGCCTCCGCTGCCTTTGCCATCGTCGTAATATCTGTTACATTCGGGCTTAATTTCATGATTACCGGCTGTTTTGCATACTTCTTCACTTCTCTTGTGATCGCTTCCACTGCCTTTGGATCCTGACCAAATGCAATTCCGCCTTCCTTGACATTTGGGCAGGAGATATTGATCTCCATCATATCGATCGGCTGATCGGCTAATCTTTCCACAACCTCGCAGTAATCCTCGGTTGTTTTTCCACATACATTCACAATGATCTTCGTATCATAGTGCTTTAAGAACGGAATGTCACGCTCGATAAACAGATCAATTCCCGGATTCTGTAAGCCGATCGCATTTAACATTCCACCGTACACCTCAGCGATACGCGGTGTCGGATTACCCGGCCACGGTACATTGGCAACACCCTTCGTTACAACCGCACCAAGGCGGTTCAGATCCACAAATTCGCTGTATTCTGCACCGGAGCCGAAGGTTCCAGAAGCCGTCATAACAGGATTCTTAAATGTAACTCCTGCAATATTTACACTTGTATTCATCAGAACTCCACCTCCCTTGCACGGAAGACAGGACCTTCCTTGCAGATTCTCTTATTGTTGACATTGCTGTGCTCATCCTTATTCTTCGACTGGCAGGTACATGCAAGACATGCACCGATTCCGCATGCCATACGCTCCTCCATAGAGATCCAGCATTCGATATCATGCTCGATCGCATATGCCTTTAAGGCGCGTAACATCGGCATCGGGCCACAGGCATAGATAATATCCGCAGACAGACCATTTTCACGGATTGCATCTAATACGTTTCCTTCTGTACCGGCACTTCCGTCCTCGGTTGCCAGATAAACGCTGCCATACTTTTTGAACTCTTCTACTAAAAACAACTCGTCTCTATATCCTAAGACGATCTGCTTTTCACAGTCTAATTCCTTTGCGAGCTGAAGCATTGGAGGAATTCCGATTCCGCCTCCGATGAGAAATGCCTTCTGGCTCTTCTTCGGGAAACCGTTTCCGAGCGGGCCTACGATCGTAAGCTGTGCACCGGTATGCAGCTTGCAAAATTCCTGCGTTCCCTTTCCTGCCACACGGTATACCAGATGGATCGCACCATCTGCCTTGTCAATTTCACAAATACTGATTGGTCTTGGCAGGATTCTGCTTCCGTCGTTACAATAAATCGATACAAACTGTCCTGCTTTCGCATATTCTGCGATATGTTCCGTCCGAAGCCACATACTGTAGATATCATCTGCAATCTCTTCCTGGCGGATAATAATTGCCTGTTCTCTAAATTTCTCTGCCATCCTTATTCTCCATTCCCGAACTTTGTCTTATGAAACTTATTTTGCTGCCTTTAAAGCTCCGTCAATATCCTCGATCATGTCAAGCACTGCCTGTCTGGAGGCATCTGCAAAATTCTCTGCCCCAAACTTTGCATATTCTTCCTTCTTATATGCTGCAATAATTCCACGGGAGGAATTTACGATCGCACCTAAGCCGTCTTCATTAAAGTAATGAACCAGATCTGCGCCTTTGCCGCCCTGTGCGCCATATCCCGGTACTAAGATAAAGCTCTTCGGCATTACCTTGCGGAGTACCTTACCAACTTCCGGATAAGTAGCACCGACTACTGCTCCGATATAGCTGTAAGAATCGCCCATACAGTCTGCGCCCCACTCAGCGACCTTCTCACCAACGTACTCATACAGCGGTCTTCCATCGATCAGCCGATCCTGGAATTCACCACTGGACGGATTGCTGGTCTTAACCAGAATGAATAATCCCTTTTTCTCTTCCTTACATACATCTACAAATGGCTTGATACCATCGGATCCAAGATATGGATTGACCGTCGCGAAATCCTCATCAAAGCCTGCATACTGCTTACTTCCTACCTGAACCTTACCAAGATGTCCGACTGCATACGCTGCGGAAGTCGAACCGATATCTCCGCGCTTTACATCACCGATCACTACAAGATCCTTCTCGTGGCAGTAATCTACGGTCTTTTTGAATGCTGCAAGTCCCAGAATTCCAAACTGCTCGTACATTGCGATCTGCGGCTTTACTGCCGGGATCAGATCGTAAGTGCTGTCGACGATTGCCTTGTTAAACTGCCAGATTGCCTCTGCGGCTCCCTCTAAGGTCTCGCCATACTCTGCATATGCCTTTTTCTGGATATGCTCCGGAACATAAGATAACATTGGATCTAATCCAACAACGATTGGTGCATTGGTCTTTTTTATCTTCTCTACTAATTTGTTAATCATATCTGTGCCTTTCTGCTTCTTTTTTATTTGATCTGTCTAGCGTTCTCCTGTCATTGCCTTATGGGTAACCGTCTGTGCCTTCTGCATCGGTGTCTGGTTCTTACAATCATATACCACCTGACCGGCTACCAGTGTCATCTTCACTTCTCCGGTAACCTCGCGACCGTCAAACGGTGTATTTTTAGACTTCGACCAGAACTTGCTGCTGTCGATCTTATAGGTCTTCTTCGGATCGAAGATCACAATATCCGCTTCCTTACCTTCGGCAAGACTTCCCTTATCGAGACCGATCACCTTTGCCGGATTATAGCTCATCTTCTCTGCCATCTGCATCGGTGTCAGATATCCGCCAAGCACAAGCTCGGTATGTGTAAGAGCCGCTGCTGTCTCTAAGCCGACAATTCCAAACGGTGCACGCTGCATCGTCGTATTCTTATCATCTGCCGTGTGCGGTGCATGGTCGGTAGAGATCACATCCATGATATCTTCCTTTAAGCCCTTACGAAGTGCTTCCACATCCTCTGCGGTACGAAGCGGCGGATTCATCTTATAATTCGTATTCTCAGGTACAATGTCCTCAGAAGTCAGTGTAAAATGATGCGGACATACTTCTGCGGAAACCGATACCCCCTGTTCCTTTGCAAGCTGTACCATCATTACACTGTCCTTTGTGGAGCAGTGGCAAAGATGCAGATGTGCACCGGTATCCTGTGCTAACATAATATCTCTTGCAATGATCACATCCTCTACGGAATTCGTGATTCCCTTAAGCCCGATCTTACGTGTATGTTCATCCGCATTGACACAGCCGCCATCTACCAGATTGATATCCTCACAGTGTGCCAGCACCGGAATTCCACACTTTGCAGCTACCATCATCGCTTCACGCGCTAACTTTGCATTCATGACAGACTTTCCGTCCTCGCTGATCGCCGGAATTCCTGCCTCTGCCATTCCTACGATGTCTGCAAGTTCCTTGCCCTGCTGTCCCTTTGTGACTGCACCCACCTGCAGCACATTGACAAGTGCAAGATTGGCCGCCTTCTGATGAACATAATTCACAACATCTGCCTGATCGACAACCGGCTTGGTATTCGGCATTGCAAGGATCGTTGTATAACCGCCTCGTGCAGCTGCCCTTGCTCCGGTCTCCACCGTCTCCTTTTCCGTAAAGCCCGGATCTCTTAAGTGCACATGCAGATCAATAAATCCCGGCATGACATAACAGCCCTTTGCATCAATCTTCTCATCTGCCTTTGCCTTACAGTTCTTCTCTCTTTTTACGATCACACCATCCTCGATCAGGATGTCTGTGACTTCATCCGTGGCAGTTGCCGGATCTATCACATGTCCGTTTTTAATTAGTACCGTCATAGCGTTCCTTTCTATTTTTATTATCTACCTGTATGATCTGTCGACCATATATTACATATATCATAATTACGCATTCCTTACGTTCCTTATTTTACCATACAAAGAAACATGCCGCAACAAGCATGTTTTTACCTGCTTTGGTTCTTATTCTTTTTCCATTTTTCCCAGAATATCTGCCGGAAGATATGCCTTGATCGCAATGCCGTCTGCCGTATACTCCTCGGAAACCATCTCACCCAGGCGGTGCATCTCTTCGAGCAGCCCTAACCGGTTATATGGTAAAACTGTCTCCACATACTGTCGGCTTTCCCGCAAAATATCCACCAGAAGATTCTTCACTTCCGCTAAGCCCTGATCCTTTGCTGCGGAGATCTTAAGGGTTACATCTGCCCTTCCGTCGCGCAGGATCTCATCTGCCGCCACCTGATCCTGTTTGTTAAAAAGTGTGATGATCTTCTTACCGGTCACCCCAAGATTCTGCAGCGTCTCATAGACGATCTGCATCTGCTTGTCTGCCTGCGGATTCGAAGCATCCACTACATGGATGATCAGATCTGCATACTTTGCCTCTTCTAAGGTACTCTTAAAAGCTTCGATCAGATGATGCGGAAGCTTGCGGATAAATCCTACCGTATCGGTCAAAAGCAGTTTCTGATGACCGGCAAGTTCTAAGATCCTTGTGGTCGGATCAAGTGTTGCAAACAGCTTATCCTCTTCTAAAACAGCAGCATTTGTCAGATGATTTAACAAGGTTGACTTTCCGGCATTCGTATAACCTACGATCGCCGCTACCATCATATGATTGCTCTTTCGTCTGCTTCTGGTCAGTTCCCGGTGTTTCTGCACTTCCTTTAACTCCCGGTTCAGCTGTGCCACCCGGCTTGCGATCAGACGTCTGTCTACCTCTAACTTTTTCTCACCCGGTCCTCTTGTTCCGATTCCACCGCCAAGCCTTGACATAGAACGTCCAAATCCGGTCAGTCTTGTCATACGATACTTTAACTGTGCAAGCTCAACCTGTATCTTTCCTTCACTTGTCGATGCACGCGCTGCAAAAATATCAAGAATGATCAGTGTCCGATCCATGACCTTCGTATACAGCAGATCCTCTAAGTTCTTCATCTGTGCCGGTGAAAGCTCATCATCACAGACGATCCCAGTTGCATCCTCAGCAATTAACAGTTCTCTTATCTCTTCTACCTTACCGGTTCCGACATATGTGCCCGGATGGATGCTCATCCGGTTCTGGATCACCATTCCAACCGTTGCTGCTCCCGCAGTCGCCACCAGATCTTCCAGTTCCCGCAGTGAGTCAAGTGCATCATCCCCATCGTGTTCACTGACACCGACTAAGATCACACGTTCCTCGACTTCTTTATTCTCATATAGCTGTCCCATTTTACTTTCCTCTTGTAAGCTTGTGCCGGACAGATCTCTGTCCTCGTCTATCCGCTATGCACCAAGCATAAACTTCTCAACAACAGGTACTATTCCATCTTCATCGTTTGACCGTGTTACATAATCTGCGACCTCACGCACCTCCGGTTGTGCATTTTCCATGGCAACACCAAGTCCGGCGAATTCGATCATAGACTTATCATTAAAGCCATCTCCACAGCAGATCATCTGTGTGCGGTCCATATGCAGGTGCTCTAACAGCCTGCCTAACGAATACGCCTTATCAATCGACTGCGGCATCATCTCTAAGAAAAACGGCTCGGAACGGAAGATATTCAGTTCCCCGCCGAACTTTTCCCGCATGACCGTCTGCGTCTCAAGAATCTTCTCCGGCTCTCCGGTCAGTAAGAACTTATTCACCGGATAATCCACAAAGCCGACAAAATCGTCTACTTCCCTTGCCGGGATCTGATTGATCCTTGCTTCTAACCGGTTGTATTCATCGACACCGTTTCCTAAGATGATCTCCTGTCCGTTGTAGGTAAGGATACCGACTCCATGCTCACAGGCTGCCTGATAGATTGCCGGCACGAGTTCTACCGGAATCGTTGCATTATAGATCACTTCCTCTGTCTTTGCATTGATGATCCGTCCACCGTTAAAGGCGAGAATGTAACCGCCATATGTTTGCAGTTCTAATTCATCTGCCAGTTTTACGATTCCCGGTGTCGGACGTCCGGAGGCAAGTACGACGATCTTACCTGCCTGCTGTGCCTTTATCAGGATCTCCTTTGTTTTGGGCGTAATCTCCTTTTTTGAATTCGTCAGTGTTCCATCAAGATCTAATACGATCATGTTATATTCCTGTTTCATTTCCGAAAATCCTCACTTCTGTTATCTGGTCTGTAAAAACTGATACTCTGCAGCAGCATCTTCATCCTTCGGATAATCTGCCACGTAGCTTTCCATCTGCTCCTTTGCAGATGCAAAATCTCCCGCATATTCATACGCCTGGATCAGCTTTCTGCGCAGGGACTGTTCATTGGCCGGCTTCTTCGTCTTAAGTGCCAGTTCAAGATAAGATGCTGCCTTGCTGTAATCCTTCTGCTCTAAGGCAAGATCGGCCAGCTTTTCCAAAGCATCGGCATCATCCTCATGCTCTTTTACATATGCTTCATACTGTGCCTGTGCCTTATCTTCGTCTCCCTGCTTCTCATATACCATGCCAAGATAGAGAATGGCATCGCTGTTTTTCTCCTTCACCGCAGACTCCAACTCCTTTTTCGCGTTGTCATAATCTTCCGATAACAGATATAGCCTTCCACGCCACATCGCATCCTCTGCGGACTTGCCGGAGAGTTCGAACGCCTGCTTTAAGTAGATGTCCGCCTGCTTGGTATCGCCCAGTTTTTCTAACTGTTCAATCACATGGACATACCGCTCATAATTTTTCCCATCATTTTCGATGGATGATGCGAAATCAGCCTTCGCCTCCTTTGTCTTTCCCTCTGCCTGATACAGACAGCCACGCAGATAGTACACATCTGCATTCTTCTTATCGTAATCTAACAGTGCCGAATAGGTTGCGATCGCATCCTTTGTCTTTCCTGCCAGATACTGTGCCTGTGCCTTATAGTAGCAGATATCGATCTCAAGGTCTGTGATCTTAGCGAGCGACTGATCCAGCGCACTCTGAAAAGCATCAACTGCGCCCTCATAGTCTCCCTCATTCATACAGTTTATTCCAATCTGCCGGTACGCCTCCTGATTCTCCATTTTCTCCTTGCTGTTCCCACATCCGGTCAGACAAAGGGACGATGCCAGAAGGATACCAAGCAGTCTTTTTGCATTCTTTGTTGTATTCATTCCAATCCTCATTTCTATACGTGCCTTTTATTATATGCCATTCTCTATTTTACATACAAAGCGTACTTTTTCCAAGTAAATTTCACATTTTTATGCAAAAACATTTTGCTTTTACACAACAAAAAGGAACAGCTCGCAGTCTGTTCCTTTTTGCTATAATAGTTGGAGAATATTTTATTTCGAATAAAAACTGATTGTCTAATTTACGATTAATTCAGCTTCCAGATCTCTTTGTTGTACTGATCGATCGTTCTGTCAGATGAGAAGAATCCAGCTTTGCTGATGTTGATGATCATCTTCTTAGCCCAAGCTTTTCTGTCTTCGTAGTCTGCTAACATCTCATCCTTCTTTGCACGGTACGTCTCCCAGTCAAGCAGTGTCATGAACCAGTCTTTGTTGATCAGCTCATTGTACAGTCTCTCAAGGTTCTCTCTGTTACCGATTGCCATAAGTTCATCACTTACGATAAAGTCAACGGCTTTCTTAATGTCTGCATCTTCTTCATAGTACTTCTTAGATACATAGTCAGCCTTTGCGTAGTGCTCGATGACCTGATCCGAAGACTCACCGAAGATATAGATGTTGTCGTCACCTACAAGATCATGCATCTCTACGTTTGCACCATCTTCTGTTCCGATTGCAACTGCTCCGTTTAACATGAACTTCATGTTTGATGTTCCGGATGCTTCCTTAGAAGCTAAGGAAATCTGCTCATGGATATCTGCTGCAGGAATTAACTTCTCAGCTAAGGTTACATTGTAGTTCTCTACCATAACAACCTTTAAGTATGGGCTTACTTCCGGATCATTGTCGATTAACTGCTGTAAGCAGAGGATCAGATGGATGATATCCTTTGCGATCACGTATGCAGGAGCTGCCTTTGCACCGAAAATAGCTGTGATCGGTCTTGCAGGCTTCTTGCCGGCTTTGATCTCGAAATATTTGTTAATTACGTACAGAGCGTTCATCTGCTGTCTCTTGTACTCATGTAATCTCTTGATCTGGATATCGTATACAGAATTCTCATCGATGTCGATGTTCTGTGTAGCCTTTAAGTAGTTCTTTAACTCAACCTTCTTTGCATCCTTTACTGCTAAGAGCTTCTCTAATACTGCATCATCATCTGCATATTTTGCAAGCTTCTCTAATTCCATTGCATCCTTCTTGAATCCTGATCCGATCAGCTCCTCTAACAGGGATGTCAGGTTCTTGTTGCAGTGTAATAACCAGCGGCGGAATGTGATACCGTTTGTCTTGTTGTTGAACTTCTCAGGATAGATCTTGTAGAAGTTATTTAACTCAGAATCCTTTAAAATCTCTGTATGAAGGTATGCAACACCGTTTACGCTGTAGCCATAGTGGATATCCATATGAGCCATATGTACACGTCTCTCATCGTCAATGATGTATACAGACTTGTCATCGTATTTCTTCATAACACGATTGTTTAATTCATAGATAATCGGCATCAGCTGTGGAACTGCCTTCTCAAGGTAAGAGATCGGCCATTTCTCCAGTGCTTCTGCAAGGATTGTGTGGTTTGTATAAGCACATGTATTTGTTACGATCTCGATTGCTTCATCGATTCCGATTCCACGCTCCATTAACAGACGGATCATCTCAGGGATTACCATAGATGGATGTGTATCGTTGATCTGGATCGTTGCATAATCTGCAAGATCATGTAAGTTACATCCTCTCTCTACTGCTTCGTCAAGGATCAGTCTTGCGCCGTTGCTTACCATGAAGTACTGCTGGTATACACGAAGGATACGTCCTGCATCATCGGAATCATCCGGATATAAGAACAATGTCAGGTTCTTTGCGATATCCGTCTTATCAAAGTTGATTCCGTCACCAACAATGCTCTCATCAACAGTTTCTACATCAAATAAGTGAAGCTTATTTGTTCTGTTTTCATAACCGGTAACATCGATATCATATAATCTTGACTTCAGTGTGAATCCACCAAACTGGATGTCATAAGTCTTATCTGTCTTTGTAAGCCAGCTCTGATCTTCGATCCAAGGATTCTTTGTCTCTTTCTGTAAGTTGTTCTCAAATACCTGTTTGAATAATCCGTAGTGGTAATTTAATCCAACACCGTCTCCGTTTAATCCTAAGGTTGCGATAGAATCCAGGAAACATGCTGCAAGTCTTCCGAGTCCGCCATTACCAAGAGATGGTTCCGGCTCAACTTCTTCTACTGCACAGATGTCTTTTCCGTTTGCTGCAAGTAATTCTCTGACTTCATCATATACACCTAAGTTGATCAGGTTATTGGATAACAGTTTACCAATTAAGAACTCTGCAGAGATGTAATATAATTTCTTCTTTCCTTCATTGCTTTCCTTCTTCTCTGCCATTCCCTTTACCATCTCGAGTAAAGCGAAGTATAATTCTTCGTTGGAACACTGTGAAATCTCTTTGTTATATTTTTTTGTTACGATTTCCTGTAAATTCATATTTGACCTCCATAGAAAATGTTATGTGGTTTTTTGTTTATGAATGCATTATCTAACATTTTTTCCCCTTTTTCTTGTAATATAACAGCAAAAAGTGGTACAATACTATCATTCAATGTTTTTGGCAATATTGAATAAATTGACTTATCCAAACTTGTACAATTATACCAAGAGCCGATTAATTCAGGCTTTTTCTAGACATTTTTACTAATTTTAAGGGAGTGTTTTTATGAATATATTAGAATACGAAAACTATCAGGAGAAAAAAGACCACGGTTCGGAGGAATTTCCTTACACCACCTATCTGTGTTCGATCCCGCTCGACTTCACCTGCGTGCCTGCCCACTGGCACGACGAAATGGAGATCATCTATATCAAAAAGGGACGCGGCATGATCACAGTCGATCTGAAACAGTATCCGGTCTCCGGCGGCAGCATTCTTTTTATCCTTCCGGGACAGCTCCACTCGATCGACCAGTATGAAAATGATTCCATGGAATACGAGAACATTATCTTTAAGCCGGAGATGCTGATCGCAAAAAAGACAGACGCCTGTAACAGCAGCTACTTTCTTCCGCTGCTAGACGGCACGCTCCATATCCCGACCCTGTTTGCGCCCGGCATGCCCTACTATACCGAGATTGCATCCTGCATCGACGGCGCAGATGAGATCTGTAAGACCTGTCCTCCTGCCTATCAGCTTGTGATCAAGGGACAGCTTTTTCTGATGTTCTACACTCTCTTTTCGAAGTGCTGTAAAAAGGGAACGATGCACAAGAGCAATAAATCCCTGGAAAAGATGAAGCAGATCATCAAATACATCGAAAACAATTATGCCGAAAAGATCACGATCGAAGATATGGCACGCGAGCTCGGACTCAGCCAATCACACTTTATGAAGTTTTTTAAAAATACGATGGGAACGACGTTTATCGACTATCTGAATGAATACCGGCTGACAATGGCATCGAGACTTCTGATCTCCTCGGAATCCTCGATCCTTGATATTGCTGCCGAGGTCGGTTTCGACAACCTCTCGTACTTCAACCGGCTCTTTAAAAAAAGATTCGCCGCCACTCCGCGAGAATATCGGAATAGCAGCGAAAAATAGATAGTTTTATTTTACTTATTTGTTCTCTAAGATCTTATCGATACTTACTAACTTCACACAGAGAATGAAGATCTCTGTTGCAGTCTCTAATTCGTCTAATGTCGGGAAGGTTGGTGCAATACGGATCACAGAATCCTTCGGGTCATTGTGATATGGGAATGGTGCTCCGGCAGGTGTCATTGCAACACCGGCTTCCCCACATTTTGCCACGATCGCCTTAGCGCAGCCCTCTAAGGCATCAAAGCCGATAAAGTATCCACCCTTTGGCTCGATCCATGTACCGATCTCTAATCCCTTTAACTCTTCATCAAACTTCTTTAACATCAGTTCGAACTTCGGACGGATGATCGCAGCCTGCTTCATCATCTGCTGCATGATGCCATCCTTATTCTTGAAGTAACGTACATGGCGGAGCTGGTTGATCTTGTCATGTCCGATCGTCTGATTTGTCATCTGCTTCTTAATATCCGCTACATTTGCTTCGGAGGTCACTACTGCTGCCACACCGGAACCCGGGAAGCTGATCTTTGAAGTAGAACAGAACTCATAGACCATATCCGGGTTGCCTGCTTTTTCACACTCTGTAATAATATCGAGGATCTCAGCCTGATCGTCCTCAAACAGATGATGTACGGCATATGCATTATCCCAGTAGATACGGAAGTCTTTTGCAGCCGGCTTTAAGGCAGCGAAACGACGTACGGTCTCATCCGAATATACGACACCCTGTGGATTCGAATACTTCGGAACACACCAGATTCCCTTGATGCTTTCATCTTCACTTACCAGCTTCTCTACCAGATCCATGTCAGGACCTTCTGCTGTCATCGGTACATTGACCATCTCCACACCGAAATACTCTGTCACACCAAAGTGTCTATCATATCCCGGAACCGGACATAAGAACTTCACCTTGTCTAGCTTGCACCATGGTGTATTACCCATGACACCATGGGTAAAGGAACGGGATACGGTATCATACATAATGTTTAAGCTGGAGTTACCATATACGATCACATGCTCCGGTGTGCTTCCTACCATGTCTGCGATCAGCTTTTTCGCTTCCGGTAATCCATCGACACCACCATAGTTTCTGCAATCGGTTCCATCCTCTGCAACAAGCTCACTGCTGCTGTTGATCGTATCAAGCATTGGCATGGTAAGATCTAACTGCTCTGCGGATGGCTTTCCTCTTGCCATGTTCAGGGAAAGTCCCATCCCCTGAAACTTTGCATACTCTTTTTCTAAGCCCTCTTTGATCTTACATAATTCCTCTTTTGACATCTGTTGATATGACTGCATTTTGTACTTCCTCCTGTACCTGTTATCTTTGTCTGATGTAATGTCTATTCTATTGGGTCAGTATCAGCTTCCTGACTTCTTAAAAAGTCAAGCCAGTCACCGATTTTCTTTTCATATCCGTTATCGGTCGGTTCATAGAACTTCATTCCTTCTAAGCCATCCGGCAGATACTGCTGTTTTACATAATGATGCGGATAGGAATGTGCATACTTATATCCTACCCCATGTCCTAACTTCCCGGCTGACTTATAATGCGCATCCTGTAAATGAACCGGGATCGGTGCTGTCCTCGTCTGCGCTACCACTTCCATCGCACGGTCTACCGCTCCGTAGGCGGCATTGCTCTTTGGCGCACTTGCGACATAAGTAACGGCCTGTGCTAAGATGATCCTTGCCTCCGGCATACCGATCCGTTCGACTGCCTGCGCTGCCGATACGGCAACCGTTAAGGCATTCGGATCTGCATTTCCGACATCCTCTGACGCACAGATCATGATCCTTCGTGCGATAAACCGGATATCTTCCCCTGCGTAAAGCATTCTTGCCAGATAATAAACGGCTGCGTCCGGGTCAGAACCTCGCATGCTTTTGATAAAAGCAGAGATCGTATCATAATGATTATCCCCGGATTTATCATATTTTACAACACGTTTCTGGATACATTCTTCTGCAACCGCAAGGGTAATGTGGATCTTTCCGTCTTCCCCTCTTGGCGTTGTAAGAACTCCAAGCTCGATTGCCGTCAGCGCCGCCCTTGCATCTCCATTTGCCACATCGGCTAAAAATTCCAGAGCCTCCGGTGTGATCACGGCATCGTAAGCACCCAAGCCCTTCTCATGGTCTGTAACAGCCCGGTTTAACAAAACTTTGATGTCTTCTTTTGCAAGCGGCTTTAACTCGAAGATCACCGAACGTGACAGCAACGCTCCGTTTACTTCAAAATACGGATTCTCCGTTGTCGCTCCGATCAAAATGATTGTCCCATCCTCTACATACGGAAGCAGGTAATCCTGCTGTCCCTTGTTAAAGCGGTGGATCTCATCAATGAACAGGATCGTCTTTTTCCCATACATCCCCTGATTGTTCTTCGCCGCAGCAACAACCTCTTCCATATCCTTTTTCCCGGCTGAGGTCGCATTGATCTGCATAAACTCTGCACTGGTCGTATTGGCGATCACCTTTGCAAGGGTTGTCTTACCGGTTCCGGGCGGTCCATAGAAAATAATGGAGCTTAGCTTATCTGCCTGGATAGCACGGTAAAGCAGCTTGTCCTTTCCAATGATGTGCTGCTGCCCGACCACTTCGTCTAAGGTAGACGGACGCAGTCTTGAAGCGAGAGGGGATTCCTTTTTCTGATTCTGTTCCCTCATATAATCAAATAAATCCATTTTAACACCTTTTTGAATTATTTGTTATCGAATCCTGCATTTTCGAATATATCACTGCTAGTTTTATTGATTTTTCTGTCTGATTATGACATTTTCAAAGTCGCAAAATTCATTTTCACATATAACCATACTCTAAAAAGTTCATTTTGACAAGTCAAACTTCTTATTTTGTACCAAAATAAACCATTTTTATTATTCAAAGATCAGTTCATCCACTGTGACAAATGTATAGCCCTTGCTTTTTAAAATATCAATGATCTCAAAAGCTGCCGCCACACTCGTCGCATATTCATCATGCAACAGGATAATATCGCCATCCTCTACCTGACCGGTCACACGGCTGACAACCATCCCGGTATTCTTCACGGACCAGTCTCTCGGATCCACATCCCATAGAACCTCTACCATATTCATATCGGCATCCAAATTCTTCTTATAGCTTCCAAACGGTGGCCTTAGGTACTGTGGTGCTTCACCGGTGATCTCTTCGATCACCTGATTCGTCTTTTTGATCTGCTCGCATGCCGCTCCTTCCGTCATCTCACTTAAGTTCACATGATCATAGGAATGATTCCCGATCAGATGTCCTTCCTTCTGGATCTCCTTTACAATGTCCGGACATTCCTTCGCTTTCTTTCCGATCAGGAAAAAGGTTGCACGGACCTCTCTTGACTTCAGACCTTCGAGTAACTCCATGGTATAGCATTCGTTTGGTCCATCATCAAAGGTCAGTGCAACCTTTTTTTCTCCATCATCCTTCACTGCATTCTTTGCTGAGACTGCTATCCCGTCTTCTGCTTCTTCTCCCAGATACCTGCACACCGCAGTCTCCGCTGCATTTTGTATCTTCTTCTGGGCATACCCGAGAAACAGGAAGGCACAAAGACACAGTTCAAATGTAAGCAGCATGTTACGCAATTTTTTCATAGCTTCACAGATCTCTTATCATAATAGGATATGACACAATATATGCCACACAGTCTGTACATATTGCTATTCATATCATCTCTTATGCCATGCAAAGCTCTTTCATCAGATCCAAAAGACGGTCTGCAGCTTCTTCCTTCTCCATCATCGGCACATCGATCTCACGATCCTTCGTGATCAGAATCAGATGGTTCGTATCCCCGCCAAAGCCTGCGCCTGCTTCCGTCAGACTATTGGCTGCAATAATATCCGCATTCTTCTTGCGAAGCTTTTCCCTGGAATTCTCTAACATATGCTCGGTTTCCATCGAGAATCCGCAGAGAAGCTGCGTTTCCTTCTTATGCGCACCAAGATACGCTAAAATATCCTGTGTCCGCTCTAATTCTAAGGTCAGCTCTCCATCCTTTTTCTTCATCTTCTGGTCTGCCACATGTGCCGGACGGTAATCGGCAACGGCTGCCGCCATAACGATCATATCCATCGCATCACTTTTTGCCGTTACCGCTTCAAACATCTCAGCCGCACTCTCCACCGGCACTACCTCTACAAATGGCGGTGGCGTGATCTCCGTTTTACCGGTCACAAGTGTCACCTTTGCGCCACGCAGCATTGCCATTTTGGCAATCGCATAGCCCATCTTTCCGGTGGAATGATTCGTTAAAAACCGTACCGGATCTAAGGCTTCCATCGTCGCTCCTGCGGTCACAAGAATCCGCTTACCGGACAGATCCTTTTCCTTTGCAACTGCCTGTAAGATATAAGCGGTCAGTGTCTCTTCCGACGGCATCTTGCCTGCTCCGGTATCTCCACATGCCAGATAACCGACTGCCGGATCGATCACCGTCATTCCGTAGTTCTTTAACTTCTTCAGGTTATCCTGCACGATTGGATTCGTATACATATTCGTATTCATCGCCGGTGCAACGAGGATCGGACATTTTGCCGCAAGCAGTGTTGTGGTAAGCATATCATCTGCAATCCCGTTTGCCATCTTTCCGATCACATTCGCCGATGCCGGCGCAACTAAGAATACATCCGCCTGTTTTGCTAAGGACACATGTGCTACATGGAACTGGAAGTTCCGGTCAAATGTATCAACCAGACACTTATGGTTTGTCAGTGTCTCAAAGGTGATCGGGTGGATGAAGTTCGTTGCATTCTGTGTCATGATCACATGTACATCTGCACCAAGCTTCAGTAACATGGATGCCACATTTGCCATCTTATAGGCAGCGATCGAACCGGTGACTCCTAATACAACTGTTTTTCCCTCTAATATTTTCTGCATAACTTCCTCGTTCTTCCTAGATCAGATCCTCTAATCTTCCATGATGCTCATAACGGGTAATACGGGACACCTGATTTTTCTCATCTACAAATACCACACGTGGCGGATTCTCTTTTAATTCCTCCGGTGTCATGGCAGCATATGCCATGATGATCACCTTATCCCCTACAGATACCTTTCGTGCCGCCGCACCGTTTAAACAAATCATACCGCTTTTACGCTCTCCACAGATCGCATAGGTTTCAAAACGCTCTCCGTTGTCAATGTCTACGATCTGAACCTTCTCGTATTCTAAAATACCGGACTGCTCTAACAGCTCCTCATCAATCGTAATACTTCCAATATAATTTAACTCTGCCTGTACGACCGTTGCACGATGTATCTTGCTTTTTAATGCCTGAATCTGCATAATGTTTCCTTTCTCTTTCTTCTATATAATACCGGCTGTCATTAGGACACGATAAAGTTGTCGATCAGTCTGGTTGTTCCGATATAGACTGCCATTGCAACGAGTACATCCTTTTCGATCACATCGGTCTTCTCAATGTCATCCATGCGTACTGCTTCGACGTAATCGATTTTTGCAAGCGGCTCGGTTTCTAAGTTCTCGCGCATTTTTGCAAGGAGCGTCTTTGCATCCGTCTCGCCTTCTTCAACTAACTTCTGTCCAAGGAAGATCGTCTTGCTTAAGATCAGTGCAGCCTTACGTTCTTCTTCATTCAGATAGGTATTACGGGAGCTTTTTGTAAGTCCATCCGCTTCACGGATGATCGGACAGCCAACAACCTGAATATCCATGTTCAGATCCTTCACCATACGTCTGATCACTGCTAACTGCTGTGCATCCTTCTGGCCGAAAAATGCCTGATCCGGTGTTACGATGTTAAATAACTTGCATACAACGGTACATACTCCACGGAAATGAATCGGTCTTGTTTTTCCACAGAGTTCCTTCGTCAATCCGTTCATATCCACAAAAGAACAGAATCCGTCTGCATATATCTCATCGACTTCCGGATGGAAGATCAGATCCACGCCGGTTGTCTCGCAGAGCTTCGCATCTGCTTCAAGATCTCTTGGATAGCTGTCGAGATCTTCGTTAACCCCAAACTGCATCGGGTTTACAAAAATACTGACTACCACGCGGTCACAGTTTTCCACTGCCTTTTTCATCAGACTCTGATGACCCTCATGCAGATATCCCATAGTCGGAACAAATCCGACAGTCAGTCCTTCCTTCTTCCATGCCTTTACCTGTGCTCTTACTTCTTCAATCTTACCTGTAATCTTCATATTTATCCTCTTTTCTGCGCACGTTTTTTGCGCATATCAAATTCCACGTTTTAGTATAACTTCTCTAATACATCATCTGCAATCTTAAACTCATGCTCTTTTCCCGGGAAGGTTCCCTCCTGTACTTCCTTGCAGTAATTGCGGAAAGCTTCCTTCATCACCTCGCCGACATTGGCAAAGCGTTTTACAAACTTCGGTGTAAAATCGGAAAACATGCCAAGCAGATCCTGATATACGAGTACCTGTCCGTCACAGACATTACCTGCTCCGATTCCGATCGTCGGGATGTCTAATTCCTTTGTCACGATCTCCGCTAACTTTGCCGGTACACATTCTAATACGACTGCATATGCGCCTGCCTCCTGCACTGCCTTTGCATCTGCGATCAGCTTTTTCGCAGCCTCTTCGCTCTTGCCCTGTACTTTGAAGCCGCCTAATGCATTGATTGACTGCGGAGTCAGTCCAAGATGTGCACAGACCGGGATTCCTGCTGCGGTGATTGCTGCAATCTGCGGACAGACCTCTGCTCCGCCTTCTAACTTCACTGCACCGGCGCGTCCTTCCTTCATAAGACGTCCTGCATTTACAACTGCATCATACACGCTGGTCTGATAGGACATAAACGGCATATCGATCACGACAAGCGCATCCTTTGCGCCTCTTGCCACAGCCGCACCATGATGGATCATATCCTCCATCGTTACAGAGATCGTATCTTCATATCCTAAGATCACGTTTCCGAGAGAATCTCCCACTAAAATAGAGTTTACACCGGCTTCATCGATCAGCTTCGCTGTAGAATAATCATAAGCGGTCAGCATCGTAAGCTTCTCGCCTTTCTTTTTTGCTTCCTTAAATGTTAATACTGTGTTTTTCATTTTCCATCCTCCTTCTACTTAACCATAAACATCAACTTTGTTCTGCTCCCGCAAGCAGTTCCTTTAGGGGTTCATAATCCCTGCCCGGATTCTTCTTCTCTGCGATCGGGATCAGCTGCTTCGATAACTGCGTATACACCTGTTTTTCCTGCGGTGTCAGCACCTCTAAATGCTCTTCTACCGTCTGGATGTCCGCACGTTCTACCGGACCGGTTAAGGAAGCTGCCATTCCCTGTGCACACAGATTCGATGCATTATAGGAAAACAACGGCTTTAGGGCATGTTCTGCAAATTCTGCATCGAGTCCGCAGTCACATAACATCTGTGATGCCATACCATACAGTCCTGTGACCAGATTACTTGCAAAAACGGCTGTCGCATGGTAACGGATCTTCTGATCTGCTGCAATCACAGACACCGGATTGCCCAGATGACGGATCAGTTCTGTCATCTCTTCTAACCGTTCCTTGTCTCCTTCGATTGTAAAATAAGCATTGGATAAATCCCGATAGCTTGTCAGTTTATCACTGACCGCAAAAATTGGATGGATGGAGTATGCATATGCACCTCGCATTTGAATACCAGAAAAAACCTCAGACGATAGTGCTCCACTGCAATGACAGAGGATCTTACCTTCTATGTCTGATTCTAATAACTTCGTATAAACCTCACGGATGCTCCCGTCCGGGACCGTAAGAAACAGAGTATCACACGCGTTCACCAATTCCTCTAGTGACTCATAATACTTTGTTTTTGTAAATTCTGCTGCTTCCTTTGAAGATCTAAGACTACGACTATAGTAACCGGATACGCACATGTCACGTTCCACAAGGTACTTTCCTAAGGTGAATCCGACCTTGCCTGCTCCTATGAATCCTATTCTCATCCTACCACCTGCCTTTCAGGTGATACGCTGTTCTTACTGTAAGGTTACAGTTTCTCCGGTATAGTTTCTTTCGAATACCATCCGAAGGACAGTTTAGCACGAATCCCTGTTTTCTACAAGGAATTCTTCCAAAACAAGGAATATAGATAGAAAAAAATTGGCTCCTATGATATAATGAATTTTAACGAATTCATCAAGAAGTTTCTTGCGAAAGTTCGCAGAACAGAGAAATCGTAATTATTATGTTAGAAATTACAAAACACAAAAGGGAGCATTTTTATGAGCAATGTACCACTCGAAAAATTAGATGCAATGCAGCTTAGCGTGTTGTCTGAGATTGGCAACATTGGTTCCGGCAATGCAGCCACTGCCCTGGCACAGCTGTTGAACAAAGTCGTCGATATTGAGATCCCGAGTATCAGTCTGATGGACTTTGACGAAGTAGCCAAATACCTTGGCGGACCGGATAACCGGGCACTTGGTGTTACCGTGACACTTGAGGGCGATATCCAGGGTGTCATGCTTCAGGTGCTGCAAAAGGATTTCGCCAATCTGCTGATCAATACCTTTTATGAGAAGGAACTGAATCAGTTTGATGATATTTCCGATATGGATCTGTCCGTTATCCGTGAGATGGGAAATATCACTACCGCAGCCTACATCAATTCGATCGCCAAGATGACAAACACCTACATCAACATCACACCACCGGCCGATCATATCGATACGATCGCGAATATCCTCTCGATCCCGGCAGGCCAGTTTGATGCACTTGGAAAAAAGGTACTCTATATTGATGAACGTTTTTCCATTGCCGATACAACGATCAAAAGCAGCATGATCCTGATCTTAGAACTTGCATCCATGCATACCCTGTTTGAAAAGTTAGGAATTCCGTGCTAGTTTAAGCCGATACCCAAAAGAAGCAGGAGATCCTACTGATCTCCTGCTTCTTTTACATTTTTGTCCCGAATAATATATCATTTTCAAGACAAAAGAAGGAAGCAATTTTGTACATGCTTCTTAATCTTCATCATCATCGTCATCGACGATTGCTGCTGCAGCTCCTGAAACAGCAGATACCACTGCGATTACTGCAACGATCACAACTAATAAAATAAGAATTCCTAAAAAAATCAATAATCCTGTTTCTGTCATCTTCTCATCTCTCTTTCTGTAACATCACCGGAGGAAACCGTAGTCCTAACGATAATAACAGCTCTCTCTTCCCGGCATGTCCTCACCCTTTACATATCTGGCGTTGAACTCCATGTTAATCTCACGCAGTTCCTTTTTCCCGTCAATATAATCCTGATACATCTCTGCAAGCCCGCTCATGCAACCGTCACAGTTTGCTTCGATATTTCCAAGAGAATCTGCAACGATCTTCTCCCGTTCTTCCTTTGTTGTCTCTGCAATCAGATATCCCATCGTACACCTCTACTCGATATAATATACATAATCTTCTTTTCGTGGCGCAGGTGCTGCTGCCTGTTCTGCGGCATACCCAAGCGCACAGTGTCCGATTCCTTCATAGTTACCGGTAATACCAAGCTTTGCAAGAATCTGCTTTCCAAAATCAGATTCGAACTCTTCCTTGGCACGATGGATCCAGATACTTCCGATTCCAAGACTCTCTGCTGCATTCATCAGATTCCCCATGACAAGCGAACCATCATACAAATAGGTCGGACGATCCTTATCCGCTAAAACGATCAGTATCACCGGCGCACCGTAAAACGGATCAAAGCCTTCCTTCCAGCCTCCGATCTTACGATTCTCTTCTGCGATCTGATCACGCAGTTCCCTGTTTGTTACCGCAAGAATGACCGGCGACTGTTTACCCATTCCGGTCGGTGCATACGTTCCTGCCTTGATAATTGCATCTAAGTCATCCTTCGCAATCATATCCGGCTTGAAGCTTCTGCAGCTTCTTCTCTTCTCTAATACGTTCAGTATCTCATTCATATGCTTCACCTTCTATATCACTATCCTCGTATTCACTTCACTGCACATTATTATAGCAAATCCATTGGCAAAATTCCAGTCTTAGGCGCAAATCAGTTGCAAGTTAAATAAAGTGTGCGCTTGCCGCACACTCCCGCGCCCGAGCGGATGCATCGCATAATCTTCCACTCCGCGAGGTGCGCATCGTTGCAGGTTTACCTGCTCTTACGAAACCATGATCACACCACCGTCATTTGCATACATGCTGCTGATTCCGGCAGTCTCTGCAATAATAATATCCTTGAACTTCGCCTTCTGTTCAATCTTCTCCTTAATGGCTAACGCACGCTTTGGACAGTTGCAATGGGAAATCGCTAAAATGCGCTGTTCACAGTTTTTCGTCTTTGCAAGCATGTCATTGATCATACGGTCAATTGCCTTGCCCATACCTCTTGCCTGATCTAACTGACAGATGCTTCCCTCCGGTGTCGATCCCATGACCGGCTTGATATTTAAGGCACTTGCAACAAATGCCTTCAGATTACTTAATCTTCCATTCTTACGAAGCGTATCTAAGGTCTCTAATACAAAAAAGGTCTGCTGGCTGTCGATATAACGCTCCGTCTCCTCGATGACTTCCTCAAAGCTTTTTCCTGCCTCTTCTAACTCCTGGATCTTCATTCCGATCAGCGTCTCTCCGATCGAAGCAGATCTCGAATCAAAAACATGTACCTTCTTCTGTGGGTGATCCTCTAAATACAGATTTCCTGCAAGAACGGCACTGTTATATGAACCGCTTAGCTTTGAAGATAAGGTAACCACATAGATGTGTTCTGCCGCCGCATCAAATGCCTTCATATAACGTTCCGGAGATGGACAGGAAGACTTCGGACATTCCTTGCTTGCCTTTACCTTTTTTAAGAAATCAAGCTGGTTAAAGGTCGCATCATCCGTGATCTGCTCCCCCTCCACTTCAAGCTCTAACGGAACATTCTCATAATGTCCGTCCTGCTTCAACTGCTCGGTCAGTTCTCCACAGCTATCTATCACAATCTTATAATTCATGTAGTTCCTCCTTATGCATCTATTCACAGTATGCATATAAATCTTAAAAATATATATTGTATTCTCGATATTTATAACATGTAGTTTTTAATACTACTTGATGTTAGCACAAATCTACATGTTTGAAAAGAGTATTTTCCATTATTTTATATTTATTTTATACTTATCGTTAAAATCCGTTGTTTCGGATCATCTAGATAGTATACATTTCCGGTAATATCGCAGTAATTTTCCAGCATTTTCTGATCGATAAAGTATTTTTTCGCCCGGTCGTATAAGTCATCCGTTGCAAACTTTAAGGCAACACGGTGTTCCTCATTGTCTGCCACCTGTCCATACAATTCCCCGATCGCATCGACCTGCCAGTCCGTAAAGTAATAACCTTCCCGTACAAAATAATTGTCATCCAATACATCGCACGATGGAAGTGCCATATGATCATCCGGTGTATGGGTTGCCTCCATCTCCTCGGTAGTAAATGCCAGATAACTGTAATTTACGAACTTCGATGATTCTTCGTCTTCATTCTGGTAAGTCGAATTGCCCCAGGTTGTATCCATATAATAATATGCACCGTCTAACTGTACGAGATTCCATGCATGTGCTTCTCCGTTTGCCGATCCGGTCACGATCACGCTTGGAATATTAAGCTGGTTTAACAGATACTGTGTTGCACTCGCATAGCCCTGACAGACCGTCTGTTTTCCGATAAATACGCTGATAATGTTCTGACTGTCCGGTGCATCCTTGACATAATCCACCTGACGGATCAGATTCTCGAACACATACTTTGCCTTCTCATAATCGCCATCCTGCATCGAGACCCCGCTTAAGAATTCATCGACTGCTGCATCAATCTTACTCTGCATCTGCTTCTGTTCATCATAGGTCATCGTATACTTCGGTGCGAACTCAATACTGACACATTCCTCGTTTCTCGTATATTCCGTATAACTGTAACCGGATACCCAGAAAAGTCCGCCATAATCAGAACTTACATCCTCAAAGGCAAGCTTTAACACCGCCGGATCTAAGGTTGCTACCGTAACCTTTTCCGTATGATTCAGCATTGCATGCAGGATCTCATCATATACCTTTTTTCCTTCTTCATTCAGCCCCTGATAGGCATACTTGTCCTCTGATATGCTGTCGACATCTTCGATCTTCTCTAAGATTGTGCCTGCCGTCAGCTCCTTTGTAAAAGAAGAATAAAAATCACTCTGTTCATCCCAGTAGTCGACAACCTTCTTATGCATGTCTTCCCTGTTATAAATAATCCCCCCGGCTGCTGCAAGTGCAACGATTCCCAAAATCAGCCATGTGGCTTTTCTTCTTTTTTTCAAGTGTATTTCCTCCACGCTTTTCACTACCCCTATCTTACTATAGTTTTTCTTTTTTTTCTATGGAAATTATGATAAACTGTTATCGTCCACTTCAAATAAATCATCACATTTTGAGGTATTTATGAAAGTTTTTGAAATAACGAATGTTAAGGATTTTATGAATAAACTGCTTTGCAGTGATCTGTTTGATCATTTCCTGCTGTCCGAAGCCGTAATACAGGGTAAGGTCACCTATACGATCGACGGTCATCTGACAAAGGACTTCTATACCGAGGAAGAACGGATCGCCGAAGGACTAGATTCCTTAAGCTGTATTCCATTTTCCATGCTGCGTACGAACTGCTACGATCTGATCAAAGGGAAAAAGACGCCGGTCTCCTTCCGCTTTATCTTCATGCTCTCACCGGATAACCTGCGCCGGACCTTACAGAGTACAAACAGCAGCTTTACCGAAAATGATCTAAATGGCGTTTTCATCAATATCCGTTTTTCGGACTGTACCCTGACCTGTACGACGGGTGTTTCCTACCGCACATTTTCACTCGATCATTCCTTTGAAGAGAGCTGGGATTCTCTGGTCGGTAAGTTTCTCTCTTCCCATGATATTTCCTACGATATACCGTAGGATGAGCCGTAATTTTTCTTTACTTTTGCATATGGGTATGCTATGCTAAACCTATGTTGCAGTGCAGCATATTATTATTTTTGGAGGTACTAGAATGAACGGTACAGTAAAATGGTTCAACAACCAGAAAGGATACGGTTTCATCTCTGATGCAGAGGGTAATGACGTATTCGTACACTACACAGGACTTGCAATGGAAGGCTTCAAGACTCTTGAAGAAGGCGCTTCCGTAGAATTCGACGTAGTCGATGGTGCTAAGGGTCCTCAGGCAACAAACGTAACTGTTGTAAAATAGTTTCCGCTTGCCGATTTAATCATTTTATTTTCAATGTACCTTTCTCGTTAATATAGAATTTCGGTTTTTTATTATGATTAAGATATACGAATTGAATGTGATTAAAGGTAATAGAATTCTCTATTACAAAAAAGTGTCTGTTCTCACAGGCACTTTTTTTCTGTATATCCCATCTATCTGCGTCTTCCAAAGACCATCAAAAACAAACTTCCTAAAAATACAAACAGATCCGAGATATTAAAAATAATATTCTTTATCCGCAAAAAACGCGTATTGATCCGGAAGTAATCGACCACATGATGCTTCGTCAGCCGGTCATACAGATTACTAAGACCTCCTCCGGTGATCATTGCAAGCCCAAGTCTTACCCCCGTATGCTCCTTATGGCGCAGTGCCCATCCATAGATGGCTGTGATCGCACCAAGGATAAAACTGTGGAGTGCCGTCATCTGTTTCGGATGCTTTGCAAGCAGATTTAAAACCGCACCCTTGTTATAATATTTTGTCAGAATAATGTGATTATGACAGATGGCTTCTTCTTCATCTAACTTTCTGGTTCGATCGATCTTTTGCTTGATAAAAAAGTCTAAGAAAAAAATTCCTGCCGTAATTACAATATAAATCATAGAAATACCCCTGTCTTTCTCTTATCCTGTATCCTTCTGATCCCAGACGCAATGCCGGTACACCTAACGGTTATACTCCCGCAATGCATCAAAGGTATCATAAAGGTTCAGCCGTCCATAGCCCCATTCCCGGTTCGGATAAGTCCTGCCGTTATCTCTTATCGCACCGCGGATAAAAAAATTCTTGATCTGTACGGTATTGATATTCGCTGCACCGCGCCGCAGTACCACCCATTCCATAAACAGTCCAGCTGCTCCCGCTGTCACGGCTGCTGCCGCACTCGTTCCGGTACGGTTCTCATAGATCCCTGCACGCGTTGCCGGCCCATAGACTTCCACTGCCGGTGCCACAAAGTCCGGCTTGATATACTGATTGACCGTGTAGCCTCTCCCGGAATCGATATAAAGGCTGTTATCCTTTGTATTGTATCCACCGACCGTTATAACCGCCCGTGCATCTCCCGGCACATTTACCGTATAATACGGATTCGACCTTAGAAACACCACTTCTCCGCTTAAGAAGCTGCTATTCGGAAGCCAGATATGATAGCTGTCTGTGAGGTAATTATTCCCATAAACCTGTATGCTCCAGATCCCGCGCGTCGGCTTTTCAAAGCGGATATAGATCAGCTGGTCACCGGAACTGATCCCGACGACCCGGTAATCGATCGAAACGACCGTCTCCTCGAAAATGAACTGATAGACCTTCCGTTCTCCGGTACGCGGATATACCATCGGTACGATCTCTCCTGTCGGCGACATCACGGTTACGGAATATAACTCCGGTGCGCCTGCCCATAACTGTGCGGTAAAACCGGTCACACCTGCTCCCACACTGATCTCTACCTGATCATATTCCATCTCTTCACTCAGGCTTCCGAGATAATGGTGTCTGGCATTCGCCTCATTTCCGGCCGCAGTGATCACTGCACACATCTGCCGGATGGCTACATCTCCCAGATAATACGCAAGCGGGTTCGTTCCATCATGGCTTCCCATATTACTTCCAAGTGCAAGGCAGATGACAAGCGGCTGGTTCCGCTTACTTGCAAGCCGCCACAGATAATAGACCGCTGCCATAATATCGGTTTCCTCAAATGCCACTGCCTGATCCGGAATAAAATAAAACTCCCTCAGATACTGCTTTGCCTGCTTCAACTTCACGACTGCAATATCTGCCTCCGGAGCCGCCCCGCTAAAGTCATTCGCCGCATCCCTTCCACCTGCTGCAACACCCGCAACATAGGTACCGTGTCCATTTTCATCCCGCGAGGGTACGACCGTATAAGGATCTTCTGCAAGCAATGCCTCATTGATCACATCCTGCAGATACTCGCTGCCATACAAAAAGCCCTCCGGCGGATTTCCCCGGATCGTCTGATCCCAGATCCCGGCAATCCGGCTGCTTCCATCGCTGTTTCGAAATACCGGGTTCGTATAGGCAATCCCGGTATCAATAAATCCAAGCAGAACACCATTTCCCTTTAAAGCAAGGGTCGGCTGGTTTTGCACCTTCAGTATCCCGCTTGCTTCTAATGCACTCTGATCAGACAGGGTATAGCACTTTGGAATCGCAGAGAAGGTATAATTGGAGATATTTAACTCCGGCGATCCTTCTCTTGGAATATAAAGTGCATAAAACCGGGTATCAATGGGCTGTATACAAAAGCCTGAGATATCCGGTCTTCCACTGCTTTCCCTGTCAATAATCAGATCGTAGTAATCATTGGAATAGATCTGATCTTCACATGACATAAAAAATCCTTTTCTGTTATCTTATGCCACGATTCTATTTTGCTGACTATCCGTTATGATCTTCGAGTTCCATGCAGCCACGCATGGTAATCACCGGGCCACCCTTTTTCTCGATATAATCCTCGGTAATCGTCACCATTCCGATATTATCATCCTTCGGGATCTCATACATGATATCTAACATGAACTCTTCAATGATCGCACGCAGGGCTCTCGCTCCTACCTTCTTTTCCTTTGCCTTTTTCGCGATTGCATGAAGTGCGCCTTCCTCAAATTCCAGCTTCACCTCATCCATGGCAAGTAACTTCTGGTACTGCTTGATGATCGCATTCTTCGGCTCCTGTAAGATACGCACCAACATATCCTCCGTTAATGCCTCTAAGGTAAATATGATCGGCAGTCTTCCGATAAACTCCGGAATCATTCCAAACTTACGGATGTCCTCGACGGTCACCTGTGCTAACAGATTCTCTTCCTTGTCATACTTATCCTTTAAGTCTGCCTTAAACCCGATCGATGCTTCCTTATTCAGACGCTCCTTGATGATGTCCTCAAGATCCGGGAACGCTCCTCCACAGATAAACAGAATATTTCTGGTATTGACCATGGTCATCGGCACCATGGCATTCTTGCTGCTGGCTCCTACCGGTACTTCTACCTCTGCACCCTCTAAGAGCTTTAACATTCCCTGCTGTACGGATTCTCCGCTGACATCACGCTGGTTCGTATTCCGCTTTTTTGCAATCTTATCGATTTCATCGATAAAGATAATACCATGCTCTGCACGCTCTACATCGTTATCTGCGGCTGCAAGCAGCTTGCTGACTACGCTCTCAATATCATCACCGATATAACCAGCCTCCGTTAAGGAAGTGGCATCCGTGATCGCAAGCGGTACATCTAAAAGCTTTGCAAGAGTCTTGACCAGATACGTCTTTCCACAGCCGGTCGGTCCGATCATCAACATATTCGACTTCTCGATCTCGATTCCGTCAAAGTTGCTTCCATCCGAAGCTGCCTGTGCTGCATCCTCGGCAATCCGCTTATAGTGGTTATATACCGCAACCGACATGACCTTCTTTGCGTGATCCTGTCCTACGACATATTCATCTAAGCTTGCCTTGATCTTATGCGGTGCAGGAATCGACTTAATATCAAGCACCGGCTTTGCTTCTTTCTTCGGCTTTTTCTTCTTGATCTTCTGGTTCTGTGGCATAAAGCCCGGAATATCGGACAGATTGATCATGCTGATGTTCGGCATCTTGCCGGAGTTCAGCAGATCGTCCATATTCATGCCATTGAAGTTCATGCCGCCCATTCCGACACTGTTCATTGTATCAAAGGTACGCTGCATACAGTCCTGACAGATACAGATGTCGTTCGGAATCTTGATCATCTTACCGGCAACGCTCTCCGGTCTGTGACAGATATAACAAATATCCTCATAATCATCCTCCGGCTTATCCGTTGTCTCATCCGAAGCAGTCTCCGCTACTTCTGCCTTGTCCTCTTTTTCTACTTTATCTTCACTTTTATCTTCTTTCTCAACTTCATAAAACTCTCTATCGTTATCAGACATATATTTAATTCTCCATTCTTGTACTGCCTTTTGCATATATCTTAATTATAATTCACCCCAAAGGGAATCTCAATAAAATACGGCAATATTTCATAAATTCTTTAGATATTACTGGGCTGCAATCCGCGCGGCAAGCTCCTCTAAGTATGCCCAGCGGTCCATCTTCTCTTCTAAGAGATTCTCGACCTCTGTCTTTTCCTTCGTAAGTTCGCCAAGCTTTACAAAATCACTCGTATACTGTTCCATCTCGCGGTCGATCTCATCCATTTTCTCTTCGAGCTGTGCGATCTCATCCTCAATGACTTCGTATTCCTTCTGTTCCTTATAGGTGAACTTTAATTTCTTCTCATGTGTCCAGGTTGCACGCGAATCGGTTGCCGGAGTGGATGTCTGCGCATCGGATGATCCGGACTTCGTATTCTCTTTCCGGCTGAAGCTTCCGGCTTCTTGCGAAGTTCCTTCTGCTTCGCGTCTTAACATATAATCGGTATAGCCGCCTTCGTACTGCCTGAGTTCTCCGCCTTCTTCAAATGCAAAGATCCTGCGGACAATACGATCTAAGAAATACCGGTCATGGGAAACTGTGATCACGATTCCGTCGTAATGATCAAGATAGTCCTCTAAGATCGTAAGCGTCGTAATATCAAGATCATTCGTCGGCTCATCTAAGATCAGGACATTCGGTGCTTCCATTAAGACCCGAAGCAGATTCAGCCGCCGCTTTTCTCCACCGGATAATTTTGCGATCGCGCTGTACTGTTCACTTGTTGGGAATAAAAACTTCTCTAACATTGCAGATGCAGAAACCAATCCATCCTCTGTCCGTACATACTCTGCGGTGTTCTTGATATAGTCAATCACCTTCATCTTCGGATCCATATAGGCGATCCCTGCCGAGGCATCCTGCTCGATCTCCTGCGTATAATATCCGATCCTGATCGTCTGTCCGATCGTCACAGTACCGGAATCCGGCTCGATCCTATGATCGATCATCTTCATCAGAGTCGTTTTTCCGCAGCCGTTTTTTCCGATAAATCCGATACGGTCATTCTTTAAAAAGATATAGGAAAAGTCGTTAATAAGTACCTTGTCCCCATATGCCTTATGGATGTGATCTAACTCTACCGTTGTCTTACCCATCCTGGTTGAAATCGAACTCATCTCTAACTTCTGATCGATTTCCGGTGCTTTCTGATCGTGCAATTTTTCATAGCGTTCGATATGCGCCTTCTGCTTGGTAGAACGAGCTCTCGCACCGCGTTTCATCCATTCGATCTCTTTTCTTAAGATCGACTGACGCTTTCTTTCTCCTGCCCAGGCAATATCTTCCCGTTCCTGCTTCGCTGTCAGATAACCGGAATAGTTTGTCTCATAACTGTAGGTCTTACCCTTATCGATCTCTACGATACGGTTGCAGACACTGTCTAGGAAGTAACGGTCATGCGTTACCATCACCATTGCACCCTTATAGCTTTTCAGATAATTTTCTAACCACTCTGCCATATCGGAATCCAAGTGGTTCGTCGGCTCATCAAGGATCAGAACATCACACGGTGTTAGAAGTACCGCAACAAGCGCCAGCCGCTTACGCTGTCCACCGGAAAGATGACCGGTCTTTTCCTCAAAGTCCGTCACTCCAAGCTTCGTCAACATCGACTTTGCCGTACTCTCCAGATTCCAGATCTCATGCGCTTCCCGGCTCTCCTTCTTGTGCGTGCTTCCGGTCTGTGCATAGGATAACACACTCTCTAAAACGGTGGCATCCGGATCAAATTCCGGCATCTGTGGAAGATAACGGATCACTACATGATTGGCACGGATCACCTGTCCGTCATCCGGCTCTTCTAACCCTGCTATGATCTTTAACAGAGTGGACTTTCCGGTTCCATTGATGCCAATGATCCCTACCTTTTCCCCATCCTGAAGATAAAAGGAAGCCCCATCAAACAGTTTCCGTTCTGTATATACCTTTGTGATATTTTCAACCGCTAATAAATTCATGTTCATCTCCTTTGTCCGTTATACAAATTGACCTTAACCAAAAATATAACATATTACACATATAATTTATTAAATTTGCTCCGAATTACGAATCTAAGATTCTCCATAAGTCGCAAATCCAATCAATTATGTACAGAATATAATATACTTTCATAATTTCTTTATTATTCTTATCTCAAAAAAAGTGTGTGCCAAGCACACACTTTTTACATTCTATAAATCGCAGTTATTGACGGTTCTTGGGAATGGGATGACATCACGGATGTTTGCCATTCCGGTCAGATACATGACGCAGCGTTCGAAGCCAAGTCCGAAGCCTGCATGTCTTGCAGAACCATACTTACGAAGATCGAGATAGAAGCTGTAATCTTCTTCTCTAAGTCCAAGCTCTTTGATTCTCTCTAACAGCTTATCGTAGTCATCCTCTCTCTGGCTTCCTCCGATGATCTCACCGATTCCAGGTACCAGACAGTCAACTGCTGCAACGGTCTTTCCGTCTTCGTTTAACTTCATATAAAAGGCTTTGATCTCCTTCGGATAATCGGTTACAAAGACCGGACGCTTATAGACCTGCTCAGTTAAGTAACGCTCATGCTCGGTCTGTAAGTCACAGCCCCAGGATACCTTATAATCAAACTCGTCGTTATGCTCTTTTAAGATGTCGATCGCTTCCGTATAGGTGACTCTTGCAAAATCAGAATGCAGTACATTGTTCAGACGGTCTAAGAGTCCCTTGTCTACGAAGTTGTTGAAGAACTGCATCTCTTCCGGTGCATTTTCCAATACATAAGCGATAATATATTTTAACATGCTCTCTGCAAGCATCATGTCGTCCTGTAAGTCTGCAAAGGCGATCTCCGGCTCGATCATCCAGAACTCTGCTGCATGACGCGTAGTGTTCGAATTCTCTGCACGGAAGGTTGGTCCAAAGGTGTAGATATTCTTAAATGCCATTGCGTAAGTCTCACCATTTAACTGACCGCTTACCGTCAGATTAGTCGGCTTATTGAAAAAGTCCTGTGTATAATCCACGCTTCCATCTTCGTTTTTCGGCAGATTTGCAAGATCTAAGGTTGTTACCTGGAACATCTCGCCTGCGCCCTCACAGTCACTTCCTGTGATCAGTGGTGTGTGTACATAGACGAAGTCACGCTCCTGGAAAAACTTATGAATGGCATAAGCGATCAGGGAACGCACACGGAATACTGCCTCAAAGGTGTTCGTTCTCGGTCTTAAGTGTGAAATGGTTCTTAAGTACTCAAAGCTGTGACGTTTCTTCTGAAGCGGATAATCCGGTGCACTTGCACCTTCGATCTCTACCTTCTCGGCCTGGATCTCAAACGGCTGTTTTGCCTGCGGGGTTGCTTCTAACTTACCGGTTACGATAACTGCGGCTCCGACATTGATCTTACTAAGCTCTGCAAAATTCTCTAACGCATCTGCATAAACGACCTGCAGTGGTTCAAAGAAGGTTCCATCATTTACCACAATAAATCCAAAATTCTTGGAAGCACGGTTGCTTCTTACCCAGCCACCGATTGTAATTGTCTTACCAATATAAGCATCTTTGTTGCGGAATATTTCCCTGATATTTACAAGTTCCATTTTCATCCTTTCTATGCCTCGCCTTACGGCATCTGCATGTATCCGGCTTTGCCGGAATCTCCTTATTTTTACTACAGACACTATCCCCACAGTGCCTGCAGCAGTATATACATCTATGACCGGTTACTCTGTTGCAGCCTCAATTTCTGCCGGTGTCTCTGTCTCCGCAGGCACCTCTGTCTCTGTATTCTGTGGCTCCTGTACCGTAACCTTTGCATTATCTACCACGATCTGTAATGCCTGATTGCAGACATATACTTTCTGTAAATAAGCTTTTCCATCCTCTGCGGTGGAAGCATAGCTTTCATAAAGCTTGTCTTCTGAATCATAGCCATTGTTGCTCATCATATTTTTCACATAATCGGCAAAACCATCATCATCTAACTTGATGCCTTCCTTATCTGCGATCGTCTCTAAGATCAACTGTGTCTCTAAGTCATCCTTAACTTCCTTTTCGATCTCAGTTAAGAAGTCGGAGTATTCCATATTAAAGCTGTTCTTCACATAATCCTCTAACTTGGTTCCATCCTGACAATAATAGGATTCGTACTGCTTCAGTACCTCTGCTACCTTCGCATCTAACAGTCCATCCGGCGTACCATCTACCGTACAGTTCTCTGCAAGCTTTTGCAATGCTGCGCTGCGGATTGCGGACTGCTTGCTGGAATCCTGTGAGGTCTGCAAGTAATCCCTGATATCGGAAACCATCTTGTCCTTATTGTCATAGCTCATGCCGGTCTTGTCCGACAGATATGAAACATACTCATCACTTAAGGTATCATAGCTCATATCGTTACGGTTCACGATCTTGTTGACTTTTACATGGAATACAACATCCTGTCCTGCAAGATCGGTTGTTGAATAATTCTCCGGGAATGTCAGGTTCAGATCCTTCTCATCGCCGACATTCATACCGATCAGCCCGTCTTCAAAGCCGTCAATAAAGGTCTTAGAACCGATCTCAAGCACATATCCGGTTGCGGAACCGCCATCGAATTCCTCGCCATCCTTTGTTCCGGTATAGTCGATATTGACAAAATCGCCATTCTCGACTGTCTGCTTATCTGAATCTGTATAGTAAGGATAGTTGGCGATCACATTGTTATTGATGTAATCTGCAACATCTGAATCCTCTACCTGATAATCGTCATCGATCGTCACATCAAGTCCCTTATAATCACCTAACTTCACATAATCCGCTGCATTATAGTCAATGGATGCGAACGATGTTGTCTCTGTTGCATCTGCAACCTCTGTACCATTTTCTGTCTCGCCCTTCTTATTGTTGCCGCATGCAGTTGCTGTTGCTGCCATGCAGACACATAAAAGCAATGCTACTATCTTTTTTTTCATGAATCTTTTCCTCTAATCTTTCTATCTGTGTGTGTATGCCCGCACACACAAATTCTATCTGTGGAAAACATGTTCTTCCACATCATACTAACATAGCACATTTTCCCCGAAAAAAAAAGTGCTTCCTGCAATTTCGCAAATATTTCACATATTGATTTTTCCCGGGATCAATGATACAATTATTTTCGAATTTATACCAAGGGAGGATATCACAGTGCCAACATTTGCTATTGTTTTACTGGTTATCATTATTATTTTACTCGCTGCACTGATCGCTTTATATTTCGTAGGGAAAAAAGCTCAGAAGAAAAAAGATGAGCAGGATGCTCAGATCGCAGCCGCATCACAGTCTGTTACGATGTTGATCATCGATAAGAAGAAAATGAAGTTAAAAGATGCCGGTCTTCCGGCTCAGGTGCTTGAACAGACACCGAAGCTTCTCCGTCGTTCCAAGGTACCGATCGTAAAAGCCAAGGTTGGTCCTCGTGTTATGACACTGATCAGCGATGGCGCGATCTTTGATTCCATTCCTGTCAAGAAGGAAGTAAAGGCTACCGTAAGCGGTCTCTACATCACCGGAATCAAGGGTCTGCGTGGTCCGATTGAAGCTCCTGCAAAGAAAAAAGGCTTTATGGCTAAGCTTCGTGACAAAGCCAATCAGTAACAAAAAAGTGTGCGTGATCCGCACACTTTTTTTATGCAATCCGAAAGTCTCCGCTTTCCTTTGACTGTATGTTCATCGTGATCGTACAGTCTGCCATATGTTCATAATTCACTTCTAATGCATAATCCACTTCTACATGAAGCTTATGCTCCTCTTCTGTCACCGAAATATTTTTTGCATCGATTCCGATCAGAAGACTTCCAAATGGTGTGTAGTAATACGTCAGATTCTTCTTATTCTTCTCAAACAGCATATGTACGTTTGATACACCTTTTTTCGTAATGTCAAGTGTATTCTCACCTAACTTGATCATGCTCTTGGTACTTCCTTCAAAGCCCTCCTGCACCTCTTCATATAAAATATAATGTTTGCCGTTTCGTTTATAATAATCTCCATGGGTAATGACCTCGATCGGTTCCCCATCCATGCTCTCTGCCATCTGAAGTCCACTGATTGATACGATTACATCCTTTGTCATCTGTGTATTCACCCCTTAGCTTCTTTCTATTTTTATACAATCAAAACCGCAATGTAGTATAACATAAGAACTACATTTTTTCCATATACTTATTCAGGAATGTCAGATATTTGCATTTTATGGTATAGTTTTTCTTTTCCATTAAAGACTGATACTCCTCGTTCGTCAGCGTGCGCTGCAGCTTCTCCTTTGCCTGCTCCTCCACCACCTCATAGGTACTTCCGGCAAAGCACATATTCGGATACATCACACACCACCAGTTATGTCCGGCTCCGTTTCCGATCACGACTTCTAAGGCATCGTACCTGCCCGCCGGAAACGTATAAGCTCCATAGGTCTTATCCGGAAAATCCACCGCCGATACCGATGCTTCGACTGCATATGTATATCCACTTTCCCGGATCACATCCTCTGCCTTATCCACAATTTCTCCAAGCTCCTGCCCGGTAATACGTTTACAGTCCTCTAACGAAGCAGCATCCTTTAACTTTTCCTTCATCAGAACGCCGACTGCATCACGGACACGCAGCTTTAATGCCTGATCTTCCTTACTGTCACTGTTTGCACGCACATGAAAACGCAGTACCTTGTCTGCGATCTCCTGCTGCATATCCCTTTCCTGTATCTGCTCCTTACCCTGTTCCATGCAAAATGCCAGTCCCACGAGCATGAAAACCGCCACTGCCTTTTTGATCCAATCCATAAAAACTCCCTTCCGTGATCTCTGCATAATCACCACTTATTTAAAAGGAGTCTTGCCGGATTGTGCTTATCTTATTCATAGAATTCGGATTTCAAAGTTGCTAGGTAAAATTGGAAATGGCAGAATGCGCAAATTATGTAAAGCAAACTTTTATTTGCGTTTTTAGCTGCGAGTGAAATCCACTGCTTACGAAAACCACAAGTGAAGCCTTTGCTGAACTTATATGGTTGTAGTTAGCAGTTAGTTCACGATGAGCGTTGCAAATGTTTGCGGAACATAATTTGCGCATTCTGCCACTTCACAGTTTACATAAAAGTTTCTGATACCTGAGCCTTCATGGTCTACTCCATATTTTCTATCAGGTCAGATCACATCGATCTTGCTGTCTACCCGGTACTCTAAGTTCCTGCGGTATGCCTGTGGCCTGTCCTCGTATTTTTTATAAAGCTTGCGGTTATAGCCGCCGAGACTGTAATAACTGTTCGTCAGATCCAGATCATTAGATGTCAGGCTGTTTGCTAACAGGACTGCGAGATAGGAATTCAGATATTCCCGGATCTGTCTTTCTGCTCTCTTTTTCTCTGCTGCATATGCATTCTTACTTATGATCTTCGCATCCGCTGACAGGCAGACCTCTTTGACTGTTTTCTCCTCATCCGACGTCACACCGCCACTGCACCGGATCTGTGATAATTCAATGGTCTCTCCGGTATCTAAGTCAAACTGATACAGCTTTCGTTTATTTTCAAGCAGGGTGGCAACCTCATATACCTCCGGCTTTATCATGCCCATTCCGTTATATTCTGCCAGCGCATAATAGCCACAGATCACAGGCTTTTGCTCCTGTTCCTCTAAGACCGGAAGATACAGATTCTCCATACGGTTGTAACGCTCATTCATCAGATTGCCGAGCGTTACCACTGCGGTGTCCTTCTGCATGGTCATGCCATCGGTCAACTGCTTTAAGTACATGCCCTCTGCCATCGGAAGACCACCTTCGAGTGCCAAAAGATCAGCCGCACGATCCCTGCATGTAAAAACAAGGGTGTTGCGTGAAAGCAGTTCTTCTGTCTCGAGATAATCCAGCAGGTGATTTAACATCTCCTTATCTTCGAGCACTGCACGGCTGATGATGACTGCCTTCACATGATTGTAGTCCATGGTTTCCGGATTTTTTTCATCCTGATCCGAAAATGCTTCTCCCCAGTTTGCTGCTGCCATGACCTCTTCTTCATCTTCCTCTTTTGCACTTTCCTCTTCCTCTGCCACTCCGGACAGATACTCAAGTCCAAGTGTCAGCACACAGCCCTGGTCCTGCTCATCAAACGCTATGGTAAGCGGGAATTTCCGCTCCTCTAACTCTGCGCTGTCACAGCCACAGAAAAGCAGCATTTGTAACCCTAAAATCAGACACAGCACACATACCTTTTTTACCATTCCATCACACCTCCCTTATAAAAGGCAGCAGACACCAGAAACGTCAGAAAAAATACAAGCAGGACATAACGCTTGTTCCCTTTTTTCCCGATTAGGCTCTTAATGCTCTCCGTTCCATAGAACATGCTGCTGTTTAACAGTGCATATAAGGCAAAAAACCAGATTGCAACCATAAACGCATCCTGCCGCTCGAAAAATCCACCCGGCAGACGGATCATGCTCATAAGCGTGATCACCGGACGCTTCATCTCCCGTAAGGACGCTTCACCAAAAATCCCAAGTGTGATCAGATAGATGGCTGCATTGAGCAGTGCGGTCAAAAACAGGGTGCGATTTGCCACTGCGATCCCCTGCATATAATTTTTTTCATAGGGAACTAAGAACAACAGGAAAAATACCGGCAGATAAAACAAAAATACAAGCAGTGTTCCAAAGACCATATCCTTACCACTGCAAAAAAAGACCGGTGTCCAGTAATCCACATTGACATCGCGGCATGCCAGAACAAGCATCAGGATAAGCGGAATCAGAAGCGGCCAGAAAAGTACCTCATAGATCCTTGCTCTTCCTTCCATACCACCTGCCATTCCATATGCTCCCAGAATCAGGATCAGCAGACTGACCAGCCAGTAGGATTCCCCTTTTAAAAGCTGTGTCGTGATCAACCGGCTGACCGTATCGAGCACAAATCCTGCCAGTACGATCCCGGATGCTCCGCAAAGGATCAGAAGCACTTTTTCCATAACCTTTCCCTTTGTCTGTCTGATATAATCTGGAAATCCTGCCACCATCCGGCTGCTGGTTTTTCGTATTAAAAGCACCACTCCGTATGCCGGAAGCAGCGCCAGAAAAATACAAAAGATCCCGTTTTTTCCGGCAGTCTGCGAAAGCAGCGGCGGAAGAAGCAGGGTACTCAACCCCGCAAGATCAAAAAACAACAGCCGCCGGATCTGTCTGCCGGATATTTTTCGATTATTCGAAAACATCTTATTTTCCATTTTCATTTCCATCCTTTTTTCTTAACCGCACACGCTCCTTACGTCTTGTAAAGATCGGGCGGTACCTCCGCATAAAGGTCGGATAGCGGAACAGCGCATCCCGCTCATCCTCATAATCCGTCAGGTCTGCTCCCACAAACGGCATCAGATACGGAATGCCAAAGCTGCTAAGTCTTGACAGATGGATCAAAACAGCAAGCAGCATCAGTAAAAATCCAAAAAATCCAAGCCATGCACTGAATGCAATAAAGACAAACTTCAAAAGCCGGAACGCCGTTGCAAATTCTTCGTTTGGTATGGCAAACGAACAGAGGGCTGTAAATGCAATCACAATTACAACAATCGGACTGACCAGGTTTGCTTCTACCGCAGCCTGCCCGATGATCAGCCCCCCGACAATGCCAATCGTGTTGCCCATTGCTCCCGGCAGCCTGATGCCAGCCTCCCGCAAGAGTTCAAATGACAATTCCATCAAAAGAACCTCGACCACGCCCGGAAATGGTACCCCCTGTCTGGCTTCTGCAAAGGAGAGCAACAGCTTCGTTGGTAAGATCTGTGTGTGAAAATTACACACAGCCAGATAAAGTCCCGGCAGTGTCATGGCAAAAAAGGATGCGATAAACCGAAGCATCCTTGCAAAAGATGCAATCTCCCACCGGTTGTAATAATCATCACTTGTCTGTATAAACGAATTGTAATCCGTCGGCAGGATCAGTGCCTCCGGCGAATTGTCACATAATACGATAATACGTCCTTCTAAGACCGCCATTGCCGCCCGGTCCGGACGCTGTGTCGTCTGAAACTGTGGGAACGGGGAATACCACTTCTCTTCCGATAACTGTTCGATCATTCCACTGTCTAAGATACCATCGATCTCATAGCGGTCGAGCCGCCGTTCGATCTCTTTTAATACATCCGGATAGATCAGCCCTTCCATATAGACCAGGTCAATATTCGTCTTTGAACGGACACCGCCCTTGACCTCACGCACCTTGACCTTCGGGGAACGGATCCGTTTACGGATCATGGATGTATTCACCTTCACCGAATCGGAAAATCCCTCACTCGATCCCCGGACTGCCTTCTCGGAAGTCGGTTCGGAAATCCCCATTCCCGGATACCCTTTATCCGGGATCTTAAGTGCCTGATCAAACCCATCGACGAACAGGATCGTATCTCCCGCTAACATTCCATATGCCGCTTCCTCTAATGTCGCAAATGGTGTAACGTCCGAAAGTCCCAGACTGTTTGCCTTTAACCTTACATAGATCTCTTTTTTGTCACAATCGCAGAGATTGTTCAGCAGCTTGCCAATCATGGACTTTTCAAACAGGGCATTTCCACCTGTGATCTCGATATAAGCAATAAAGCAGGCAACCGATGCATCCTTTCCTAACTTCATCTCGATCATCTTAATATCTGCACAATCTGCAAAAATCTGTTTATAGCCTTTTATATTCTCTGCGAGAGAGCACGAAACCGGTGTCTTTTTTTCTTCCTGCGCCATCTTCCCACCTCTGTCGAACTGTATTTTTGTTCTTGATTCGAATGGACAAAATACACAAATCATGTGAAGCAAACTTTGATTTGTGTTCTTAGCTTCGAGTGAAATCCACTGCTTACGAAAACCACAAGTGAAGCCATTCCTGAGCTTGTATGGTTGTAGTTAGCAGTTAGTTCACGAAGAGCGTTGCAAATGTTTGTGAAACATATTTGTGTATTCTGTCCACCGGAGTCTTATACGAAAAAGGAACAGACCATCGTCTGTCCCTTTTAGCATCTCCATATTCCGTTCTCTTATACACAAAATCTTCCACTATTCCTGTTGCTGGATCATCTGTTTTACTGCTTCCGCCTGATTGCTGACATGTCGTTTCATCACGGCTGTCACGTATTCCTTATCCCTTCTGCGGATTCCCTCAACCAGATCCTGATGTTCGGTGATCAGTGTCGGATAATTCGCTTCATCCTTCAGATATTCCACACGGTAACGATACATCTGCTCCCGCAGATTGTTTAACATATTGATCAGCTTTGCATTTCCGGTTGCCTGATAGATGCGGTCATGAAACTCCACATCCGCTTGTGCGATCTGTTTTACATCTCCTGACTGGATACAATTTTCAAAGTTACGTCTGGATGCCTGAAGCAGCTTTAACTGTTCATCATCAATCTCATCACATGCAAGCTGTGCTGCAAGCTCATCAAGAGCAGCCCGGATAACTAAGACATCCTCCATATCCTTTTCCGTCATCTTGGCAACTTCTGCACCCTTTCTTGGTACCGTAACAGCAAGTCCCTCCTGCTCAAGCATACGGATTGCTTCCCGGATCGGTGTCCGGCTGACACCTAACTTGGATGCAAGCTGTAATTCCATCAGTCTTTCACCCGGCTTTAATTCTCCCTTTAAAATAGCCTCCCGCAACGTGTTGAACACAACATCCCGTAGGGGGAGGAATGCATCCATATTTAATTCCAGATTCTCTGTCATAAGCTTCTCCTTTTCTACGCTGTACTCTGCTTCACGTTCTCTTTTCCGTACTGATACTACTTTCTTCTATTATTATAAATATCGGTCACATAGATCTGTCTGGCAAGTCCTGTGGCTCTTACCGCATCTGCCGCCTTTCTTGCATCTTCTATCTTCTCATAGAGGCCAAATACGGTAGGACCGCTTCCGCTCATCATCGCATTCAGTGCTCCGTGCTCGCACATGCACTGCTTGATCTTATCAATCTCCGGATGTAAAGGTACGGTCACTGTCTCAAGGATATTGCCCATATCACCGGCGATCGCATTCAGATCTTTTTTGCGAATATCTGTGATCAGCCGGTCAATATCCGGATGTGCGGACTGATCCGACAGGTTCAGATGCTCGTATACATACTTCGTGGAAACACCGATCTGCGGCTTTGCGATCAGAACCGGGCACTTTACCATCGGCGGAAGAGAGGTCAGCTTTTCTCCGATTCCCTCTGCCAATGCCGTTCCACGCATCAGACAATACGGTACATCCGCCCCAAGCTTCACACCACGCTCCATCAAGTCCTTACGTGATAATCCGAGATCGAAGATCTCATTCATTCCGTATAACACCGCTGCAGCATCCGTACTTCCACCTGCCATACCGGCTGCTACCGGAATATGCTTTTTTAAATCGATCGCAACGCCCTCAGTCAGTGCGAATTCCTCCTGTAACATAGCAGCTGCACGATATGCAAGATTATGTTCATCTACCGGAAGAAATGACAGGTTCGTATGCAAAGTAACTGTCCGCTCCCTCTGCTTACGGATCTCTAACCGGTCGTACAGATGAATGGTCTGCATGATCATCCGTACCTCATGGTAACCATCTTCTCTGCGTCTTACCACGTCCAGTCCAAGATTAATTTTTGCCAATGCTTTTACCGCTATCTTATCCATATTGTATTCTCCCTGTATTTTGTATACATTATACATATTTATATACTATCAT
>JALERL010000100.1 GCA_022764465.1 Lachnospiraceae bacterium | reverse complement strand
GTTGTGATCACTGCATCCGGTGTATTTGCCGGTTCTTCGCCGATTCCGAAGGACGCTGTAATTCCAATATCCGAAAACGCAAGTGTCTGTTCGCTTTCCGGCATATCTAAAGTAGTATACGTAATTCCGGTCAGATCATAGATACCCTGCGCCAGTCCCTCTAAATGATCCATCTGAAAAAAAGCTGCATCTGATGTAAGTTCTGTCTGCTGTACCCGATAATCAGCTCCGGTATCCCTGTTACGATAGCGCAGCACCATGTTCTGAATCTGCGCTTCGCCCGGATTAAGTCCCAGCAGAATAAACTGTGAGTCTGCAGGCTGTAAGGCAGTCTTTTGTAATACGAGATATAAAATCTGCAAGCCGTTTTCCTTCTGTACGCTGGTTACATTCCGAGACTCTGTTGCTTTTGTCTGTTCTTCCGTTGTGTTCTGAGTTCCTGCTGCCCCGGTCTGCTCTCCGACCGGACTCTGTTCTCCGGTTGCCTGCTCTGTCTCTGCTTCTACGATCTGTTCCTCTGCCACATGCTCAGTTTCTGCTTCCCCGGTCTGCTCTGCGGCTGCGCGCTCTGTTTCTGCTGTCTCAGATTGTTCTTCAACCGGATTCTGCTCTACGGTTGTCGCCTCCGTTCCCTCAGTCTGTTCTCCAACTTGGCTCTGCTCTGCGGCTGCATTCTCTGTCTTTGTTTCTTCCTGTGTCTCAGTCTCTGTCTCTTCCACAGACTGCATCGGAGATCCCAGATTCTCACCTGTTATCTCCGATGCATATATGTTCATACTATTGTCTGTTCCAAAAAGCATCAGAAAACTAAGCACTGCTGCCAGCACTCTTTTTCTCTGTCTCATTTTTCGGTCCTTCTTTACTCTTTGCTTGTCATCTGTTCTTACTTATGAATTCTTGTTCCGCTGATCCTGCTTCCTGCTTCCTGATTCGGATTCAGTTTTGTGATCAGTACATTTCTTACTGCGGAATTACCAATAAAGTCAATCGCTGCTTCGATCTTCGGAAGCATAGTTCCTTCCTCAAATTGGCCTTCTGCAATATACTGCTTCGCCTCTGCAACCGTCATGGATTCTAACGGCTTCTCATTTTCCTTACCATAATTCAGGCATACCTTCTCTACACTGGTTAAGATCACAAGTTCATCGGCATCAATCAGCTCTGCAAGCTTTCCTGCTGCAAGATCCTTCTCGATGACTGCACTTGCACCCTTTAAGCTGTTATCCTGGGAAAGCACAGGAATTCCGCCACCGCCGCATGCGATTACTACCTGATCCGCATCGGATAATGCCTTCACTGCATCGATCTCTACAATATCAATCGGCTTTGGTGCTGCAACAATTCTGCGGTATCCATCCTCTACCTTCACAACATGGTTGCCCTTCTTCTCCTCAGCTTCTGCCTCTTCCTCTGTCATCACACGGCCGATGACCTTTGACGGATGATAGAATGCCTCATCATAAGGATCTACCACCACCTGTGTCAGTACGGTAGAAACAGACTTATAAATTCCACGGTTTAACAACTCGCTGCGGATCGCATTCTGTAAATCATAACCGATATAACCCTGGCTCATCGCGGAACATACCGACATCGGTGTTGCCGTATATTCCGGATAGATTCTGCAGAACTCTGCCATGGCGGTATGGATCATTCCCACCTGCGGGCCGTTACTGTGTGTAATAACGATCTGATAATCATCCTTTATAAAATCAGCTACTGCCTTTGCAGTCTGTCTGGTAGCCTTCTTCTGTTCCGGAAGTGTGGTTCCTAATGCTTCGTGTCCCAATGCAATGACTACTTTTTTCTTTTTCATGGTAAATACCTCCAAATTCGTATACTGGACTAAGATAATGTTAGCACATTTCAGGGGGCATAACAACTGATATTGTGTAAAATATATGCTTTCAAGTTATATAAAAGACAAAATGCACAAAATACGTTCCGCAAACATTTGCAATGCGCATCGTGAACTAACTGCTTACGAAAAGCGCAAATAAAAGTTTGCTTTACATAGTTTGTGCATTTTGCCTTTTGAATTAAAAAAATTCTGACATCTGAACCATGAAGTTCCTATATATCATCAGGAATTCTTCCTGCCAAGGGTCACGGTAAGCTTCTGTTCCTGATACTGGCCGTTCTGTTCATTCGATAACCGCTGAATGGTCACTTCGACTTCCTGACCTGCCGCATAGTACTGCATCTGGTCTTCAAAGTCTGCGGTCGTCTTGATCTTCGTTCCGTCAAACTCCGTGATGATATCACCCTGCGCGATTCCTGCCTTCTCTGCTGCAGAACCGCTGACTACCTGATAAACATAGATTCCTTCCGGCATGTTATAAGTCTTTGCCACCGAACTGGACACATCGACACCGGATATGCCAAGGTATGCGGTCTTGCCTTCCGACACTGCCTCCCGTTTGATCAGCTTCTCAATGATCGGGGATGCTGTATTGATCGGGATCGAATAACCCATGCCTTCTACCGTGGTATCGGAATATTTCACGGAGTTAATACCGATCACTTCTCCGGCAAGATTCAAAAGTGCGCCACCGCTGTTGCCCGGATTGATCGCTGCATCAGTCTGAAGCAGTTCACTCGTGGTCGTAGTACCGGTCTCTTCATCTGTTACGGATACCTCACGGTCTAACGCACTGACAACGCCTGTCGTTACCGACTGTCCATAGCCTAGTGCATTGCCGATTGCGATCGTCGGCTGGCCAACCTTCACCGCATCGGAGTCACCCAGCGTTGCCACTTTAATCGAACTTAGTGTATCACTCTCAATGTCGGATAACTTCACGGCAACAACTGCAAGATCATTGCCCGGATCTGTTCCTTTTACTTCAGCACCGGCTGTCTTATCATCCGAGAACTGAACGGTAATGCTGGTTGCATCTGCTACCACATGATTATTCGTTGCAATATAGAGATTGTCCTCATCCTGGCTTACGATAATACCGGAGCCTGCGCTCTCACTCTCGTAATTCTGTATCTGTCCGAACCAGTTCTGATACTGTGTCTCACTCATATTGGTAATTGCAACAATGCTTGGCATGACGTTCTTCACAATGCCGGATACATCTGTTACGGATGTGATCTTATCTCCATTGCTGCCTTCCGGTACGGTATCCTGAGCCGTCGTAGCAGTCTTATTTAAAACCGGTGCCGACGCTTCTGTTTTTACTTCGCTTTTCGTACCTCCGGTTACGGATGTAAAAAACATTCTCGCTCCTTCAAAGGCTGTTCCGGCAACCAGACCAAAAACAAGTGCAAGTGCTACACATTTTGCAAACTTTGCACCAAAACCGGACTTTTTCTTCGGTGGGCGCGTCTTCTTCGGCGGCTTCTTATACTGCGTGTACTGTGCCTGTGCGCTCCATGCATTGTCCTGTGCCTGCTGTGTATTCTGCTCCTGATCCGGAGTCTGTTCCTGTTTTGTATTCTGTTCCTGATTAGGATTCATTTGATAAGAATAATAGGATTCCATCTTACAGATACTCCCTTCTCTCTTAATGTATACCCACATCTTACCCGATAGTTGTGTCTAATTTGTGATTAATCCGCACTTTTTTCCTCTAAAAATATTTTTCTTGTCACAAAATTGTAAACCATGACAAATGCGGTCGCAAAAATCTTAGTCACCATATAATGGATATGAAAGATATCCACACCGAGCCACATCAGGATCTGATTGATTCCAAGCCCGATCACACTTAAGACCACGAAAATGGTGAACTCCTTTTTTTTACTCATATCCTCTTTTCCTGCAAACACATACTTCATGCTTGCCAGATAGTTAAAGATCACCGACACGGTAAACGAAATTGCTCCTGAGATCAGATAATAGACACCTGCATATTCCGTCAGCACAAACAATACCCCGTAATCGATCAAAAATGCGATCACACCAACGATTCCAAACTTTACAAGCTGTTCAAACAGCCGGAGACACTTTTCTTTCATATATCTTCTCCTTTTCCATGTAAACGAAACAGGCTGCCGCCTCCTTTCGGAAACGACAGCCCGGTTTTCTTTTACTTACTCAACCGTTACGGATTTTGCAAGGTTACGAGGCTTATCTACATCGCAGCCCTTTCCAACGGATACATAATAGCTGAAGAGCTGTAACGGAATAATTGCAAGGGAATTTGTGAAATATTTATTCGTCTGAGGAATATAGATCACATAATCTGCATTCTTCTCAATCTCTGTATTTCCTTCATTCGTCACTGCCATAACAAATGCACCACGGGTACGTACTTCCACGATGTTGCTGAGTGTCTTTTTAAACAGATCATCCTGTGTTGCAACCGCAGCAACCAAAGTTCCATCCTCGATCAGGGAAATGGTTCCGTGCTTTAACTCTCCTGCTGCATATGCCTCAGAATGAATGTAGGAGATCTCCTTTAACTTTAAGGACCCCTCTAAGGAAATGGCATAATCAATACCACGTCCGATAAAGAATACGTCCTTCGCTGCAATATAACGGTTTGCAAACTTCTGGATACGTTCCTTATTGTTCAGAAGCATCTCGATCTGATCCGGCAGCTTCTTCATATCCTTAAGCATTGCAGCCATCTCTGTATCGCTTAACTTGCCACGGACATTTGCAAACTTGATTGCAAGCAGATACTGTGCAATCAGCTGTGCACTGTATGCTTTTGTGGTCGCAACTGCAATCTCAGGACCTGCCCAGGTATACATCACCTTATCAGCCTCTCTTGCGATCGAGCTTCCGACTACGTTGACAATTCCAAGTGTCTGGATGCCCTGCTTTTTCGCCTCACGGAGTGCTGCAAGGGAATCTGCCGTCTCACCGGACTGGCTGATGATCAGTACTAACGCACCTTCTTCTAAGATCGGGTTACGGTAACGGAACTCGGATGCCACATCAACCTCAACCGGGATTCTTGCAAGTCCTTCGAAAATATACTTGCTCGTTACACCGGTATGGTATGCAGAACCACAGGCAACGATATGGATCTTCTTGATCGCCCGGATCTCATCATCTGTCATGCCCAGTTCTTCGATCACGATCTGATCGTCCTTGATCCTTGGATTCATGGTATCACGGACAGTCTTTGGCTGCTCGTTCATCTCCTTTAACATGAAGTGCTCGTAGCCACCCTTTTCTGCGGCATTGATATCCCACTCAATCGTCTTGGATTCCTTCTCAATCGGTTCTCCGTCTACATTAAAGAATGCAATATCCTCTGCGGAAAGACGTGCGATCTCTTCATTCTCGATAAAATATACATCTCTTGTATACTTTAAAACAGCCGGCACATCCGATGCGATCAGATTACCTGTCTTGCCGCGTCCTACGATCAGCGGACTGTCTTTTCTTACCGAATAGATCACATCCGGATGCTCTAAGAAAATAATTCCAAGTGCATAAGAACCTTCCACACGATGCATAACCTTTGTTACTGCCTCTAACGGATCGCCCTTATAATAGTAATCCAACAGATGTGCCACTACTTCGGTATCTGTCTCAGAACGGAATTCATATCCCTTATCCGTCAGCTTCTTTTTTAACTTCACATAATTCTCAATGATTCCGTTATGAACCACTGCGATCGTCTTATCCGCATTGAAATGCGGATGTGCATTCACATCCGACGGTGCACCGTGGGTAGCCCACCTGGTGTGTCCGATACCGGAGCATCCCGGCATGGTCTCTCCGCCATGTGTGAGGTCATATAATACCTTCAGACGTCCGGTTGCCTTGGCACAATTGATCTTCTCGCCATCGTAAACCGCCATTCCTGCCGAATCATACCCTCTGTATTCCAGCTTAGACAGACCGTCTAATAAGATCGGCGCTGCCTGTTCCTTTCCTATGTAACCAACAATACCACACATATGATATCCTCCCGATTTGCTGTAGTCTATTTCAATTCATATAATATGCCCAAAATACATATAGCGTTATTATAGCAATATTCAGGATGCATTTCAATGCTGCATTTCTTATGTTTTTCTTTTATTTTTCCCGCAAATTTTGTCAGTTCTGTCATCAGACAGTGGCAATCGCTTCCTTCATGATGCGTACAAACTCAGCGATTTTTTCCGTGCTTTTTTCTCCATACTCGGCACAAAGACGGACAATCGCCGATCCTACAATGACACCGTCTGCACTCTTTGCCATCTCCTTTGCCTGCTTGGGTCCTGAGATTCCAAAACCGATCGCACATGGCACATCACTTACCTGTTTTGCCGTTTTGATCATTGCCCCGACATCTGTTGTGATCTGACTTCTCGTTCCGGTAACCCCAAGCGAAGATACACAGTATAAAAATCCGGTTGCATCGGCCGCAATCATCTTGATCCTGTCATGTGAAGTCGGTGCGATCATGGATACCAGATCCATATCGTATTTCTTGCAGATGTCAAGGAACTCTCCCTTTTCTTCATATGGGATATCCGGAAGGATAAATCCGTCGATTCCGATCTCACTGCTGGTACGGATAAACTTCTCTGCCCCATAGGAGAAGATCACATTGGCATAGGTCATAAATACCATTGGAACCTTCACGGTCTTACGCAGTCTTTTTACCATCTCAAAGACCTTATCGGTCGTTGTTCCTGCTGCAAGTGCACGGATGTTTGCCTCCATGATCACCGGTCCTTCTGCGGTCGGGTCAGAAAACGGGATTCCTAACTCGATCAGATCTGCGCCTGCCTTTTCCATCTCAATGACAATCTGCTCGGTCACCTCAAGTGACGGATCCCCACAGGTAATAAATGGAATAAATGCTTTTCCATGGTCAAATGCTTTTCTGATGTTACTCATAAAGGTCCTCCCCTCTGTATCTGGCGATTGCTGCTACGTCCTTATCGCCTCGTCCTGATATGTTAATTACAATGATCTGATCCTTATCCATCGTTGGTGCAAGCTTCTTTGCATATGCAACTGCATGTGCACTTTCGATTGCAGGGATCACACCCTCGATCTTCGAAAGATATTCAAATGCATCAACTGCTTCATCATCGGTTACTGCTACATACTGGGCACGTCCACTGTCATGCAGATATGCATGTTCCGGTCCGATTCCCGGATAGTCCAGTCCAGCTGAGATAGAGTATACCGGTGCGATCTGACCGTATTCATCCTGACAGAAGTAGGACTTCATTCCATGGAAAATACCGATCTTACCGGTGTTGATGGTAGCCGCTGTTTCAAAAGTATCAATTCCACGTCCTGCTGCTTCACAGCCGATCAGTTTTACCGATGGTTCTTCGATAAAATGATAAAAGGCACCCATGGCATTTGATCCACCACCGACACATGCCATGACAACATCCGGAAGCTTTCCTTCCTTCTCCATGATCTGCTGCTTGATCTCTCGGCTGATCACTGCCTGAAAGTCACGTACCATACCCGGGAACGGATATGGTCCCATTACAGAACCTAAAACGTAATGGGTATCATCGATTCTTCTCGTCCATTCACGGAAGGTTGCTGATACGGCGTCCTTTAAGGACTTGGTTCCTTCCTCCACCGGATGTACCTTTGCGCCTAAGAGCTTCATACGGTATACGTTTAATGCCTGTCTCTCACAGTCCATCTTACCCATGAAGATCTCACATTCCATACCCATCATGGCGGCTACGGTTGCTGTTGCAACACCATGCTGTCCGGCACCTGTCTCGGCGATCACACGCGTCTTGCCCATCTTTTTTGCAAGAAGCATCTGTCCTAATACGTTATTGATCTTATGGGAACCGGTATGGTTCAGATCCTCTCTCTTTAAGTAGATCTTCGCTCCACCGAGATCCTCTGTCATACGCTTTGCGAAGTAAAGACGGCTTGGACGTCCTGCATATTCGTTATACAGTTCCGTCAGCTCCCGGTTAAATTCCGGGTCGTCCTTGTACTTGTCATAAGCCTCCTCGAGTTCCATGATCGCATTCATCAGTGTCTCCGGGATATACTGTCCACCATGAATACCAAATCTTCCTTTGTTCATAGCCTGCTCCTTTCTAATAAAAAAAGCTCTTGTCCTGAATATCAGGACAAAAGCTTATATCTTCTGCGGTACCACCTGTCTTATGGAATTACTCCATCACTCTGTCAGTGTCATCTAACACCTGTTCTCTGTAACGGGAGACACCCGTTGGACATTACTCTGCATCTGCATTTCTCTCCACCCTTATGAGTCCATTCAGCCTACCCGTGTATATCGTGCTTCCACCAATGCACAACTCTCTGGATTACCGTTTCGTCTGCCTACTCTTCTCAATCATCGGTTTGCTTTTTAGCAATTATAGGTCAGTCATAACTATCTGTCAAGGACGAAATATAACTTTTCCCACATAAGGGCAGTTGATATTTCTTATTCCATAAACTACTCTGCTGTCGTATTCCCGCTGTCTGTACTTCCACTCTCTGTACCTTCTATTCCATCTTCTGTATCAAACGGATTGTCTCTTCGTACCGTATCATTAGCTGTATATCCGGTCTCATAAGAGATCTCCTTACTGTATTTCTGTACGGTATTGGATGGAACGTAGTTTGTTTCATTAAACAGATACCGGTGTAACTCGGATACGTTTGTTACCAGATCGGTCGGAACAACAACATCCCCCTTCTTACCGCCAAGCTGCTCGGTATTTAACTCAAACGGCCAGCCATGTGTACCTGCCATCTCATAATCCATGATACTTGATGCAAGACCAAGAATCGTTGTATTTGCCATGTTGGTCTCTACCTCATCACAGACCTTATCAATGATGCTGTTTAAGGTAGACAAATCTGCGCTTTTCGCCTTTTTTACCATCTGTTCTACAACGGTACGCTGACGTTCGGTACGACGGTAATCATCACCTGCGGTATAGCGGATCCGCGCATATCCGGTTGCCTGTGTTCCATCTAAGGTATACAGTCCCGGTCCGCTGATATAATTTGCTTTCTTTCCGGTTACTTCTGCTGTCGTCTGTGTATAGCTGTTTAACAGCTCTACCTCTTCCTGTTCGATCTGGATCTCAACACCGCCTAATAAATCGATTGCATCGGAAACTGCATTAAAGTCAACAACTACATACTGGCTGATGTCCAGATCGAGATTCGTATTCAGTGTCTCAATCGCATTCTTCACGCCGCCTTTTGCGAAGGCTGCATTGACCTTACGGTAAGTGTTATCACCGATATTCAGATAGCTGTCACGATAGATCGATACCAGCTTTACTTCCTTGCTGTCATTATCAATACTTGCGATCATGATCACATCACTGTTACCGGATTCAAAGCTTCCGTTCGAACGGTTATCCAGACCAAAGACCGCTATATTAGTATATCCCTGTAATAATTCCTTCGTTGTCTCGTCTAATTCATTGACCTTTACATCTTCTTTTTTCAGGTCTGTTTTTTCGATCTTATTTAACTTTGACCAGACAAACACACCTACCAGTAAAACAAGCAACAGAATGATCTCTATTGCAAAGATAATGATCTTCTTTTTTCTGCGCTGTTTCTTTGTCATCTTCTTCTTTGTACTCATGAATTTTTCCACCTATGCTTCATTCTCATTCAGATTCCGGGCGGAATCTGCCAAAAAGTGTAAACCGAATTTACTATATACCACATTTTTACATCTGTCAACAAGATCTGTTTTTCTGGATTTCGTGGATTCTTGCATGTAGTTCGTGGATAAAAGCCAATCGGTTATGCAACATTTTTTTGATTCCGTAATGTGACATATTCGAACTGTTTTCTCCATGCCTGCGGTACAAAAGCAGCTTATCCGGCAAAAAGCAGGTTCCTCCCTTTAACCGGTCATTGATCACACCGATCCACTGGTCATGCATCTCAATCGTATCCGGAATCGGCAGTACATCCTCTAACAGTTCCTGCCGGAATGCCATACAACATCCTACATATGTATTCCGCCAGATATTTTTTAGCACTCCTGCCCCGGAGTTCTTAAAGGTATAGAAGGAATCACGCAATACGGTACTGCCATCTCCTGCAACGACCGTTGCATCATGCACTACCACACTGCATCCTGTTTTTACAAAGGTCTGTAACACGCATTCCATCTTCTCCGGCTTCCAGATGTCATCCTGATCTGCCAGAAAAATGAACTTACCGTGGCATTCCCTCAGAACGTGGTCTACATTCACCTTTACGCCCCGCCCCGGACCGGTTTTCAGGCGTATCCTTGCATCCTGCATGGCATATTCTTCTAAGATCTGTACCGTATGATCGGTCGAACCATCATCCGATATAACAAGTTCATCCTGTTCGCCCATTCCGGCTAAAACAGATGCGATCTGTTCCCTAACATAATTTTCTCCATTATATGTGATCATCGCAACAGATGCTCGGATCATAGGAACTTCCACCCCCATTTTTGAAAATAAATCCGCATTGACTTCAGATGTATGAAAAACAGCTTCCGGTTCTTATGGGAACCACGCTGCCACTTATGGATCACTTCTGCCTGTGGGCAGTAACGCAGTACCGAAACATCATTCACCCGTTTACAGAGATCTGCATCCTCCATATAGAGAAAGAAATGATCATCAAAGCCTCCGATCTGACGAAACAACTGTGTCCGGATCACCAGAAAGCTTCCCTGCGCAAAAGGCACATCAAACGGCTTCGTATAATCCATATCCTGCATCGTATGATATGCCTGACGCTTTTTGAAAAGTCCCTTTGCAAACATCCGGATAAAAAGATCTGCAACGGTAAGTTCCCGCCGGTATACAGCAAGCAGCTTTCCTTCTTCATCGCAGAGTCTTGGAACACACATACCAATGCGTTCGTCCTCCATAAACACTAACAGCGGTGAAAATACATCCGATCTGAGAATAATATCCGGATTCACGATCGCATGGTAGTGCGAATCAAGCATTGGTAATATGTAATTGTGTCCACCGCCAAAGCCAAGATTTTTCCCGGTGCGGACATAACTCACATCCGAATACTCCGTTTCTATACTGCTCAGGTTATTTTCTTCTATGCTATTATCTATAATATATAATTTTTTTGAAATGGTGTCCGGTGTATAAGCTTCAATCGATGCAACCGCATTTCTCACATCTGTCTCATTCTCATACGCCACGATCCCAATACTGATATCTGTCATATTACTTTGCACCGCTTCCCATTAATACAACCTCAATCGTCTTAAACAGGATCTTCACATCCAGTCCAAGTGACCAGTTTGAAATATACTGGGTATCTAACTTCACTACTTCTTCAAAATCCGTGATGTCACTCCGGCCGCTTACCTGCCACATGCCGGTCAGCCCCGGTTTGATTCCAAGTCTTGCACGGTGATGTGCTTCATACTGTACAAACTCATCTACAGTCGGTGGTCTTGTACCGACCAGGCTCATCTCTCCCTTTAAAATATTCCAAAACTGTGGCAGTTCATCAATCGAAAGCTTCCGCATGATCTTCCCGGCAGGGAAAACTCTTGGATCGTTGTCCATCTTAAACATCAATCCATCCATCTCATTATCCTTCATCAGTTCCTGCTTCCGTTCCTCTGCATCGGTATACATTGAGCGAAACTTATAAATCTTGAACTTTCTTCCATTTTTTCCAACACGGATCTGCGAAAAAAAGATTGGTCCCGGTGACTGATGCTTAATGACCGGTGCGAAAATAAGAAATGC
>JALERL010000065.1 GCA_022764465.1 Lachnospiraceae bacterium | reverse complement strand
CTTGTACAGGCACACGGTGCTTCCCATGCCTTTCATCTTCCGCTTGCCGTCAATACCGGACGGATCGAAGGGCTGTTACAGACCGCTGATCCGTCTGCATACCGGAATGAGATTGCCTTCGTCGGAAGTCTTTATGAAGACAATCACTTCAACCGGATCTCGTATCTGCCGGATCAGTTACGTGGTTTTCTCGATGGAATCCTCGCTGCTCAGAATATGATCTACGGACAGGATCTTCTGGGTGAACTGCTGACCGATGAACTTGTAAGCACACTTAGTCAGTATGTCAGCTATTCCATGCAGCCATTATGTCCGATTCCGGCCAAAGACTTCTTTTTAAGTATGCTTCAGACGAAGCTGACCAGCACAGAACGGATTTCTGCCATCAAAGCTCTCGCAAAAACACATCCGCTTCGTCTGTATACCGCTTCGGATGCCACGCTTTGTCCGGATGCCCTTCCCGGCGGGGCGGTCTCCTACACGGACGAGATGCCTCTTGTATTCCATCATGCCAAGATCAATCTGAATATCACACTCCGTTCGATCACTTCCGGTATCCCGCTTCGCGCCATGGATATTATGGGATGCGGCGGCTTTCTTCTAACGAACTACCAGCCCGAGCTTGCACAGTATTTTCAAAACGGTGTCGATTATGTTTACTTTGAAGATGAAGCCAATCTGCTGGCAAAAACCGACTATTACCTTTCCCATCCGAAGGAACGCATGGAGATCGCAAAAAACGGACTTTATAAGATAAAGTCCGCATTTACCTATGAGCATCAGCTTACAAAGATCTTTGAACATCTGTAAATAAAGTGTGCGCATCTTAGCATGCAGTGCTTTTATGCAATAGGACGCAATTTTCTATTGCACAAAAAAACCGGGACATCAGTCCCGGATTTTTACATTGCGCATCTTTTGGTTGCTGCTTCTTCAAATACCTCGAAAAATGGGATGATCTTCTGCTGTAAGCACTCTGCCATTCCCTTATCGTCCTTGTTCTTATATAGATCACTAAAAGCAACGAACGCATCGTTTGCTGCATCTTTGTCGATTACAGTATCCTGCTCCTTTAATACTTCCATTGTTCCGTTAAATACTGCAATCTCCCAGTTCATTCCCTTGATGACTGCAAGCAGATATTCATCGGTATCCGGCTGTCTACTGCCTGCAAGCTCCTCTGCGACTGCCTTCATTGCACGAAGCAGCTTTGGATTATATTCCAGCATAGCCTGTAATGCTTCGATCTGTTCTGCTCTATTATCCTCCATGATATCACCCTGCCTGTTGGCCCTTTCCATAATTCATATCTATGTTATCGGCATACCCCGTCAAAAAATTAACCTTTTGGATTACAAACTGTGATATAATGAATTCTAACGAATTCATCAAGAAGTTTCTTACGAAACTTCGTATGTGCAAAAAACATGCACAAAATAGATGATATAATGAGCGCAAGCAATGAGCAGTGCCAAAAGTGAAGCAGATAAAATTGCCTGCTTGCAGAGCATATTTTATCTGATACGCTTTTGATAGTGCGAAGCACGGACAGTGAGAAAATGCAACGCATTTTCGAACCTGCACTGCGAATTAGACTAACACAAGTTCAAATTGCAAGTGTTTGTTGACGATTTCGAAAGTGCGCAGCACATAGAAATCGTAATTATTATAGGCAACTGATAAGCAGTGCCAGAAGCGAAGCACGGACACCGAAAAAATGCAACGCATTTTCGAATCTGCACTGCGAATGAAATATCGATATAGTAGAAAGGACCTCCCATGAAATTACTTTTCTGTGAACGCAACATGCTGATGCAGCGGGATATGGAAGACGCTTTTACACAGTTAGGAATCACATTCCGGTGTGCATCCTATGTATTCCAGAATCCTGATTACGACGATTATTACTGCACCCATCTCCGTCACTTTTTAACAGAGGATGCTTACGATGCAGTTTTCAGCATCAACTTCATTCCTGTCATCGCAGATGTCTGCCATGAGATGGAGCTTCCATATCTGTGCTGGAATTACGATGCCGGATGGGAATTCCACCGGACGGATGCCCTTTTTTACCCGACGAACTATATCTTTCATTTTGATAAAAAGGCGTGTGAAACATATCAGAAGGCTGGTTACCGCAATATCATACATATGCCGCTTGCGGTTAATACCAGACGGTTAGATGCCATGCAATCGACCGCAGAGATCCGGGCACAGTATACCTCAGATGTCACGTTTCTAGGATCACTGTATGAGAATCAGGCAGAAAGTTTTCCAAAATTACTGTCCTATCTCGCACCAGAGGATCAGACTTTTTTTCTTAACTATTGTCAGACTGAGTGTAACAATTATCAAACACACACCTTATGGGATCAGATGACCGAAACTTATGTAACTACTTTAAGCAACCGCTCTGCATTAAAAAACTTGTCTCCACTCATGCTTATATGCAACAGTGCATCTTTTATAGCCAACCGACAAAGGCTTGCTCTGTTAAATGCCGTTGCTGAGCAAACTTCTCTCACCCTGTATTCCACCTCTCCTGCTGATCTTGTACCCGGTGCAGATTATCGCTGGCGGGCAGGCTATTATAGCCAGATGCCTTATATCTTCCGGCATTCCACGATCAATCTGAATCTGACGATACCGTCGATCCAGACCGGAATCCCACTTCGTATCTTTGATATTCTAGGTGCTGGCGGCTTTCTCTTAACCAACGAACAGGACGAGTTGTCCGAACACTTCCGGATCGGTGTTGACCTAGAAGTCTTTCACAGTATTGAAGAACTGCTTGAAAAAACAGACTTTTACCTAAAGCACCCGGATGCTGCTGCAAGGATCGCACAAAACGGACACGAAGCCGTCAAAAGCAGCTTCTCCTTTGAGCAGCAGTTTCGCAGGATGCTCACCCATTGCGGACTTTCCCTATAGGGATTTGAGGCTTGAAAGATACTTCATATTGAAAAGACAAAATGCACAAATAAAAGTTTGCTTTACATATTTTGTGCATTTTGTCTTTTTAAAGTAAATATGCTTTTCCATTTCTATACGTGAAGCGGCGCAAGTAACTGTTCGATCCTGTCCTCAAACCGGAAGTCCTTTAAGATGCGTTCCCGTCCGTTTGCCGCGATCTGTCTGCGCTCGTTATCATGCTCTAAATAGTAACCGCACAGCCAGACAAGCTCTTCGAGATCCTGATAGACTACCAGTTCTTCTCCGATCTTAAAATACTCCGGCAGTTCCGCCTGCATGTTCGAGATCAAAAAGCCTCCGCAGGCAAGCACATCTAATACACGCAGCGGAATTCCCGTCCGTATCGACTTTAAGGAGATATTCAGATTCACACGGCTGTTTGCAAATACCAGTGGCATCTGCGTTTCATAATCGACATAGCTTTTTTGTTTTACCTGCTGCAACCGGTCATCCCTGTTGCCGGAATACAGGCTTACCGCATAACGCTTCGATAGAAGCTGCAACGCCAGATACCGTTCTCTTGCCGTGATCTCCTGTGCGAGCAGATATTCTAACTCCCGTTTTTTTATCTGCACCTTCCCCGAAGAAGCCTTTTCACAGCTTTGGTTCAGCTTTTCTAATAATGATTCTGTCACCACATCCCCGAGAAAATAACCGCCATACACCTGCATCTGCGAATTGACAATACCCTCTAAGAAGCCCCTGTCATAGGCGATCAGCGGCTTCGTATAATAAAAATACTCCGACTGATAAAGCTGTCCGACCAGAGACACTTCACTGCTATAGGCTTCGTCCCTCCGGATAGCCGGTGCAAAAACATCCGGGCTTGCGGCAAGCGGCAGATATGTTGTATGAATACCCTGTGTCCCGTAATATTCCGCCTGTCCCCGGTCAAACAAAAAGATGTGGTTAACCGCATGCTTCATCCAT
>JALERL010000062.1 GCA_022764465.1 Lachnospiraceae bacterium | reverse complement strand
AGAACCCAACGGCGGACCATTAGCCTGTAGGTAACCAATCCACGTATAACAGAGTGGCCAACTGCCGGGGACTGTTAAACTAGGGCTCTTTTCCAATGCTGTCAGGAAAACAAATGTGACTGGAGTTAAGAAATATTTTTTAAAATTAACTCTTGACAAAAGTCACTTCATAACAGGGAAGAGAAACTGGCAGATTTCTATTTGAAGAGGGCTACTAAGGTAATTTTCCCGATGGCGGTATATTTTGTCTTTTATCTATGGCAGAACAGAGAGTTAGATCTGATCTCATGGGAAACGATAAAGAGTATTTTTGTAAGATTGTGTCAGGGAGAGACACCGGAATCCCCGCATTACTGGTTAATGTATACCTTGTTATCCGTATATATTGTGATTCCGTTTTTCCGTTATATGTTTAAGGATATGTCGTATCGGAGAGTGACTGCCGTTACGATCATAGCGCTTGTACTTATGACATTGAATTTATTTTCACCGATCAAGTTTAAAGTCAGCAGCTTCTTAGGTTCTTGGGAAGGTGTTGCGATCATCGGATACTGGGTAACAAGACCGGAGACGAAAAAGTATTACCGTATGCTGATCGGACTGGGTGTGGCAGCATTTGTCTTAATGGCAGTGTTTATTGGATGTGATCTGGATTACCGGACCTTGTGCTGTAATGCCTCACCGGTTATGACCCTGATCAGTACGGGAACCTTTGCGACAGTGTTCCTTGGTCACAAGTTCTTCCACAAAGGAAATGTGGTGTTAAAGATATTGAGCAAATACAGCTATTCACTGATACTGATCCATTGGTGGACTCTGCACTGGATCACAAGAGGAAGATATGACATTCAGGTATTACAGCATCATGGTCTTGGCCTGTTTTTATCTCTGGGTGTGACATTACTGGTATCGCTGATCGCTGCTATATTGATCGATAATTATGTTCTGACCTTTGTGCAGCAGGTATTTGACTGGATACTGGAAGGAATCGAAAAAGGGATAGCAAAAGTAAAAAAAGAGCACTGTGCATAAAAATGTGCAGTGCTCTTTTGCGCTTATTATGAGTGTTTAAGGAATGATCACACGCATACAGGTCTTAAGAAGCGAGATACCTACCGGGATCAGAATGAGCGTACAGCAGCAGAGGATTCCAAGGCAGGCAAGAAAGAGTCCGACCGGCACAAAGACAAACAGCCACAGACAGGCTTTTAATAATGCCCCGGTCAGCTTGAATGCCAGACCGAGCAGCAGTGTTAATATAAAAAGACAAAATATGATCGTGATCATAAAATCCCTCCCTATGAAAGTATATGTAAAATAATTGTCTACACTATAGTATATATGAGATCAGAGTGCAAGATACAATATCAGATGACGGAGGTTTTTTGTTTGAGGGCGAACTTTGCATAATCACATTGAAACCGCCCTGTCTTTATGGTAGAATAGGAACGAAATTGAATGACAGAGTACATACACAGGAGGTTTTTGATAAATGGAAAGCTACAAGCAGGAATTTATTGAGTTTATGGTAGATAGTGAAGTATTAAAGTTCGGTGACTTTACCCTTAAGAGTGGAAGAAAGTCCCCGTTTTTTATGAATGCAGGTGCCTATGTGACAGGCGCACAGCTTGCACGTTTAGGTGAGTATTACGCAAAGGCGATCCACGATAACTTCGGAACAGACTTCGATGTTTTATTCGGACCGGCATATAAGGGAATCCCGCTTAGTGTGGCAACCACGATCGCATTTGATAAGTTATACGGCAAGGAGATCCGTTACTGCTCGAATCGTAAGGAAGTAAAGGATCATGGTGATACCGGAATCTTACTCGGAAGCAAGATCAACGATGGCGATCGCGTGGTTATTATCGAGGATGTTACAACATCCGGAAAATCGATTGCAGAGACCTTCCCGATCATCCAGGCACAGGCAAAGGTCGAGATCTTAGGTCTGATGGTATCCTTAAACCGTATGGAGAAGGGCTTAGAGACCGAGAAGACTGCATTAGATGAGATTCAGGATAAGTACGGATTCCCGGCAAGAGCAATCGTATCCATGGCAGAAGTAACCGAGTGCCTGTACAACAAGCCATGTCATGGCAAGGTTGTGATCAACGATGAGATCAAGGCAGCGATCGATAAATATTATGAACAGTATGGTGCAAAATAAATATATGGATATCCGGATCGGATATGTGCATATAATCAGATAGAAGGTGGCTGAAATGCCGCCTTTTCTATCGAAACGGATAGGGGAATAATTTTGAATAACAGAACTCGGAAAGTACTCCGCATTCTTGCGTGGGTACTATTTGGAATATATCTGATTCTACTGTCTTATTTCCTGTTTTTTGCAGAGATCACGGGAAGAACCTACACAGGAAGAACCTATCACTATAATCTTGTACCACTGAAGGAGATTGGAAGATTTTTAAAGTACCGCAGAACCCTTGGAACCTTTGCGGTATTTGCCAATCTTGCAGGCAATGTGATTGCTTTTGTACCATATGGAATGCTGATCCCGTTATTGTCGCACCGGAGCCGGAATTTCTGGCGTGTGCTGCTTTATACGATGGAGTTCAGCCTGCTGGTAGAGATCATCCAGCTCGTTTCGAAGGTCGGAAGCTTTGATGTAGATGATCTGATTTTAAATACGATTGGTGGTGCGGTCGGGTATTTCTGTTTCTGGCTGGCAGATCGTATCCGCAATCACCTGAGGAGAAAAAAAAATGACACGTAAAAGACGTCGTGGTGGACATAATTACAAGTTTACAGAGAAAACACATTCGGGCAGAGGAATTTTTGCAATGATTCTGGCCATACTTTCCATTGCAGGATTTGGTGTGATGGCATGGCTTTCCTTTTTAGAGAGGGGCAATGCAGGTATCTATATCGGAAGCGCCGGTGTGTTTGGATTTCTGATGGCGGTGGCTGCACTTGCAGCAGCGATCGGCAGTGTACGTGAGCCGGAAACATTCCGGGTGATTCCGTATACGTCACTTGGATTATCTATTGTCTCGGTTGGAATATGGGTCGCAGTTTATGTGGGTGGAATCCTGTAGAAACGACATGGGATCCGGTAGTGGGTCAGTGGATAGCAGAAAGAAAGAGGCAGGAATATGAGTTATAAAGAGATTTTTGCAGTAGAAAATGAAGAAGTAGAAGAACGGTTAGAACTGGTTATTGAGCGGATTCGCGGGATTGCGGGAGAGCATACCGTAAAAGAGCCGTTTGCGGATTATTTTAACAAGACGGCACAGTTTATCTTAGATACGTATCAGGTACTGATTCAGAAACAGGAAGGAAAGTTAGAACCGGATACGATCACAGCATGTCCGTTAGAAGATTTACAGGATACGAATCAGAAGCTGTATGCAGATATTACCGTGGGAAATTATAAAAAAAGCTATGCGAATCCGGCATATGCCGTGCAGGTATTCGGTACGGAGTATGGTTCAATGCTTAGCATGCTGTATGCGGAACTGCGTGCGCTGATCTCTTATGCATACGAGGGAAGAAAGCTGAATTACACGATCCTCTGTGAACTTTTTTCACAGGTCTATACCTGTTTTGAGGATGAGATGGGAACAACCCCGCGTGAGGTGCAGCAGGCAATTTACTGGTTTTTCCATGATTACAGTGAAGTATTTTCCGAACAGAGTGTGCGGGAAATGGTAGAACCGGAGAATGACTTTTTTACAACGATCTTAATGCAGAGTGACTTAAGTGACATCCGTTATCTGTATGCCTATGGCGAGCCGGTCGGTGAGGACGAGATCCGGTTGGCGCAGTATCTGAATACACTTCCGGATGCAGAGATACAGAAGATGGCAGATACTTATACGGAAGGATACCGGATCGGTTTTGCAGCTACCGGAAAAGACATCACGAAGAAGGCAACCGTCTGTGTGGAATATCCGATCGGTATGGAGCGGATGGTTCGTGCAGCAGTGACAAACTTTGAAAAAATCGGCTTAAAGCCAACGATTTACCGGGATGCAGTGACTTCTTTTAAGAACCGGGGTAAGGCAAAGCGTGGATGCTATTCGCGTGCGGTCAACAAGCAGTTTGACTATGATCATAAGGATGATAAGGCATTGTATATGGATAAGGCATTCGTAGAGCGCCGTTTAGAAACACTACGGATGGCATATGAGCATCATAAGGAAATGGCGAAAAAGCATGGCGGTCCTGCGGTCATTGAAGTGTTCGGTGAGGCTCCTTTTGAACCGGCAAACCAGCCGGGCGTGCTGCATTATGATGAAAAGCAGAATCATTTGAACGTCTATTATGCATCCATGGCAGGACAGATCACGAATGAATATATTCCGGGAGAGGAACGCAGTTTTACGATCATTGCATTTCCACTGCCGTCGATCGGGGATCAGTTTGCGGAGATCTTCGCCAAAACGGTAGAATTAAATACCTTAGACTACATGCTCTATCGTGACATGCAGCAGAAGCTGATCGATGTTTTAGACACTGGGGAAAAGGTGCATATCACCGGAAAGGGAGATAACGAGACAGATCTTACGGTTTGTTTATACCATCTGAATGATCCATCAAAGGAGACGATCTTTGAAAACTGTGTGGCAGATGTCAACATTCCGGTTGGTGAGGTCTTCACATCTCCGGTCTTACGTGGTACGAACGGTGTATTACATGTATCGCAGGTCTACCTGAATGAATTAAAGTACGTGGATCTTAAGATCACATTTACCGATGGACGGATCACGGATTACACCTGTAAGAACTTTGACAGTGAAGAAGAAAATAAGAAATATATATACGAAAATGTGCTGATGTTCCATGAGACACTCCCAATGGGAGAGTTCGCGATCGGAACGAATACGACCGCCTATAAGATGGCGCGTGATTATCAGATCGCAGATAAGCTGCCGATTCTGATCGCAGAAAAGGCCGGGCCGCATTTTGCAGTCGGAGATACCTGCTATTCCCATGAAGAGGATACCTCTACTTATAATCCGGATGGCAAGGAGATCGTTGCAAGAGAAAATGAGATCTCGGCGCTCCGCAGCGAAGATATGGGCAAGGCATATTTTAACTGTCATACCGATATTACGATTCCGTATGATGAGTTAGACTGTATCACGGTGATCCGGAGCGATGGAACAACCGAGGATGTGATCCGGGATGGCATGTTTGTTGTGCCGGGAACGGAGAAGCTGAATGAGCCACTACTCGCGAATGATTAGCAGAACTAATAATTACTATAATTATATATTACTTCACCTTCTAGGAAAAGCAGTGTATACTAGAGAAAACAGATAGTATTCACATAGGAAAAGGAGATAGAGACATGGCAAAAGTAGGAATTGTTATGGGTAGTGATTCAGATATGCCGGTTATGGCAAAGGCAGCAGACATCTTAGAGGAATTAGGCATTGATTATGAGATGACCATTATTTCTGCACACCGTGAGCCGGATGTTTTCTTTGAGTATGCAAAGACAGCAGAGGAAAAAGGCTTTAAGGTAATTATCGCAGGCGCAGGAATGGCAGCACATCTTCCGGGCATGTGTGCAGCGATCTTCCCGATGCCGGTAATCGGTATCCCGATGCATACGACATCCTTAGGTGGACGAGATTCCCTGTATTCGATCGTACAGATGCCAACCGGAATTCCGGTTGCAACGGTAGCCATCAATGGTGGAGCAAATGCAGGAATTCTTGCAGCAAAGATCCTTGCTACTTCAGATGCAGCTTTATTAGAGCGTCTGAAAGCGTATTCGAAGAACTTAAAGGAGCAGGTAGTTGCCAAGGACAAGAAGCTTCAGGAAGTTGGATATAAGAATTATACAAAATAGAAGTAAGATTATAGGAGAACGCTTAGCATTCTATCAGGGCTAAGCGTTCTTTTTTCTTGCACCCTTGTACAAAATATCTTAAAATGGACACAATATGACACAGAGGAAAAGGGAGTTACATATGAAAAAGCATATCATTGTTACATGTATCCTTATACTTGTACTGACGGGAGTTTTAGCGGGATTTTTCATTATCCGAAGCCGGATGGATGAAACCGGGACTCCGGGTAAGACAGATACATCCCAAGCAGGGATAACACAGGAGCAAAGTGAGCAGACGTACCGGAGTAAAACCGCAGAAGGACAGTCAGGAAAAAATCAGACCGGGGAAAATCAGATAGAAGAAAACCGGACAGAAAGCAGTCAGACAGAGGAAAATCTGAACGGAGCAGCCGAAACGGATTCGCAGGCAGACGCACCGGATCAGGAGCAGATCACGATGATGTTTACCGGGGATGTTCTTTTTGCCAATTCCTTTTCTGCCTGCTATGAAAGTGGTGGGATTGATGCGGTCGTAGCACCGGAACTCAGACAGCAGATGAAGGATGCAGATATCCTGATGGTAAATGAGGAGTTTCCGTTCAGTACCCGTGGTACACAGATGGAGGATAAACAGTATACCTTCCGGGCAGATCTTTCCTATGTATCTGCCTTAAATGAACTGGGTGTGGATATTGTATCGCTTGCGAATAATCATATCTTAGACTACGGAAAGGAAGCCTTAAGTGATACCTTTACGACCTTAGATCAGGCCGGTATCCGCTATGCGGGAGCAGGCGAGAGTGCATCGCGTGCGAAAGAGCTTCAGGTGTTTGAAGTGGGCGGTCATAAGATTGGTATTCTTGCGGCATCGCGTGTGATACCGGTCGAGGGCTGGAATGTCGATAATCAGACACCGGGTGTTTTTACGACCTATGATCCTGCCGCACTGTGTGCAGAGATCGAAAAAGCAAAAGAGACCTGCGATTATGTGGTTGTTTTCGTTCACTGGGGTGTGGAGTATGAGGAATATCCGCAGGATTATCAGAGGAGTCTTGCCAAAAATTATATTGATTCAGGAGCAGATCTCGTGATTGGTGGACATACGCACTGCTTAGAGGGCATCGAGTATTATAAGGGAAGTATGATCTGCTACAGTCTTGGCAACTTTATTTTTGGTTCCCAGATCGACCGTTCCGCTGCCGTTGAGGTGACGCTTACCGCATCCGGTGAGGAAACAGACCGTCTGATCCCGGTATATGCAACAGGCGGCTGTACAAAGCTTATGGACGATGCGGATGCGAAGAACCTGTATCAGTATATGCAGAATATATCAGAAGGTGTTACGATTTCAGCGGAAGGAAATATCATAGACGCAGAGACTGCAATGGAGTAAATTTATCCACTTTCGCGGTTTAAAGCAAAAAAGTCTTGCCAGATAGCAAAAAACAGTTTATGATAGGTTTAGTAAAAAATGGAGGAACAAAAAATGGAGAAAAGAATTTCAGGGCACACAGGACTTTTGGCATTAATTGGTTCACCGGTCGGACATTCCGGTTCACCGGCGATGTATAACTACAGCTTCGAGAAGCTGGGCTTAGATTATGCCTATGTTGCTTTTGATATAAAGGTAGAAGAGGTAAAGGCTGCCATCGATGCAATGAAGACCTTCAAGATGCGTGGCTGTAATGTAACGATGCCATGTAAGACAGAGGCATTGAAGTATATGGACGAGCTGTCACCGGCAGCAAGAATCATCGGTGCAGTCAATACGATCGTAAATGATGACGGAAAACTGACCGGATACATCACAGACGGAGAGGGTTTCGTACATAACTTAAAGGATCACGGAATCGATATTAAGGGCAAGAAGATCACAGTCGCAGGCGGCGGCGGAGCTGCAACAGCCATCCAGGTACAGTGTGCATTAGATGGTGCAAGAGAGATCACGATCTTCAATATCAAGGATGCATTTTTCGAGAGAACCTTACAGACCGCTGAGAAGATCCGCGCAGAAGTACCGGGCATCATAGTCAATGTCTATGACATCGCAGATACTGCGAAGATGACAGAAGAGATCGCAGACAGTGATATTTTTGCAAATGCTACGATCGTTGGAATGAAGCCAATGGAAAATGAGAGTGTCGTAAAGGACTTAAGCGCATTCCGTCCGGGACTCGTAGTTGCAGATGCAGTCTACAATCCGGAAGAAACGAAGCTTTTAAGAGAAGCAAAAGAAGCAGGCTGTACCTGCATCAATGGAAAAGGCATGCTCTTATGGCAGGGTGTAGCAGCCTTCAAGCTCTATACCGGACAGGATATGCCGGTAGAAGAGGTAAAGAAACTGTTCTTCAGCTAGGAAGGAAGATTTATACAAATTAGAATGACAAAATGCACAAATATGTTGGGTTACATATTTGTGCATTTTTGTTTTGAGATTTGACCTGTATAAAAAATTAAAATAATTTTATTTGATTTTTAGAAGAAATCGTGTCTCTCTAATACGTTTAAGATATTTCTGCCTTCCTCGGTTCCCTCGATAATTCTTCTTGCACGCTTGCTGTCACCGATGTTGATGATCTCAACATTTGTTGACTCGAAAGCTTCCTCTAAGTCAGCTAATACCGGTGTATTTGCACGCATACCAAGACAGATAAATCCATAATCGAATGGAACATCTTCTTCCACACCTTCCGGATTCTTTACTAAGAAGCGGTCATTTTTCACCTCTAAGAGGGCAGTGTTTGTCATCTGTCTTACATTGTATTTCTGCATCTTGCAGGCAGTATCATTTTTGGTAACAGGGTCTAAGCCGTTTCCAATCATTGGAAGCATTTCGACCATGGTTACATCTGCGCCCTTCGGTGCGAAGTATTCCATAACATCAAGACCTACAGCACCACCACCGATGATGGCAACTTTCTTTCCGTTCATATCTTCCGGATACTCATTCAGGCGCTCGATCATCTTAAGAACGGTAGCAACCTGTGTATCATCCTTATCTACCAGATCATGCAGACCTGTGATTGGTGGAAGCGTCGGTACGGACCCGGTAGCATTTACGATAATGTCCGGATTTAAGCTCTTTACAAGATCTACGGTTGCGTCGGTATTCTTGAAGATGAAGAGATTATGCAGCTTAGAAGCACGATGGATCAGATACTTCGGAAAGTCTGCAAGACGGTTCTTATCCGGAATCTTAGAGATAACAGAAGCAAGTCCGCCAAGCTCCGGCTTTTTCTCGATCAGGAATACGGTACATCCAACCTCAGCAGCAGTGCAGGCTGCTTCAAGTCCGGCAGTACCACCACCGATGACAACAACGTTGCATGGCTTTGTGATCTTTCTCTTCATATAATCTTCACCGCTGTTGACAGCAGGATTGATCGTACAACGGATTGGCTGGTTTAAGCCGATACGGTGTCCGGCACAACCGATGTTACAGGAAATACATTTCCGAAGATCGCATTCATTGCCGAATTCTACTTTGTTTACCCATTCCGGATCTGCGATCAGTCCACGACCCATTCCGATGAAGTCTGCATTGCCGCGGGCAAGAATATCTTCTGCAACCTGTGGGTTACGGATATTTCCAACGGTAATACATGGCTTGTTGTATTTTTCCTTAACAGCCTTAGACATATAGGAACGCCATCCGTCCGGGAAGTAGTTTGCATCGATCTGGTACTGGATAGAACCATTCAGTCCACAGGAAACATCGAATACATCGACTTCCTTCTCGAAGTACTGCAAGTACTCTAAAGTATCCTCTAAAGTATTTCCGCCTTCCATCATCTCATCGGCACTGATGCGGACGAAGATAGGGAAAAATGGTCCGACCTGTTTACGGACTTCTTCGATCACGAGCTTGGTAAAACGTGCTCTGTTTTCCGGGCTTCCGCCGAATTCATCTGTACGCTTATTCGTAAGAGGGGAAAGGAACTGGCTTAACAGATAAGAGTGCCCAGCATGGATCTCAACTGCATCAAAGCCACAGATCTGTGCACGCTTTGCAGCTTCTCCGTACTTTTTCACGATCTGAAGGATCTCTTCCTTTTCTAATGGACGAGGAATCTCGCCGTTTGCCTTAGATGGAATATTTGAAGCGGATACCGGCTGCATTCCGATTCGGGAAGACATTGCAGAAGCACCTGCATGATTTAACTGGATTGCGATACATGCGCCGTGCTTGTGTACGTTTTCACATAATTTGAATAATCTCGGGATATAGTTATCTAAGTCGATACGGAGCTGTGTGGTTCCGTTTGATCCCTGTGGGGAATCAACGCTGGCATTCTCAACGATCAAAAGACCGGTGCCTCCCTTGGCACGCTGCTCATAATAGTTGATGTGTAAGAAACTCATTTCGCCGTTCTGCTCACCGTAATTCGTTCCCATTGGTGTCATAACGATACGGTTTTTCACGGTCATGCGGCGGATTGTCATTGGTTCAAAAATATGATGGTATTTACTCTTCATTTGCTCTTCTCCTCTACGATGGAATCGATGTTGTATGGTTACTTAGGATGTACCATAAGAGGTTGCTTTAAACATGCCGTGATCCCAAAGGTGTCGAAGT